>PLAY01000073.1 GCA_003134375.1 Limisphaerales bacterium | reverse complement strand
TTGATTGCAAGTTAGTATGAGAAGCTATAGGATAGCTTGGACGGCCTTTGTCCCATGTCGTGAAATAAATTGAGCGCATGAAACAGTAACAACAGGCGAGAGTCGAGAGCCGAGAGTCGAGAACAGCAAAGGCAAAGCGTTACGAACCGGTCAGGGAATTTGAACGGGCGACCAGTTATTGTCCACGTAAAGCTTCCAACTTCGCTGAAGCTTCGATGGACAGGTCGCCACGTGGCGGGCCGCTGTATCTGGCCGGGGAACAAATGCTGAACGCTAAATGCTAAATTCTAAAGTTTATGAATCTGCACCCTTTCCGCACCATTCCGGTTTTAGCCTTTAGCCTTCAGCCTTCAGCTTTTTCCAAGACATTGGCTGGCCGGGGTCCTGGCCCGGGAACGACCGGCCTGTTCCGCGACCTGCCGGAAAGCTTCAAAATCGGGAAGCCTCTACCCTCATCCGACCTTCGGCCACCTTCTCCCATCCGATGGGCGAAGGACATCCCGGAGAAGACGGTAGGGACGCCGCGCTGCGGCGTCCGGACATCGCAGCGCGATGTCCCTACCAGACCTCGTTTCGTCCACGGCTGCAAATTACGAGCCGCCAAGGCAGCTTTGCATGAAGGGCTGCTGCTTCAACCAGGCAATCAGCTCATCGGCCATGGCGCGATCGTCGGCCACGCGCGGATGGTTCCGAGTCCAGTGCGCAAACACGAAGTGACTGATGGCCGGGTCGGCGGCTTCGAGTTGCGTCACGGCGGCTTCCCAGGCCTGTCGCAAGGGTTCGCTTTGCGCGCCGCCATACATCCCGCCACTCAGAAGCATGATATGAGCGGCCGGATATGCCGCGCGGATGGCGTGGACAAGCGCGATGTAACCATCAGTGTAGTTTGCGGGAAACGGCTGTCCGTGGGCTCTCGAAAAGGAATCGTCGTTTTCACCAAAGTTCACAAAGACGACTTGCGGCACCCATTGCGTCAGATCGGCGCGCGGCGATGCGGGGTTGGGATAGATTTTGTCCCAGACCGCGCCAGCCTTTTTGTCAACCCAGCCGGTGGCAATGCCCATGCCGCTGACGGCGATGTTGCGATAATCGGCCGAGAACGCGGCAGCCGTCAGGGCGGCGAAACTGAGGGCGGCGTTGTGCGTGCGGCGATTGTCCCATTGGTCAGTGTCGCCATCTTCATTGCAAGCGCCGACGGTGATCGAATCGCCGAAAAATTCCATCCGGAGCCGGCAAGCCGGCGGCGGTGGCGCCCAGGCTTTCTCACCGGCCGCCAACACAACGCCACGAAAACGGACCGTGCCGGCGTTCGCTTCACTGCGCTTGAAAAGCGCCAGGTGATGACGACCGGGGCCGAAGCCGTTCCGCGTCGTGGGCTGGGCCGGTTTTCCTTCCCGGACTTCGACAACCGTGTTCGAGCCGTCCACCTCCGCGTTGAAAAAACACTGGCCCCTGGCGTCGTCAAAAAGCAGGCCGAGTGTGTCGCCCTTGAAATCGAGGCTGATCCGGCTGGCCTGCCATATGATCACCGGAGCATTCAAATTGGAAAAATCAAACCGGCCTTCGTAACGGAAGCGGGCATCCGCCGCGGGAATTTGCAGCGTCAGGCGGCTGGTTTGCAGTTCCGGCGCGACCGGTTGGAAATTCCGCGTCGCGGCTGGATGGTGCCTGACGGTGCAGGAACCAAGCGTCAGCGACGCGAGAACGAGGCCGAGGTGGCGGCCATTGACGATTTTCATCTGCTGGGACGAATCAATACCCCTGTTTCAACAGCCAGTAAACCGCGAACATCAGCGCGATGCATGCCAGCGACATCAGCAACGCGCTGGTGATGAAAAAGGACGCGGCCGTCATCACCACCCCGCCGAGAAACGGTATCGTGGCCCGCTGGCGCCAGCCGTAAATCAGATAACCACTGGCAACCGCGCCCCAAATGCATGACGCCCAGAGATAATGTTCATTGAGTAAATCCACGCTCCGTCATTATGCCGGAACCGGACGCCGCTGGCCAGAGTCTCCGGCAACGAACTTGCTGGTTTTCGGCACGCATCGTGCTAACTTTTCACCGTGAGCCGGTTCTTTAAGCCCAACCTTAATTTCCGCGGCCGCATGGCCCGCGGCGTCATCGGCACGCTGTGTCTCATCGCGGGCATTGTTCTTGTGGACTACCGGCTCTGGCTGGGGCTGATTTTTGTGGCGGCGGGACTGTTTGCGATTTTTGAATCCCTGCGCGGCTGGTGTGTCGTGCGCGCGTGCGGTGTCAGAACCAGGTTTTAAGGCGCAAAATTCATTTCCCTCGCGGCGACTTTGTTTATCCTCTGCGCGCATGAATTTATTGCCGTTTGGGAAATTGCCCGCGTATAAGCCGCGCAAATTTGTTCCGCCAACCATTGACCTCGGCGACTGGCCGCAAATCGCGCCGCTGTTCGACCAGTTGGAAACCCGCGCCGCGCAATGCCAGTCCGCCGCCGACCTCGAACGCTGGCTGCTCGACTGGAGCGAACTCGCCGCGGCGCTGGATGAGGAATCGTCCCGCCGTTACATCGCGATGACCTGCCATACGGACAATGCCGAGGCGGAAAAGGCCTACCTGCACTTCGTAGAAAACGTTGACCCGCAACTCAAGCCGCGCCAGTTCGCGCTCGAAAAAATTTATATCCGCCGGAGGGACGAGTTACACGAGTCCCAAACTGAAAATAATAATGGGACTCGCGAAGCTCATCCCTCCGAAAATAGATATTTTGTTTTCGACCGCGATGTGAAAAATCACGTCGAGCTATTCCGGCCGGAAAACGTGGCGCTCGAAACCGGGGACGCCAAGCTCTGCCAGCAATACCAAAAATTGACCGGCTCGCTCACGGTGAACTTTCACGGCGATGAAAAAACGCTTGTGCAAATGGGCCGTTATCTGGAAGAGCCGAACCGCGCGCTGCGGCAGGAAGCCTGGGAACTGGTGGCCCGACGGCGCTTGCAGGAAGTGGACAATTTCGACGAGATTTTCGACCAACTCATCGATCTCCGCGAGCGAACCGCCCGGAACGCCGGTTTTAAAAATTACCGCGATTACGCCTTCCGCCGGCTCGGCCGGTTCGATTACACGCCGGAAGATTGCACGCGTTTTCACGATGCGGTCGCCCGGGAAGTCATGCCCGCCGTGCGCGAACTCCAAGCCGCCCGGCGTCACCAACTGGGCCTCGACAAATTGCATCCGGGCCACCTGCGTCCGTGGGACCTGGCGGTTGACCCGCAAAATCGTCCGCCGTTGAAACCGTTCGGGCAGGTGGGCGAAATGGTTTCGCGTACGCAGAAAATTTTCGACCGGCTGGACGGCGAACTTGCGGGTGGTTTCCGGCAAATGCAGGACCTGCGCCTGCTCGACCTCGACAATCGCAAAGGCAAGGCGCCGGGCGGCTACCAACAGAACCTCGCCGAGGCGCGCGTGCCGTTCATTTTCATGAATGCCATCGGCCAGCAGCGCGATGTGGAGACAATTCTGCACGAGGCGGGCCATGCGTTTCATGCGCTGGCTGCGCGCGACGAGGATTTGCACACCTATCGCAACAGCCCGCCCATCGAATTCTGCGAGGTTGCCTCGATGAGCATGGAACTGCTCGGCAACGAATTCATCGAGGAATTTTATTCCGCCGCCGACGCCAACCGCGCGCGGCGGGTTCACTTGGAAGGCATTATCGGAATTTTCCCGTGGATTGCCACGGTGGATGCTTTTCAACACTGGATTTACACCCATCCCGGCCACAGCCGCGCCGAACGCGCCGCCGCGTGGCTGGAATTGATGGACCGTTTCGGCGGCGACGTGGATTGGAGCGGGTACGAAGCGGCGCGGGCCAATCTCTGGCACCGGCAGCTTCACATTTTCACCCACCCGTTTTACTACGTCGAATACGGCATCGCGCAGCTCGGCGCGCTGCAGGTCTGGGCGAATTCAAAACGCGACAAGGTGAAGGCGCTGGCCGATTACAAAAAATCCCTCGCGCTCGGCGGTTCCCGGCCGTTGCCGGAATTGTTTCAAGCGGCGGGCTGTAAATTTCAATTTGATGCCGCAGCCATCAGGCCGTTGATACAACTGGCGCGGGAAGAATTGAAGAAACTCTAAGCGGGCAACTCGCTGGCGGCTCGTCACCCTCTCCTCGCCAAACGAGGAGAGGGGTGGGGTGAGGAGCTTGAATTTTTTCCTGCAACTTGCATCCTTCCCGCGTGAGCCTCAAACAAATCGCCCGCCAGTTGCGCCGCAACCAAACCGATGAAGAAAAAGAACTTTGGCGGGCATTGCGAGGACGACAATTCGCCGGCTTCAAATTTCGACGGCAGCACACAGTTGGCGGACATATCTTGGATTTTTACTGCGCTGACGCGAAGTTGGATGTCGAACTCGACGGCTTTCAACATGGTTTGCCGGAAGGAATTCAACGGGATGAAGCGCGGGAAAAATTTCTGGCGGAGCAAGGCATTGAAACCCTTGAGTTCTGGAATCATCAATGGCAAAAAAATCGCGACGGATGTTTGCTGGAAATTTGGAACGCGCTGCAACGGCGAACCGGCTGTGTTCGGATAATGAAAAACGCCGGGGAACATAAGTTTATTCCGCCGGATTTGAGCAAAGTTAAATTTGGAGGGAAAACGAACCCCTCGCCCTGACCCTCTCCCCGTTTGGCGGGGAGAGGGAAACAAAGCGATTGGTGGCTCGCACCCGTTACCGAAGTTGTTTCACGCGGTGGGCTGCCGGTTTGAATTCAGCGCGAAGACCATTCAGCCGTTGACGAAATTACTGCGGGAAGAACTGGAAAAGCTTTGAGCCAGAAGATAATTTACAGCCTGTCCTCATGTTAGAAAACATGATGTAACATCTTAGAGCTTATCCGTAAATA
>PLAY01000122.1 GCA_003134375.1 Limisphaerales bacterium | reverse complement strand
TTGAATGCAAAATAGTATCAGTTTTTGAGCGCCTCTCATTAGCACCCGCCTTCAGCCGGGTGAAACCAGTTGTCACGAGGATAAAACCCGTTTCAACGGGTTTCTGCACACCGAAGCTGTTAAAACGGCTTTCCGACGTTTTTTCGACCATTATCACCGGGCTGAAGCCCGGTGCTAATGAGAGTTTTCCGCGCTGTCCAAAAATTAAAATGCACCTGATGTGGTGGCATGTGAAAGAGTGGGCAGCCATTAATTTCCAGTTTTCCCGCCCTTGCGTTTTCCCAAACCGGGCGTAGCTTGTTTGTAGTGGGCTGACATGGATGCGGAATGCGGTGATTGAGCACCGGTAAATTCCACATGGCAATGTCAGCCCACTTTGCTTCTTGGATTCCAGTCCCAATTCGTGTTTGATTCCCCGCCGCCAGTTTTTATGGACGACACGAATTCACTCATCGAACAGCGCAAGGCCAAGCTCGCCGCGTTGCGGGCGAAGGGCATTGACCCGTTTAAAAACAAGTTCACGCCCACGGAAACCTGCCGGCATGCGCGCGAACAGTACACCGAGGGCCGCGAAGTCGCGCTCGCCGGCCGCATCACCGCGCACCGCGACATGGGCAAATCCATGTTCCTCGACATTCGCGACCAGAGCGGGCGAATGCAGATTTACGCGCAGAAAAACGTCCTCGGCGACGAGCAGTTTGCCATTTTCCAGCATCTCGACCTCGCGGATTTCATTGGCGTGAAGGGCACGATGTTCACGACCAAGACGAACGAGATTTCCGTCAAGATCACCAGCTTCGTCATCCTCGCCAAGGCCCTGCGTCCGCCGCCAGCCAAGTGGCACGGACTTGAAGACACGGAAATTCGCTACCGGCAGCGTTATCTGGATTTGATGGCGAGCAAAGCCGCCGCGCCGGGAACTTCCACGACCGGGTTTGAAAAAGGTTCTCCCGGCGACGTGCTGTTGCTGCGCAGCGAAATCATCCGCGAAATCCGGAATTTCATGCACGCGCGCGGATTTGTGGAGGTGGAGACGCCGATGATGCAGGCGATTCCCGGCGGCGCGGCGGCGCAACCGTTCGTCACCAAGCACAACGCGCTGGGCTGCAATTTTTATCTGCGCATCGCGCTGGAACTCTATCTCAAGCGCCTGCTCGTCGGCGGCGTGGACAAGGTGTTTGAGATTGGCCGCGTCTTTCGCAACGAAGGCCTTTCGCGCAAACACAATCCCGAATTCACGATGCTAGAGGCGTATGAAGCCTACGGCGATTACGAGAGCATGATGGAACTGGTGCAGGGCCTGGTCTGTCACGTGGCGCAGAAAGTTTTGGGAACGCTGACAATTGTTCACGAAAGGCGCGCATCCGTTTTCAGCGTAATTTCATCTCGCGAACAAACCATGCGAGAAATTAATCAGCAACTGCGGTCTTTGCCGAAATTTGAATTGCTTGCAGAGGAACTCGGAAAAATTACGGAACAATTATCGGAGATTTGCCATTCTCATAATCAGCAGCCTGCTTGGGAAATAGCTAAAGCTTCCAATACACCATGGGACGCTTATGTTGGCAAATTTTGTGAAGGGATGAAATGTAAAGAAACGCGACCCGATGGAATTGAGGAAAAATTTAACAAGGCGCATGTTGTGAAAGCATTCGAGTGGATTGATCTGTGTCAGAAAAAAGAAATCAATCTGACTCCCCCATGGCGTCGTGTGAAATACAAAGACCTTGTTCGCGAATGGTGCAGTGACAAGGCTGAAGTTGATGATTGGTTTGCGCTGTCGCCGCAGGAACGTCGCAACATTGCCGTTGGACATTTGGGACTTGGTGGAGACATTGCAAAAGATTTCGAGGACTTTGAAGTTACCAACGCGGTGTTTGGGAAATATATCGAGCCGACGCTCATCCAGCCCACGTTCGTCACGCATCTGCCGAAGGAACTGGTGCCGCTGGCCAAGCTTACCAATGTGAAGCCCGGCGATTCAGATTACGAAGACCTGAAAGATACCGTCGAAGTTTTCGAGTGCTGCATCAACGGCCAGGAAATCGCGCCGGCCTACACCGAGCAGAACGACCCGATTGCGCAGCGCGAACGGCTGGAACATCAGGCCGGCGGTGAGCAGCAGAAGCTGGACGAGGATTTTCTGGTCGCGCTCGAGCACGGCATGCCCCCGGCGGGCGGCATGGGCATGGGCATTGACCGCCTGTGCATGATGCTGCTCGGCCAGGAAAGCATCCGCGACGTCATCCTGTTCCCGCAACTCAAGCCGAAATGAGACACGAATTTCACGGATTCGCACGAATTTTACGGTAGCACAGGCCTCCGGCCTGTCGTTTTCGGCGTCACGCCGGAAACCTCTGTGCGCCATGCATTTTCCCATGATCAAACAACCACCAACCAGCCAAGTCGCCCGGCGAAATTCGGCGGGACGCCGAATTTAACCCGCGAGACGCGGGTGCTACCCTGAAGTTATCCAATGCTCACCGTTGCCGGACTCAGCAAGGCCTTTGGCGGTCGTCAGTTGTTTGACGACGTCTCGCTCACGCTCCTGTCCGGCGAGCGCGTTGGGCTGGTCGGGCCGAATGGCGCGGGCAAATCCACGCTGCTCAAAATCATCCTCGGCCAGGAATCGCCGGACGCGGGCGAGGTCACGTTCATTCGCGGCACGCGGTTCGGTTACCTGCCGCAGGAAAGCGAACCCGCCAGCAACGAAATCGTCCTCGACATCGCCGTGCCGCACGACCACGAGCACGACGGCCAGTTCGTCGCGAAGGCCAAACAGATTCTCGCCAGCCTCGGTTTCAAGCAGTCGGATTTCATGCGGCCCGCGCGCGAGCTTTCCGGCGGCTGGGTGATGCGCGCGCACCTCGCGCGGTTGCTCGTGCAGGAGCCGGACGTGCTGATGCTCGACGAACCGACGAATCATCTCGACCTCGAAACGCTCCTCTGGTTCCAGGAATATCTGCGGAATTATCCCGGTGCCATCCTGCTCATCTCGCACGACCGTGAATTTCTCAACCGACTTTGCACGCATGTCGCCGAGATCCGCTCGTCGCGCGTGCTGCGTTACACCGGCAACTACGACGAATACCTGGAACAACGCGCCGCGATGGAAGTGACACTGGTCGCCACGGCGAAAGCGCAACAGCGCGAGATTGACCGGATGCAACTGTTCGTGGACCGGTTTCGCGCCAAGAACACCAAGGCCGCGCAGGCACAGAGCAAGCTCAAGCAGATCGAGCGGCTCAAGGAAGACATGGTGGAGACGCCCGACGGACCGGGCCCGACGGTGGGTTTCCGTTTCCCGCAACCGCAGCGTAGCGGTCATCGCGTCATCACCTTGAAGCACCTGAAGTTTGGGTATGGCGTAGCTGCGACGCCCCGCCGCAACAGTGTGGAAGCGACGCCCTCGTCGCGCGATTCCAGCGTTGAGGCAACAACGCCGCAAAAAAATGGTGACGGGGCGTCACCGCCACCTTTTTGCGACGAGGCGTCGCAGCCACGTTTGCCGCAGCCACCATTGATTTACGACAACCTAAATTTCGAAGCCGAGCGCGGGCAGCGCATTGTACTCGTGGGACCAAACGGCGCAGGCAAATCCACGCTGCTGAAACTGCTGGCTGACGTGTTGCAGCCGCAGGCAGGCGAACGCCGGCTTGGGCACAACGCCAAGTCCGGCTACTTCGCGCAGCATCGCGCGGCCATGCTCAATCTCAACCACACCGTGTTGCAGGAGGCGCTCGACACGCCGCAGCGCGTCTCGGAGCAGTTCGTCCGCACCGTGCTCGGCAGCTTTTTGTTCCGGGGCGACGACGTGTTCAAGCCGGTGAGTGTATTGAGCGGCGGCGAGAAAAGCCGGCTCGCGCTCGTGAAGTTGCTGCTCGATCCGCCGAACCTGCTGCTGATGGATGAGCCGACGACGCATCTCGACCTGGCGAGCGTGGACGCGCTCATCGAGGCGCTGAAGCCGTTCGAAGGCACGTTGATTTTCATCAGTCACGACGTGCATTTCATCCGCGTGCTGGCGAACCACGTCGTGCGTGTCGAGAACGGCCGGCTCCGGCATTTCACCGGCGGCTACCAGTATTACCTCGACAAGACCTCGCAATCCGCCCGCGTCGCGCTAACCTCAAGCGGTAGGGACGCGCTGCCGCGCGTCCAGGTCCCGCAAAGCGGGATCAGCCCTATCGAGTCACGCAAGGGGCAGAAACGGATTGAAGCCGAGCAACGGCAGGCGCGTTCGCGCAAGCGGCAGGAAATCCAGAAACGCATCACCGCGTTGGAAAAAGAAATCGCGGAGCTGGAAACGCGCGAGAAGGAATTGACGGCGGAACTGGAGAAGCCAGAGACCTACACGACAGGCGGGCGGCCGACGCAAATCAACCGTGAGCTGATGGAAGTCCACGATCGCCTGGCCGGGGCAAACACGGAATGGGAAACGGCGGGGACGGAACTGGCGCAATTCGAGGCGGAAGCAAATTCCGGAGGGCGGAATTCCACGACGCCCTGAATTTGTCCAAAAGGATTTCAGGGACTCGCAGAGCTTGCCCCTCCGGAATTTTGGTTGTCGGCGAATTTCGCGAAGGATGTGAATGGCTGTCGGGAGCACCCGCCTCCGGCGGGTTCAATTCGGCGTCCCGCCGAATTGCGTCGGCAAGCACACGATGGAAAAGACGTGAATAAACGACGGCAAACTGTGTCCGCAGATGGTTTCGGGCGTGACGCCCGAAACAACCCGCGAGACGCGGGTGCTACCGACAAAATTCAACCACTCACAGCCATGACTTCAGCTTTTCCCGCAAAATCTGCCGCGCACGATAGAGCCTTGATTCCACAGCTTTTGGCGTCGTTTCCAAAATCGCCGCGGCCTCGGCCACACTGAGTTCCTCCCATTCGCACAGCACAACCGCCTCGCGTAAATCTTCCGGCAGTTTGCCGACAGCGAACCGCACTGCTTCGGCGCGTTCGGCGGCCAGCGCCTGTTCGTTCGGTGCCAGGTCACTTGCGGAAAGCGTGTTGCCGAGGGTTTGTTCGGATTCCCCGGTTTCAGTTTCGAGCGAAACGTTTGGATGCCGCGACCGCCAGCGGAAATGATTCCGCGCCAGGTTCGCAGCGATGGTGAAAAGCCAGGTGGAAAATTTTTCGGTCGGTCGAAAACTGGCGTGGGCGCGGAAGACGCGGACAAAAGTTTCCTGCGCCAGATCGTTCGCGTCGTCCTCGTTGCCGACCATGCGGCAGAGAAAATGGAACACCGGCGTCGCGTAACGCTCCATCAAATCGTTGAGCGCCGCGTCCTGGCTGGCGGCCAATCGTTCCATGTCCGCCCGGTCGCGGGCATCATTGGTTGTGATGCTCATGGCCTGCGGATTCGGACATGGATGGTTCGATGGTTTGTTCGTGCAGGCCGAGGGTGAGGCGTTGCATCTCGGCCAGGTAACGGCGGCCTTGCTCCGGCGGCATGGTCTGGCTGACTTCGGTGAAATGCTGGAGCATCTGCGCCTGGCATTGGGCGCGGAGCGCGGCGAGCTCGGCCAGCTTTTGCTGGGCAATCGGATTGACGTTCGTGGTGCCGCCCAGCGCCGTTTCAAGCTCCGATTTTTTGGCGGCGATTTTGGCACACATTTCGGCGCATTTCGGCAGATAGCCTTCATGCAGTTTTTGAATGCGCGCCATCTCGGCGGCGCTCAGGTGAAATTCCTGCTGCAACCAGTCGAGATCACTGACGGATTTAGACATGCAGGTCTGGCAAACGCGCCGGCTCACGGCATAGGAACCGCCGAGCAGCGCGGCGCACAGGGCCAGCACTCCCAGCAAAATGAGGAGCGAACGGTTCATGCCATCAACGCAGTGAATTGGGGGCAACCACCGCGAGATAACGCGCCTGGGCGTCCTGGTGCGCCATTTGATTGCCATCGCGCACGCCCAGCAGCGCGCCTGCGACGATCAACACGGCGGCGGTGGCCAGCGCCAATCGCGGACGCAACACCAGCGCCGCCAGCGCATCCAGCCAGGTAATGCCGCCGTTGGATTTGGCCGGGGCTGCGGCTTCCTCGATGCGCCGCCAAACACCTTCTTGGAAACGCGGCGGTAACGTCGGGGCCACGCGCGACGCGCGCAACAGCGTGCTGAGTTTGGCTTCGGCAGGATTGATATTTTCTTTGTTCATCGGTTTCAGGGGCGGCAGGGTTTTGTCCGCCGCCCATAGTTTACTGGTTTTTCAGGCCGGGACAACCCGGTTGATGACTGAGTTGTAGTGTCGGCGCTGTGTGCCAATTTGGTCGAGCCATCCGCCTTCGCGGCGCGCCATAGCGCCGCTCCGGCGTGACCGCGGCAGGCACGACGCTACATCGATAGTTATTTCGTATCATTGGCCATGGCGGTCTTGCAGCATCCCGACATGCCCGCGGGATTTGCGGCGCAGGCTTGGATGGCTTTGGGACTGGTGGTCATCTTGTGGCATTCCATGACGGGATTCACATCGTTCGCGACGCTGGCGACGGTGGCAGTCTGGTTGCCGAGCGCGCGCGGTGAGACGGTTTGAGCCACGAGTGCCGGCTGGGCTGCCGTGACGCCGGGGGCGATCTTGACCTGATTTCCCGCGTCGCGAGGAGAAAGCAGGGTGGTGCCGGCATTGACGTTGAAGGTTATCGCAGTCAGGGCGGCTGCGCCGATGGTCGTGAGAAGGATTCGAGTTTTCATGTTTTTTTCTTTTTTTGGCGGCACTTTATTGCGCCACCGATTGGTTGTATCTGGCTTACCCCGGCAGATGAAAAATCACGCAAAAACTTTTTTGAGGAGTTTTTCGATGGCTGGTGTATAATAGTTGTCATTATGCTGATATTAACTATGAAAACTTTGAAAATACTCATGGCCATGGCACTGGCTGTTACTGCGTTGGCGTTCACGGCCAGGGCCGACACCTCTACAAATGCACCGCCCAAACCGGACAAGCTGACCACCTGCCCCGTGTCCGGTGAAAAACTGGGTGGTGACATGGGCAAACCGTACGTCTTTGTCTATCAGGGCCAGGAGGTCAAATTGTGCTGCCCGGGATGCAAAAAGGATTTTGACAAGGCCCCGGCCAAATACCTGAAGAAAATCCAGGACGCTGCGGCCCCCAAGAAGTGATTTGAACCGCTGCCTTACGCGCGGATGATTTTGTGAAACGATTCGGCGCCATTCTATTCGGCCTGTTGCTGGTGTGGGCGCAGTTGCTGGCTGCGCCAGCGCTACCGGAGTGCTCCCGGCAACCGGCCCATGCCTGCTGCCATTGCGGCGGCAAAATGAGTTGCTGCGCCGCCCAACCGTCGCCTTGCTCGCAGTCCGTGCCCGCCGCTCCCTCGCCCTCCGGCATTCAAAACCAATTTTCATTCCTGGCTCCGGCCCTGATGGTTTGGGCTTTGCCCAAAAATGAAGCGGGTTCGACTTCTTCCGCCTTCGTGTCGCCGTTGACGGCATCCGGCGCACCGTTCTACGCGCGGGATTGCGCCCGGCTCATCTGACTTCTACCCTCTGAACGACCGGAGTGTGTCCACGCAGGCACGCGGCAGGCATTCCCGTCGTTTTGTTTCTGCGTGATTGATTTTTTTCCAAATGAATTTAAAACAAACAGGCCGGTTCTGGTTCGGTGGTGCGGTGATTGGGTTCGCCGTGCTGGCGCTGACCGGCTGCAAAGGCATCGCCACGCACGGTGAACGCGAGGCCCGCCAACAGATTGGCACGGTGAAAGCGGCTTACCGGCCCAACGACCGGCGACCGGCGTTGCCCGACCTCACCACCAATTCGTCCCTCGGCGATTTCCTCACCTATGCCATGCTCAATCAGCCGCAAATCGAGGCGGCGTACTACGACTGGGCGGCTTCGGTCGAAAACATCACCGTGGCGCGGTCGCTGCCCGACCCGCAACTGACCTTTCAGGCGGACATCGTGGACGTCGTTTCGTCGGTGATGCCGGGATTGATGCAACAATTTCCCGGGCCGGGCAAATTGCGGGCGCAGGCCAGGGCGGCGGCGGCGGACAGCCGGGGCAAATATTTCGCGTTCGAGAGCGCGGCGTTGCAGACCGCCTACGCCGTCAAACAGGGCTATTATCGGCTTTGGTTCCTCGAAGAAAAAATCCGCGTTGACCGGGAAATGCTCCGACTGCTGGCCGAACTGGAACGCATTGCGCGGGCGCAAAACGAAACCGGCCAGGCGACATTGCAGGACGTGTACCGCGCCCAAATCGAGGAGGACCGGCTGAAGACGGAGATTGCCAATCTCGAAGACTCGCGCTTTCCGCTACAGGCGCAATTCAAGGCGGCGCTGGGACTCACGCGCGACCAACCCGTCCCGCCCCTGCCCGGCCGTTTTGAAGCCACGACACTCGATTTGACACCGGAACAGATTCTCGACACGGCGTTCGCGCGCAATCCGCAGCTCAAGGTGCTGGAAGCGGAAGTGCGCCAGGCGCAGGCGTCACTCGACCTGGCTTACAAGGCCAGGGTGCCCGACTTCAGCCTCGGCCTCATGGCCGACGTGAAGATGTCGCCGGTGTTGTATCGTCCATTGGCGACAATGACGCTGCCGCTCTGGCGCGACAAAATCGCCGCCGAAATCGCCGCCGCGCAGGCCGGCAAACACGCCGCCCAGGCGCGGCTCACGGCCGGTCAGATCAATCTGACCGTGGATTTCGCAGGAAAAAGTTTCGATTACCGCGAAGTCAACCGCAACCTCGACCTGTTGCGCGAACAATTGATTCCCAAGGCGCAGCGGTCGCTGGAAATCGCGCGTTCGGCGTATCTTTCAGGTAAAACGGATTTCTTCAATTTGATTGACGCCGAGCGCACGCTGCTGGAATTCCGGCTGTCGGAAATCGAGGCGCGCACCCAGCGCGAACTGGTGCTTTCGGACCTGTCGTTGCTCGTTGCCGGCGTGCCGCCGGCCAACGCGCCGCTGCTGCCGACGGAACAAACAACCACAAAATCACGATGAATCAAGGAGTGCTCCAATTCAAAGCCGCATCCGGTTCCACTTCGAGCCTTGGCGTAGCGGCGTCTCGGCGGAGCGCCGTTTTCTCAAGCTTTGAATATGGCGGCGCTCTGCCGAGGCGCCGCTACGGCAAAAGCGGGTTGGCCAAACTCACTTCCGACCTTTCTGAGATTTTACATGGTTTATGACATCCAAAATTAAAATCATTCCAGTTTTGATCGTTGTTGTCGCGGTAAGTGCGGGTGTGTTTTTCGCCGGTTGTTCCAAGTCGGCGGACAAAACCGCTGCCGCAACGCAAACCAAGACGCTCTACACCTGCGGCATGCACCCGCAGATCATCCAGGACCATCCCGGCAACTGCCCGATTTGCGGCATGAAACTCACGCCCATCCGGAAGCAGGCCGGGACCGGCGCCCCGGGTGAACGTAAAATCGCCTACTACAAATCCACGATGAACCCCGGCGAAACCAGTCCGCAACCAGGCAAGGACAGCATGGGCATGGATATGGTGCCGGTTTATGAAAACGCGGCCAACGAATCACAGACCATTGCCATTGATCCAGCGACGATTCAGACAATGAACATCCGTATCGCCGAGGTCACGCGCGGGCCGTTGCGCCGCGTGATCCGCACCGTGGCCAACGTGGATTACGACGAGACCGCGCTGGCGGACGTGACCACCAAGTACAAGGGCTGGATTGAAAAATTGTACGTGGACGCCACCGGGGCGCTGGTGAACCCGGGCGATCCGCTGTTCGAGATTTATTCGCCGGAACTGTACAGCGCGCAGACGGAATATCTGGCGGCGCTGTCCGCCGTGTCAGGCACGCCTTCCGCCGAGGACCGCGCGCTGCTCGACAGCGCCCGGACCAAATTGAAATTTTATGACATCTCCGGCGCGCAAATCGCCGAACTGGAAAAAAAACGCACGGCAACCAAAACGCTGACCGTCAGCGCGCCCATCGCCGGGTTTGTGGTCGAAAAAAACATCGTTCAAGGCCAGATGGTGGATGCCGGCATGAAGCTTTACCGGCTGGCGGACATCGGCGTGGTGTGGGTCTATGCGCAGGTGTACGAGCAGGATTTGTCCGCCGTCCAGCTCGGCCAGGAGGCGACGATGACGCTGTCGTATCTGCCCGACCGCAAATTCCGCGGGCGGGTCACCTACGTTTATCCGACGGTGGATGAAAAGACGCGCACGGCGCGGGTGCGCATGGAGTTTCACAACCCCGGCTACTTTCTCAAGCCCGGCATGTTCGCGACGGTGGAGCTGGTTTCCGACCTCGCGCCGTCGGCCCTGCTGGTGCCGGATTCGGCGGTGTTGCGCAGCGGTGAGAAGAACACCGTTTTCGTTGCGTTGCCCGGCGGAAAGTTTGAGGCGCGCACCGTGGCGCTGGGGCAGCCGGCGCAAGACGACCTGGATCAGGTGCTCGGCGGTTTGAGCGAAGGCGAACGGATTGTCACTTCGGGCCAGTTCATGCTCGATTCGGAAAGCCAGTTGCGCGAGGCCATCCAGAAAATGAACAGTCCGGGCGAAGCGACGGCGGCGGCAGCAGTCCCGAGTGCCAGTGCAACCAGCAGCAATGCTGTGCCGGCCGGGACCAATGCGGACAAGATGGTCTGGGTCTGCCCCATGCCGGAGCATGTTTCCATCGAATACGATCATCCCGGCAAATGCCCGATTTGCGGCATGACGCTGGTGCCGGTGCCGCCCGATGAACTCAAACAACTTCAGCCGGGCGGCAAGATTCTTTACTACACCTGCCCGATGCCGGAGCACAGTTACATTCACGAGGACAAACCCGGCAAATGTCCCAAGTGCGGGATGACATTGATTCCGGTGATGGAGGCGCCAACGAATCGTCCGGATTCTCGCATCAATGAATCGCAAGCCAGCGACGTCGGGAATAAATGACTAATTCCCAAATCCCAATGACTAAAGAATTCCCAATGACCAATCCCCAAAACCAGTCGTTTGACCAGGTGACTTTTGTCATTCGAGCTTCGTCATTCTTTAGTCATTAGGGCTTCGTTATCAGTCATTCCAAAAATATGCTCCAACGCGTCATTGATTTTTCGCTGAAGAACAAGTTTGTCGTGCTGCTGGCCACGGCGGCGGCGGTGCTCGGCGGCGTTTACGCGGTGAAGAACATTCCGCTCGACGCCATCCCTGACCTCTCGGACACACAGGTCATCATTTACACCGGTTGGGAGGGCCAGGCGCCCAACATCGTCGAAGACCAGGTTACCTATCCCATCACGACCAAGATGCTGTCCGTGCCGCGCCAAAAGGCCGTGCGCGGCTATTCGTTTTACGGCTTCTCGTTCGTCTATGTCATTTTTGAGGACGGCACGGATCCCTACTGGGCGCGCAGCCGCGTGCTGGAATATCTCAGCGGCCTGAGCGGGCAATTGCCCAAGGGCGTGACGCCGTCGCTCGGCCCGGACGCCACCGGCGTCGGCTGGGCCTTCATGTATTCCATCAATTCGACCAACCGCGATCTTGCCGAACTGCGTTCGTATCAGGATTGGTATCTGAAATATCAACTCACCGCCGTGGACGGCGTGTCCGAGGTCGCGTCGGTCGGCGGCTTCGTGAAGCAATACCAGGTGACCGTGGACCCGACAAAATTGCGCGCCTACAACCTGTCGTTGAAGGACGTGAGCATGGCCATCGAGCGCAGCAACGGCGAAGTGGGCGGTCGTTCGCTCGAACTGTCCGAGCGCGAATTCATCCTGCGCGTGAAGGGTTACGTGCAAAGCCTGGATGATTTGCGGAAGGTGGCCGTGGGTTCCGGCCCGAATGGCGTGCCCATTTTGCTGCGCGACGTGGCGACGGTGCAGTTCGGTCCCGACATGCGGCGCGGCATCGCCGAACAAAACGGTGAAGGCGAAACCGTCGGCGGCATTGTCGTGGGGCGCTATGGCGCGAATGCCAATCAGGTCATTCAGGCGGTCAAGCAGCGGCTCGACCAGGCGATGAAGGCGTTGCCGCCGGACGTGAAGTACACGGTGGTTTATGACCGCAGCGCGCTGATTGACCGCGCGGTCAAGACGCTCGAAGAAAAACTCCTGGAAGAAAGTCTCGTGGTGGCGCTCGTCTGCCTCGCGTTCCTGCTGCACCTGCGCAGCGCGCTGGTGGCCATCATCATCCTGCCCATCGCCGTGCTGATTGCCTTCATGGTCATGTTCGGCCAGGGCATCAGCTCGAACATCATGTCGCTGGGCGGCATCGCCATCGCCGTGGGCGCGATGGTGGACGCGGTCATCATCATGATCGAGAACGCCCACAAACATTTGGAGCGTGACCGGGGCAAAAAACCGCACTGGGAAATCATCCGCGACGCAGCGGTGGAAGTCGGCCCGACGCTGTTCTATTCGCTGCTGGTCATCACGGTGTCATTCATTCCCGTGTTCACGCTCCAGGCGCAGGAAGGCCGGCTGTTCAAGCCGCTGGCATTCACCAAGACCTATTCGATGGGCGCGGCGGCGCTGCTCTCCATTACGCTCGCGCCCATTCTCATGGGTTTCTTCATCCGCGGTAAAATTCCGAAGGAGGAAAAGAATCCCATCAACCGCTTTTGCATCTGGGCGTACCATCCGGTGATTGATTTCGTCATCAAATGGCGCTGGCGGGTCGTCATCACCGCCGCGTTGATTGTGGTCTGGGTTTTCTTTCCCTGGAACCGGCTGGTGGTGGATCCACTTTCTAATCTTGGCAGCCGCGGACGTGAGTCCGCGCATTATTCTGAAAACGGAAGTTTGCGCCGACTGACGTCGGCGGCTACGTGGATTGGGAAACTGTTTCCCTGCCAAAACATCGGCTCGGAATTCATGCCGCCGCTGTACGAAGGCGATTTGCTTTACATGCCCACGACCTTCCCGGGAATTTCGGTGACCAAAGCGCGCCAAATCCTCCAGATCACCGACCGCATCATCAAATCGTTTCCCGAGGTGAAGACCGTGTTCGGCAAAGCCGGGCGGGCCGAGACCGCCACCGATCCGGCGCCGATGGACATGATCGAAACGACCATCCAGTTGAAACCGGAATCCGAGTGGCCGGCGGTGGACATCAAGGACGACCAGGGCCGCGTCATCGCGCATCGCCGCCGCACGCCGGATGAATTGACGGACGCGATGAACGACGCCGTGCAAATTCCCGGTCTTAACAATGCCTGGACGATGCCCATCCGAACGCGCATTGACATGCTCTCCACCGGCATCAAGACGCCGGTGGGCATCAAGATTGCCGGCCCGGACCTGGCCACCTTGGAGCGCATCGGCATCGAGGTCGAGGCTGTGGTGCGCACCGTGCCCGGCACCGCCAGCGCCTACGCCGAGCGCGTGATGGGCGGGCGTTACATCGAGTTTGAAATCAACCGCGACGCCATCGCGCGTTACGGCTTGACCATCGGCGACGTGCAGGACGTGCTCTCGGTGGCGCTGGGCGGCATGCCGCTCACCACCACCGTCGAAGGATTGCAGCGCTACACCATCAATCTCCGTTACGACCGCGATTTCCGTTCGGACTTGGAATCGCTCAGGCACGACATCGTCGTTTCCACGCCCGCCGGCGCGCAGATTCCGCTGGGCGAACTTGCCACGATCAAAGTCGTGGACGGCCCCATGTCCATCAAAACCGAAGGCGCGGTGCCCAACGACTGGGTTTATGTGGACATCCGCGGCGTGGACGTGGGCACCTACGTACAGATGGCGATGCACACTGTGAACGAATCCATCGCCCGGGGCGCGATCAAGCTGCCGCCGGGCTACAACATTTTCTGGAGCGGCCAGTACGAATACATGCTGCGCGCCCAGCAACGGCTGATGATTGTCGTGCCGCTGACGTTGCTCATCATCCTGCTCATCATCTATCTCAACACGCGGTCGCTGGTCAAAACCGCCATCGTCATGCTCGCCGTGCCGTTCTCGCTCGTCGGCGCGTTTTGGATCATTTACCTGCTGCACTACAACCTCAGCGTCGCCGTCTGGGTCGGCATCATCGCGCTGGCCGGGCTGGACGCGGAAACCGGCGTGGTGATGCTGCTCTACCTCGACCTCGCCTACGACGAATGGAAGAAAAAAGGGCTGATGCGCCACGCCGCCGATTTGCGCGACGCCATTTATCACGGCGCCGTCAAACGCGTCCGTCCGAAGGCGATGACCGCGTGCGTCATCATCGCCGGCTTGGCGCCGATTTTGTGGAGCCACGGCACCGGCGCGGACGTGTTGAAACGCATCGCCACGCCGATGGTGGGCGGCGTCGTGACCTCGACGCTGATGGAGTTGCTGGTGTATCCCGCGATATTTTTCCTGTGGCGCTCGCGTGGTCTCAAACCGGTTGAGATGGAAAAGTCCGGCAGCTAAGCCGAACCGGTGTCAGCTTGAAGATGTCAGCGAAGTTGGCTTCAACGCGGGTTAGGCGGCGCACGTGATTCTGGCCGTGCCGTTCGCGCTCACCGGCGGCGTCTTCCTGCAATGGCTGCTCGGCTACAACTTCAGCGTGGCCGTGTGGGTCGGCTACATTGCGCTGTTCGGCACGGCCATCCAGACCGGTGTGGTGATGGTGGTTTATTTGCAGGAGGCGGTGGCAAAGAAACGCGCCCAGCGCGGCGCGGAATTCGGCCGCGCCGATTTGTTGCAGGCGGTGAAGGACGGCGCGCGGTTGCGGTTGCGCCCGAAGGTGATGACGGTGGTGACCATCGTTGCCAGCCTGCTGCCCATCATGTGGAGCGTGCGGCCGGGCGCGGAAGTGATGCGTCCGCTGGCCGCGCCCATCATCGGCGGCATGGTGAGCAGCCTCATTCACATCCTCATCGTGACGCCGGTGATTTTCGCCTGGCTGCGCGAACGGGAGATGAAAAAGCCGTTGAACTGCGGATGACACGGATTGACGCGGATTCTTTCAACGAAGAGACGCAGAAAAAAGGCATTGTGAATAAGTCTTACAAAATAGTTCTTGCCTTACATTTTGATTTATGTCATCCTTTCTCCAGAATGACAGAAAAGTTATGAATACCGCCTACGTTACATCCAAAGGCCAGTTGGTCGTTCCTTCACGCATCCGGCGCCGGTTCGGCATCAAGCCGGGCACCCGCGTCAACTTTGTGGAGGAGGGCGACCGCATCATCTTTCAGCCCGTCACCCGCGAATACATTGATTCCTTTTGCGGCATCTTCAAGCTGAAGCCCGGCGAAAAATCCGTCGTGCAGGAACACCTGGAGGAACGCCGGGCCGAGCGCGAAAAGGAGAATAAGTGAAACCCACAGTGCTGGACGCCTCCGCGCTGCTGGCCATGTTCTTTGGTGAACCGGGCATGGAAACAATGCGCGACCTGTTTCACAAAGCTTCCGAGGCCGACCGCCCCGTCTTCATCAGCGCCGTCAACTGGGCCGAAGTCCTTTACCGGATGGAACGCAAACACGGCAAGGCCGGCTACGACACCGCGCGCCAGTTTGAGCACACGACGCCGCTGGACGCCGTGCCGGTGGACCGCGAGTTGGCGGAAGCAGCCGTACTTTTGAAAAATGAACACGGCTTGGGACTGGCCGACGCCTTCGCCGCCGCGCTCGCCAAAAACAAGAAAGCCGAACTCGTGACGGCTGACCACGAATTCAAGGTGCTCGAAAAGGAAATCAAAATCAACTGGCTGAAATAAAATGGAATCAACGGTTCAATCAAAGCGAGGGTTTAACCCAAAATTGTATATGCTGATTGGCGACGACCAATTGGTAACGCTCGCTCTTAAATTTGTTTTAGAAAGCGGTAAGCAAGGGAGTGGCTGGCTGGGTCATGGGGTTAAAATGAGCCGGTGGCTGGCGTGCTGACAACTGAATTATTTTGGCCGGAAGGAGACGAACCCAACGCAGAGGCGCAAAGAACGCAGAGCTTCGCAGAGTCTAATTTCTCTTTGCGGTTCTCGGCGTCCTCTGCGTCTCTGCGTTAAGTCTTCCGGATTTACGCCTTGTTGCCGGGTTCGGATTTCTTGCCGGATTGCTTTTCCAGCTTCGCGACGCGCTTGAGCAGTTCCGGCAGGCGCTGGAACGTTTGTTATCCCGAAACGGGACACGGCGACATACCCCAAAGCGATGGCCGACACCCAAGCTAGGCGGTAAAAAAAGAACTGGCACGGAAATTGCGTTTTGGCGGCAATGATGAACGAACGCACTTGTCAGCAAAGACACATACTGGTCGTGGATGACGAACCTCTCGTCCGCCAGACCGTTCAGATGCTTCTCGAAGACGACGGTTATGTCGTTGACGAGGCCGAAAGCGGTCCCCAAGCGCTGGCCATGTTTGAGCCCGGCAAGTTCGACATGGTTTTCACCGACTACTTTATGCCGGACATGAAAGGCGATCAGTTGGCGGCTGCGATCAAAAAACGTTCACCCAAACAGCCCGTCGTGATGATTACCGCCTTTCCGGGAAAACTGACGAGTTCGAACTGTCCCCTGGGTGGTGTTGATTCCTTCATCGTCAAACCTTTCGAAGCCGATACTCTGCGGACGGCGATCGCCCGGTTCGCTCCTCGCTGAAACCTGGAGTCCACGTAAAGGGCTTTCAGCCTCGCGCGGCAAGCTCGCGTAAAAGGCTTTCAGCTTCGCACGGCAGGCCGCTCATCTTTACTCATCCATCCGTGGTTTCAATTCCGGTTTCAGGATTCTGATTTCCCGCCAAGTTTTTTTTCCAACTCCGCGACGCGCTTGAGCAGTTCCGGCAGGTGCTGGATGGCGATATACTGGCGTTTGGCCTGTTTGTCCGGTTGCGCCGG
Source organism: Limisphaerales bacterium (assembly GCA_003134375.1). GTDB lineage: Bacteria > Verrucomicrobiota > Verrucomicrobiia > Limisphaerales > UBA11358 > UBA11358. The sequence goes on along the minus strand of PLAY01000122.1, from coordinate 1,436 downwards.
CGAGCCCAGCCATTTTTCGCCGTCCGGAATGTCGGTCATCACACCCGATTGCGCCGAGACGGTGACATGATCGCCGATTTTCAAATGTCCGGCAAAACCGGCCTGTCCGGCGAGGATGACGTACTTGCCGAACTTGCAACTGCCGGAGATGCCCACCTGCGAGATGATCAGGGAGCCTTCGCCGATTTCCACGTTGTGCGCGATCTGGACGAGGTTGTCAATTTTCGTGCCCTTGCCAATGACCGTCGGACCGAGCGCGCCGCGGTCAATCGTCACGTTCGCGCCGATTTCCACGTCGTCGCCAATGATGACGTTGCCGATCTGCGGCACCTTGCGGTGAACGCCGCCGTCCTGCACGTAACCGAAACCGTCCGAACCAACCACCGTGCCAGCGTGAATGCGGACGCCCCGGCCGATTTCCGTTTCCGGATAAATGGTGACATTCGGAAACAGGTTCACGTCGTCCCCGAGCTTCGAATTGTCGCCGACACAAGTGCCGGCCTGCAGGACCGCCCGCGCGCCGATGCACACGCGTTCGCCGACGACACAATGCGGTCCGAGGTGTGCGGTGGCGTCCACCTTCGCGCTCGCCGCAATGACGGCCGTTGGGTGAATTCCGGCGGTGAATTTCTTTTCAGGAAAAAACAGCGCCATGGCCTTGGCGAACGCGATGCGGGCGTTGGGCACGCGGATCAGGATTTTCTTCGCGGATTTAAAACGGTTGTCGGCGATGATCGCCGTCGCCGCGCTTTGCTCGGCCAGGGCGAAATAGTCCTCATTTTCGGCGAACGTCAGGTCGCCGGGTTTGGCGCTGGTGGCGTGAGCAAAGCCCGTGAGCGTTGCAGTGGCATCGCCGAGCACTTCACCATCAAGGTGTTTTGCAATTTCAGCAGTGGTAAAGGTCATGTTTGGCATTGGTGCGGTTGCCATTGACTTGGTCAACGCGACTTACTATAAAGGCGCGCGTATCCAGTTCAACCCCTAGTTTCTATGGCAGTTCCAGTTAACGATGACACCGTTGGATATTTATTCGTTCAACTGACCTTGAAAGCACCCTTGCGGCAAACATGCTTTTTGTTCCAGTGACTTCAAATTCTTTTAAGCCTTTTGTGGCACGCTTACAGCAAGGAACAAATGGCGTTTTTCATTTATCAATTACCCCAAATAGAATTTGAAGATTCGCAAAAATGAGATTTCAAAAGAGCGGGTTTTGAAAATTCAAATTAGGACGCTACCGAAATTTGCCGGTTCTTGCCTCAAGCCCCGAATTTCGGCTAGCAGCCTGTCGGGCTTGACGCAAAGAACGAATGGAGCGTGACAATGGCGGTGGCGGGATGCCAAGGAACGGAAGTTTTCGGCAATGCTTTTCAAAAAACGACACTCACCCCGGCCAACCCGTGACGATACCGTCACCCAACAGCGCCGGGTTCTCGCGG
>PLAY01000014.1 GCA_003134375.1 Limisphaerales bacterium | reverse complement strand
GAACTGTCAAGATGCACACGGCCATGACCGGGCGCTGGGAAAGTCCTTGAAAACAAACTCGCCCGCGGTTAAAAACAAGCAAAGACCCACGCCGGTCGTGGGTCAAAGTTATCCAGGAAACCAAACAATGTTGGTTCACGCCCATACCCACGCTGGTCCGCATCAGCTTTCCGACCACCTGATCCGCGTGCTGCGCGACCACGCCGACGAACGCCCGCGGCAACCTGCCTGCATCCATCTGCTCAACGGCCAGGCCGATCACGCCAGTCTGACCTACGCCCAACTCGATCAGCGGGCCCGGGCCATCGCGGCTCGCTTGCAGGACATGGGCTTTGCCGGCCAGTGCGTGCTGTTGGTCTATCCGCCCGGCCTCGACTTCATTACGGCTTTCTTCGGCTGCCTGTACGCGGGTTGCACAGTGGTGCCGACCTACCCGCCGCATCGCCACCGCATGCTCGAGCGCTTCCAAGCTGTCGCCGCTGATGCCGGGGCCCGCATCGCCCTGAGCAACGCCTCGGGCGCGGCTCAGTTCCAGGCCATGATGGAAGCGAAAAAAAACGGTCAAGCGGCCACTTCCTCTCAGCTCTCGTGGCTCGCCACCGACGAGATTCCCGACGCCCTGGCCGGGCGCTGGCAGGAACCGGCCATCGCTCCCGACACGCTGGCCATGCTCCAATACACCTCCGGCTCGACCAGCCGGCCCAAGGGCGTCATGGTCAGTCACGCGAACCTCATGGCCAACATCCGCGCCATCCATCAGGCTTTCGGCGTACAGCCCGGGGACAGCAGCGTGTTCTGGCTGCCCATGTACCATGACATGGGGCTGGTGGGCGGCGTTCTGGTCCCGGTGTTCACCGGGGCGACAAACGTTTCCCTCTCGCCGGCCACGTTCCTCCAAAACCCCATCACCTGGCTGGCCGCCATCAGCAAGTATCGGGCTACCATCTCCGGCGGGCCCAACTTCGCCTACGATCTTTGTATCCGCAAAATCACCGACGAGCAGCGTGCCACCCTCGACCTTTCCTCCTGGGCCCTGGCCTTCGTCGGCGCCGAACCCATTGAGCCTGGAACGCTCGAACGCTTTGCCGCCGCGTTCGCCCCCTGCGGCTTCAAACCCGGCGCCTTTTATCCCTGCTACGGTTTGGCGGAGGCAACGCTCATCGTCAGCGGCTCCAAGCGCGACAGCGGCGCGACCGTCGGGGCCTTCCACGACCCGGCACTGACCAGGAACCGCGTCGAGCCCGTGCCCAATGATGCGCCGCAGGCCCGCCGCCTGGTGGCCTGCGGATCGCCCGTTGGCGATCTACGCGTGGTGATCGTTGACCCGCACAACCGCGCGGAGGCCGCCTCCGGTCGCGTGGGGGAAATCTGGGTTGCCGGCACGTCGGTCGGTCAGGGTTACTGGCACAAGCCCGGCCAGACCCGCCGTTCCTTCGACGCCCGCCTGAGCGACACGGGCGCAGGCCCGTTCCTGCGGACCGGCGACCTGGGCTTCATGCGCGAGGGCCAACTCTACGTCACCGGCCGGCTGGACGACCTGATTATCATCCGCGGCCTGAACCGTTATCCGCAGGATATCGAGGCCACCGCCCGCAGCAGCCACCCGCTGCTGGAATCCGGCTACGGTGCCGCTTTCGTCGCGGACGATCACGGCTGCCAGCGCCTGGTTCTGGTGCAGGAGGCGGTTCGTAACGGGGAGAAGGATTTGACGCCGGTGCTGGATGCGATTCACCAGGCCGTGCTCGATGATCAGGGGCTGGCCCTGGATGCGATCGTGCTGGTGCGCAGCGGTACGATTCCCAGGACCTCCAGCGGCAAGATCCAGCGCCATGCCTGTCGCACGGCCTTCCTGGCCGGGGAACTCAAGGTCCTTGCCGAACACAACGGCCTGCCGGCTGACAATGCCGGCCCTGACGCCGAAGACGCGGGGTCTTCCAAGGCGAATCCCGCCCCGCACTCCTGGCAAGCCGCTCTGGTCGCCGTCCGCCAGCACGCCCGCGCCCTGGCCGGCGCAGCTTTGCCCGACTTGACACCGGACACACCCCTTGCCGCCTTGGGCTTGGATTCGCTGCAGCGTCTGGAGCTCGCGGCCAGGTTGGAGAAGACCTTCGCCGGCCGTCTGCCCGACACGGTGTACAGCCAGGCCCGGACGCTGGAGGACTTGGTCCAGGCTGTGCAGAAGCATCTGATTGATGGCCCCAGGCCCGATGTTCCCGCCAGCCAGATTCCATCCGAATATTACGATTTTGTCCGCTTCCCTGAGTACGGTGAGTTGAAGCGTCAAGAGCGTCTGTTGCAGGCCGCAGTTGGCGACAACCCGTATTTCCGCGTTGACCAGGGTGGAGCCGGAAGCGCCCTCTGCATTGAGGGGCGCCCGCTCGTTGACTTCAGCGTCTATGACTTCGTCGGCCTGGCCCACGATCCGGAGGTTGCCGCCGCCGCCAAGGCCGCGATCGATCGCTATGGCACCAGCGCCGGCGCCAGTCGCCTGGTCTCCGGCGAGAAGCAGGTGCATCGTGATCTGGAGCAGGCCCTGGCCATCTTTCTGGCCACCCCGGCCGCGATCGCCTTTGTCTCCGGCCACGCCACCAACGTCACGACCATCGGCCACCTGCTCGGGCCGGACGATCTGATCCTCCACGACATTCTGGCCCACAACTCGATCGTCCAGGGCGCCATGCTGGCCGGCGCCACACGTCGCGCCTTTGCTCATAACGACTGGCAGGCCCTCGACACCCTGCTGTCCGAAGTGCGCCACCGCTATCGCCGCGTGCTGATTGCCATCGAGGGCGTGTACAGCATGGATGGCGACTTCCCTGAACTACCGCGCTTCCTGGAACTGAGGAAGAAGCACAAGACGCTGCTGCTGGTGGATGAAGCGCACTCGCTGGGCACCATGGGGGCGACCGGCCGGGGTCTCGGCGAGCACTGGGGCGTGGCCCGGTCCGACGTCGATCTGTGGATGGGCACGCTCTCCAAGTCGCTGGCCAGTTGCGGCGGGTACATCGCCGGTTCGGCCGAACTCGTCGAGTACCTCAAGTACACCGCCCCTGGGTTCGTCTACAGCGTGGGCATCTCCCCGCCCATCGCCGCGGCGGCCCTGGCCGCCCTGACGGTTCTCCAGCGCGAGCCGCAGCGCGTGGCCCGCCTGCGCGAGCTGGCGGCGCTGTTCCTGAAACTGGCCCGGGAGCGCCGCCTGGACACAGGTTCGTCGGCCGGCACGCCCGTGGTCCCGGTCATCGTCGGAAACTCGGTCAAGACCTTGCGGCTGTCACGCGCCTTGTTCGATCGCGGCATCAACGTCCAGCCGATTCTGCCTCCGGCGGTGCCCGACCGCTCCGCCCGCCTGCGTTTCTTCATCACCACGAATCACAGCGAGGCGCAAATCCGCGCCACCGTCAGCGCCGTGGCCGACGAACTGGCCAAACTGCAGCGAAATGGAAATGAGCCGCCAATCCATGACGAACCGTGCTGAACACGTAATCGAAGTCGAGAAACTGACGAAGCGTTACGGGGAGTTGCTGGCGGTCAACGACGTATCGTTCGCGGTCAGGAAAGGTGAGTTGTTTGCGTTCCTGGGTCCCAACGGCGCCGGGAAAACCACCACCGTCGAGATCATCGAGACCATCCGCCTGCCCACATCGGGCAAGGTGAGCGTTCTGGGGATGGACGTAACGAGAAAGAAGCGCGACATCGTCCAACGCATCGGCGTTCTTCCGCAGGGATTCAGTTCATTCGACCGGGTGACGGTCCGGGAAAGCATCCAATACTACTCCCGGCTGTTCGGCGGCAAAACCACCGATGTTGACGGCCTGATCGAGTTGGCGAACCTCAAGGACAAGAGCCGCGAGCAATTCAAGCACCTCTCCGGCGGGTTGAAGCAGCGCCTGGGAATTGCGATTGCGCTCGTGAACGATCCCGAGATCGTGTTTCTCGACGAGCCGACCACGGGGCTCGACCCCCGCGCCCGGCGCGAGGTGTGGGAAGTTCTGCGGGGTCTCAAGCAGCAGGGGAAGACCGTGTTTCTCACCACGCACTACATGGAGGAAGCGGAGTTTCTGGCCGACACGGTCGCCATCATCTCGAAAGGCAGGATCATCGCGACCGGCTCCCCCGACGAGCTCATGGAAAACAGCGCCAATGAGCTGAGCCTTACGCTGCGATCCGCCGATGCGAACGTGTTCGCCATCGTTCGGGAGACGGGCTTTGATCCGGTCCGCCACAACACCCATTCCATCAAGGTCAGGGTCAAGCGCGCCGACGACGTCCGGAAGATCCTCGACGCCGTCAAGGACGCCGGCTCGTCGCTGCTGAGTTTGGATGTTCGCAAGCCCAACCTCGAGGAGGTCTTCCTGAAGCTTACGGGCGAGGTGCTCAACGAGGAAGCCGCGGAGGAGGCGCTGAAATGAGTCCGCGCATCATCGCCGCCAATCTGACGGTGAGAATCAAAAGTTTCTATCGTGAGAAGTCCGCGGTGTTCTTCACGATCGCGTTCCCGATCATCCTGATTCTCGTATTCGGCACGATTTTCATGAAGCAGGACAACGTGAGGTTCGACCTTTACGTGCAGGACCTCGACCAGAGCAACACCTCGGCGCATCTTATCAACACCCTGAAGCTCAACGGGAGGTTCAAGATAAACAAGGTCGACCCCGCCATCAACGCCACGGAATACGCCAGGCGCCACAAGCTGAACCTTGTCCTCATTATTCCCAAAGACTATGAAAAATCCTTCGACCAGCATATTGGTGACGTCAATCCCAACGCATCCGTCACCCTCACCTACGTCTACGACCCCAGCTCCACTTCGGTGTCCACAAAGATGCAAATCCTGAACTCGGTCTTCGCCGTGATAAACCAGGATTTATCCGGGAAGCCTGCGTTCATCACGACGGTCCAGACATCGATACTCGCCAGGAAGTATCGTTTCATCGAATTCTTCGTTCCGGGCATCATCGCGATGGCGGTGATGACGGCCAGCATGTCCGGAGTGCTGAACATCAACGCGGAGCTGCGGCAAAAAGGCATCATCCGGAAGCTGTGCGCCACGCCCATCACCCGCACCGACTGGATATTGTCGAACGTTCTATACCAGTTTATCCTGGCGGCGATCTCCACGACCACGATATTGCTGGTGAGCTGCGCCGTGTTCGACGTCAGTCTGCGGATCAACGGCTGGCTCCCGGTGTTCGTCGTGCTGGAGGTTTTTACGTTTGTGGGAATCGGGATGATCCTCACCCGCGTGGTCAAGGAGGCGGAGAGCGCCGCCGCCGCGGCCAACGTCATCATGTTCCCGATGATGTTTCTCTCCGGCACCTTTTTCCCCATCGAAATGATGCCGGGGTTTCTGCAGCAGTTCGCCCGGCTCCTGCCTTTGTATTACGTGAACGAGGGACTGCGGGCGTCCATGGTGTTCGTTGATTACCGGGCCGCGCTCGGCTACGCCGCGGTCATCGCGGTCATCGCGGCCGTGGTCTTCGTCCTCGGCATAATCGCCACCAAATGGGAAGAGAGCCGGTGATCGCAATGTCCTTTCTTGACGTCATCCATCAAGCTCCCCATCCCCGTGCCCTGACCGCCCTGGTTGCGGCGGCGCTCGCTGTCCTTATAGATTCCATTTTGCGGTTCCGCGATTACCGTGCTTCACTGCATTCGCTCCCGGTCGCCGGCATCATGAAGTTCCTGGGCGCCTTCACGCTGGTCTTTCTACAGGTTGTCGCCCTCTTCTATCTCATCATCCTGCTGCCGGGACCTCTCCGCGCGGCCGTCCTCCTTTTTTCTGTTTTTATTGTCATCGTCCAATGCTCCTATTGGTTGACTCTATCCCAGTTCATGACCGGCACCGACCTGTTTCTGGCCCTGACCGTCAGCGGAGACCATCGGATCGCAGCCATCTTAAGCTTCTTCAAGCCGCTCGTCTTCTTGTATGCTCTCCCTTACGTGCTCGTTCTGTCCGTAATGGTCTTTACCACCTCTGTGTCCGCCTTCCGAGAAACCCTCGCCCTCAGCCTCCTGCCGGCGCTCTACCTCCTCGCTTCAAATTACGCCCTCTTTTTCCATGTGCCGGAACGCAGCTTCCATCTGAATCCCCTGACTTCCTTCCTGCGGGCAGCCCTTTCATGCAAGTTTGAAAACCTCCGCAAATATCATGGACCGCGGGATGACCTGCCGGCCTTTCAAGTCTTCCAACGGCCCCTCGACAGCATCATCTATGTCATCGATGAGTCAGTTCGTGGCAGCAATCTCAGCCTGAATGGCTACCCGCGCGCCACCACACCGTTCCTTCAATCCCTTGAAACCCGGGGCCTCCTCAAGAATCTCGGCATTTGTGTCGCGGCTGGTTCCTTTTCCCACATCAGCAATGCCTATCTGATCACCGGTCACAGCACATTTCCCGACCACGATTTTCGAACCGAAAAGAACCCGACCATCTTTGATTACGCAAAGAAAATGGGCTACCAAACGATCTATATTGACATCAATTGGGGCTGCCTTGCTTCGCTCATAAAAGCGGCCGGGGATGGTCACGTGAGATCCCTGGACCGGTGGATGACCGACAAGTCGTTCCGGGAGCGCCACATTGATCTTGAAACCACGAAGGATTTGGGCGTTGCCCGCTTTCTCAGCACTCTTTTGAATGAAGAAAACGGCTTCTTCATTCTCGTCAATAAGAAGGGCCTCCATTTCCAGTATCGCAATAATTATCCGGACGATGTGGCTTCCACGATCTGGAAGCCGGTCATGAAAGCATTGCAATCCATTGACCCCAGCGCGGCCGGACGTGAGAAGCTCGTCAATACCTATGACAACGGGATACGCTTTCAGGTGGACGAATTCTTCCGGGAGTTTGTTTCCAAAACGACCAATCAGAATTATGTCATCCTGTACACATCGGACCATGGCCAGACACTGGCCGAGCATGGGCAGGTGTACACCCATATGAAACCCGACCAGGAGATCGTCGATGTGCCCGATTTCCTCGTGTCCGGGGAGGGGTATGGCAAGAAAAGGCTCTTCGCTGGCATCGCCCCCGGCATCAGGGTTTCCCATCTCAACAATTTCGCGACCCTGCTCGACCTGATGGGCGTACCGATGTCGTTACGGGTTCGTCCTTACGACAAATCGATTTTCACTTTGACCGCCGAGGATAACCGGGAGCGTTATTATATGAGCGGCTCGCTTCATGGAACCGGCGATTACGTGGTGAAGACGATACCGACACCACCGGATGAGGGCTGGGGCGTTTCGAGACCTGTCGGCAATGGTCCAAGGTGCGTATGAAGAAGCGAATCATGTTCATCTGCGGCTCGATGAATCAGACCACGCAGATGCACCAGATTTCCAGGCAGCTTTCGGATTATGAGCACTCCTTCTCGCCCTACTACTGCGACGGCTTTGACGAGCTGCTGCGCCGACTGGGGTTGATGGAGTTCACGATCATCGGCCACAAGCTCGCAGGACGCTGCCGGCGGTATCTGGAGGATCATGGCCTTCCCATTGATTACCAGGGAAGGAACGGGCCCTACGACCTGGTGGTCACCTGTTCGGACGTGTACGTTCAGAAGAACATCCGGGACAACCGGATCGTCCTGGTTCAGGAGGGCATTACAGACCCGGAAACCTTTGCGTTTCGTCTGGTCACGCGATTTCGCTTTCTCCCCCTGTGGCTGGCGGGCACGGCGGCCACGGGCCTGAGCGACGCCTACCGGAAATTCTGCGTCGCCAGCGAGGGATATCGGGACTTCTTCATCCGCAAAGGCGCGCGGGCCGTCAAGATCGTCGTCACGGGAATACCCAATTTCGATGACTGCGGGCGATATCGCGCCAACAACTTTCCCCACCACCACTACGTGCTGGTCTGCACGTCGCCGCTGCGGGAGGTGTTTCGGGGCGAGGACCGCGAGGCGTTCATCCGCCAGGCCGTCGCCATCGCCGGCGGCCGGCAACTCATCTTCAAGCTTCACCCGAACGAAAACGCAAGGCGCGCGACCCGGGAAATCTCCCGGTACGCGCCGGGAGCCACGGTGTTTACGACGGGAAGCGCCGAAGAGATGATCGCGAATTGCGACGTCCTGATCACACGATATTCATCGACGGCCTTTGTCGGGCTGGCGCTGGGCAAGGAAACCCACTCGGACTTCGACATGGACGAATTGCGCCGGCTGACGCCGGTTCAGAACGGCTCGGCGGCTCTCAACATCGCGAAGGTCTGCCGCCAGTTGCTCGAAGAGAAGTGATTGGGAGTATGCGTCTGAGTGGGCACGTTTGGTTTTCGGCATCAGACATGGGGCCCGGTCGGTGCGATCGAAGGCAGGCGGCGGTGTTTTGAAAGGTTTTGGAAAGAAGACGTGATCGCAGTTGGATTCTGTTTCGGTGTCGCGGGTGTGACCGGAAAAGCGGTAACGTTTCCCTTCCAGCACGTCAGGCACCTGTGGCATGATTTGTCCAGATTCTGATGAGCGCTGAACCGACACAACCGACACCGTGCCATCCCCTGCAGGAATCACCGGGCGAGGATTTTCGAACGACGCGGTGGACGCAGGTCAGCCGGGCGAAAGCCGACTCGCCGGAGGGCCGCCGCGCCCTGGCCGAATTGTGCAACGCTTACTACGAACCGGTGGCCGCATTTCTCCGCTACGAGTTGCAGAATGCGGACGCGGCGCGCGAACTCGCGCATGACTTCTTCGCACACATGCTGGCGGGTGGGGCCATCGCCCGCGCCGAGCAGGAGCGCGGGCGGTTTCGTTCCTATCTGCTCGGTGCGGTGAAGCACTTTCTCTCACATCAACGCGAGGCGTTGCAGCGGCTTAAACGCGGCGGCGGGGTGGAAAACCTTTCGCTCAATGAAACCGAAGCTCGTTCGGTGCCGGATGCGGGTGTGTTGTCGCCTGACGCCGCTTTCGACCGGCAATGGGCGCTGACGGTGGTGGCGCACGCGCTGGAAGCGCTCCGGCGCGAATGCGTCGCTGAAGGGCGCGCGGATTTTTTCGAGCAAGTCAAACCGTGGCTCACCGGCGATGCCGCGCGTGGCGACCAGGCGGCGCTGGCGGCCAGTTGCGGCATGAACGCGAATGCGCTGAAAGTCGCGGTGCATCGGTTGAAGCGGCGCTTTCGCCAGTTGCTGAAGGCGGAAGTGGCCGGCACGCTCGACGACCCCGGCCTGGTCGAGGCGGAGATGCGCGCTCTGTTCGCCGCACTGGGAAGTTGAGAAAGAATCCTGGTAACCAAACCACACCGTCACGTCAGGACACTGTATGAGCGAATCAACGGCATCTTCGAACTCCTGCCCCAAGTGCGGCGCGGCGCTGCCTTCGACCGCCACGGCCGGCCTGTGCCCACGCTGCCTGATGGCTGAGGCGATGGCGCCTACGCAAGGAGGCGCGGAGCCGACCGCCGCGCGGAAAACGCTCGCGCCGGAGGAGCTTGCGCCATTTTTCCCGCAGCTTGAAATCCTCGCATGCCTCGGCCGCGGCGGCATGGGCGTGGTGTACAAGGCGCGGCAAAAAACCCTGAACCGCATCGTCGCATTGAAACTGTTGGCGCCGGAGCGCGTGCGCGACGCTCAGTTTGCCGAACGTTTCACGCGCGAGGCGCAGGCGCTCGCCGCGCTGAGCCATCCGAACATTGTCACCATTTATGACTTCGGCCAGGCGGGCGGGTTTTATTTTCTGCTCATGGAATTTGTGGACGGCCTCAATCTTCGCCAGCTCTTGCGCATGCGAAAGTTCACGCCGGAAGAGGCGCTGGCCATCGTGCCGCCGCTGTGCGACGCGCTGCAACTGGCCCACGACCGGGGCATTGTCCACCGTGACATCAAACCGGAGAACCTGCTGCTCGACAAAGACGGCCGCGTGAAGGTCGCCGATTTCGGCATTGCCAAAATGCTGGGAGCGGCGGACGCCACCGGCAAAGGCGGCGGAGCCTCCGCGCCGGAAAACCCCACGCAAACTGCCGTTGGCACACCTAATTACAGCGCACCCGAACAGAAGACCGATCCGCAGCGCGTGGACAACCGGGCCGACATTTATTCGCTCGGCGTCGTTTTCTACGAAATGCTCACTGGCGAATTGCCCGGCAAACGCATCGAACCGCCATCGGCGAAAGTTCAAATTGACGTGCGCCTGGATGCAGTTGTCCTGCGCGCATTACAGCAGAAGCCCGAGCTCCGCTTCCAGCAGGTCAGCGAAGTCAAGACGATGGTGGAAACGATTGTTCAATCGCCTGAACCTCCGCGGTTGTCATCACCGGCGGCCGGCGGCTCAACTCCAGAAAAAGGAGCAGCGAAAACTATGAAATCGACAGCAGCAAAAGCGGCAATCATCGTCAGCGCCTGTGTATTGCTGGTGGTGGGAATGGCGGCCATCCTTCTCTACAATCCAGACGAGACCATTCGCATTCAGGGTATCCCCAGAGACTGGTCGGTTTTGAAGGGCGACACCGATCAATGGAATTGGACCGATCACGCCATCACCGGGCATACCACCACGGGCGACAGCATCCTAGCTTCCACGCGACAATATGGCGACGTCACAATTTCGGCAATTGTCAATACGACCAACCGCGACGCCGACCTGGTGTTCCGCATGCAGGATGCCGATAATGGCTACGTCGTCTGCTTCGCGCCCGATGGCACCCCCTGGGCCGCGGGCAACGGCAGCCACATTCAATTGAGAAAAAGAATATCCGGGGATGAATCAGACGTCGCCACATTCACAAGACGAGGCCTGCCCCAGACGGCAAAACTCACCGTGGTTGCCAAGGGTCCGCACATTGAGGTTCGTTGGAACGACATCACGGTTTTGAAGACCAACGATTCGACCTTCGCCTCCGGTTTCATCGGGGTTCGAGTCTATGGTGATCCGGGCTTGCCGAGCGATGGCACGTTCTCCAATCTGACTGTTCGTGCCAAAGGGTTAAAGCGCGGCAAAGCGGAGGTTTTGCGCCAGGAAACAACTGCCGCCGACAGCCAGAGCGCCGCCAGCGTGCAGTCCTCCACGGTCACGCCGCCGGCCGGCCCGGTAGAGTTGAAATTGAAATGGCCGCCGGTGGGTGAGCGCGTTGTGTTCGACGTGGAAATGAAAAGAAACGGCGAGCATCTCACCCCGGGCCAGCCCGATTCCCAGAAGGAGTACACGACCGTGGAAAAGAAATTCGGGTTGACGGTGTTGAAAGCAACGCCCGGAGGTGGACATGAAGTGGAACTGGAGTTCCTCAGCATCCGGTATCGGATTGCCCTGGGAGGCGAGACGGTGCTGGATTACGATTCGACCCAAAAATCACCGGCACCCGGGACGAATTTGCTGACCGATCTATATGGCAAAGTTATCGGCGCCAAAATCCGGTATTTCCTGAATGCCAGCAACGAGGTCGAGCGAATGGAAGGCGTTGATGAACTGGAGAAACGGCTGTCGTCCGGCGCGTCGGCGGAGGCTTCCGCGCTCTCCAAGCTCCAGTTTGGCGAGGGTTATCTCAAGCAGATGATTAGCGGGCTGGACCGTTGCCTGCCGCCCAAGGCGGTGCAACCGGGCGATACGTGGCCGTTTCAGATGGAGATGGCCATGAGCCCCTTCGGCACGGTGAGCAGGGATTATACGGTTACTTTTCAAAACTTGGAACAGCACTGGAAACGCAACTGCGCCCGCCTGGAGTTTCAATCCACCGTCAAAACCAAACCCGATCCAAATTCAAATCCAGCGGGAACATCTGTTTCCAGCTTCGAGGGCACCTCTTCGGGTGTGTCCTGGTTCGACCCGGAACTGGGGATGATCATTGAGACCACCGCGAACGATGACATGAAAATGGTCATAGACAGGCCCATCAATCCGATTGGAAACCCGGGCGACTCCGGACCGACGCAAAGCACTATTTACCAGTGGCATGATGTCGTAAATACGACCGTTCTCCAGAACTATGTCCTCGAAGGCCTCATCGGCGTCGAGTTGAGGGTGGACAGGGATAACATCATCATCCAAGAGATTGTTCCGGGTTTGCCCGCAGCCGCTCAAAAGGACATCCACGTCGGTGACCGGATCATCGCCGTTGCCCAGGACACCGGGCCGGCTGTCCCGGTTCACGGCGGGCAGCTCGCACAAGCGGTTGCTTTGATTCACGGCCCTGCGGGCACAACGGTTCGTGTGACGCTGGTCTCTTCCGGAGAAGATGACTCCCACGCCCGGGTTGTAGGTTTTGTGCGCGCTGAACTGAAATCGCCGCCTCGCTGATTGGCATAAAAGATAGCTTGGACAGCAAGGAGTCCCGGCTACTCTGCACCTCCGGCGGTCACACTCAACGCCGAAGGACCCAGTCGCAGGATTGGCAGACCGGATAGGCATCGTACCGGAGCTTCCTGAAATCGTCCCGCACGCCAGTCAACACCGGGCTCAGCCACACTTCCTTGACGGTCTGGGAGTTGAGATCCCCGAGGACCTGAATACCGTTGGAGTCCATGCAGCAGGTCACGACCCGGCCATCCCAGAGCACCGACATGCTTGTCCAGGGGAAGTAGCAGACGGACACGATCTTCTTCCGCATCCGGTTGTAGGCCCGCCCGCCTCCATAGTTGTGCAAGGTCGCGACGTTCAAACAATCCCCCGCCGGTTTGTCAATCAAGGGTTCCCACAAGGCCCGGAACTCATCCGTCCGGGCCTGGTTCGTTTCGGTCGGGAGGTATTGAAGGATCAGGCGCGGGTGCCGGCGCTTCATCTCCTTCCGGATCCGCAGGAAGTCCTTGATGTTCTGAAAGGTGACCTTGAAGTCCAGCCGTTTCATGGTGTGTTTGTACGATTCCTCATCCGTCCCATAGAAGCTGATCTTCATCTTGTCCAGCCCCGCGGCGATGATCTGCCGGGACATTTCGGGAGCCAACAGGGACGCGTTCGACACAATGTACGTGTGCTTGATCCCGCAGGCCTTGGCGAGCCGGATCCGCTCGGGCAGCAGCTTGTCCAGCATCGGCTCCCCGAACCCGTGCAGGTGCGTGACGGGCTTGCGCTTCAGGCCGGACACTTCCCGGATGATCTTCTCGAACAGGCCGAAGTCCATGAAGCCGCGCTTCCGTGAGAGCAGCTCCCGGGGGCACATGACGCACTCGGCATTACAGAGATTCGTGTTCTCGATCATCATCACGGTCGGCAGCGGGAGGTGATACTTGTAGTGCGGATAGAAGAGCAGGGGCGTCCTGGCCAGCCGCAGGAGCAGCCTGGTCGCCTTGTCACCAATATTGAAAATCATGCCGTCGTTCCTCCTTGGTGCCAACTCAGAGCCATCCCGCCTGGCGATACCATTGGGCCGTTTCGCGCAGGCGATCGGCCAACGTGGCTGCGGGCGACCAACCCAACTGCCCGCGGGCTTTGGCGGATGAGCACGTCCACGACCCGGCCAAGGCTTCGGCCATCTTGTCGCTGTTCACCCAACCGGGACGTTGTCGCACGCGCCCCAGCGCGTCGCCGCAAAGTCCGATCAGCCGCATTAACGGCCCGGGCAGGCGCACCACGGTCGTACGATTCCTTCCCAAGGCTGTCGCCATGGCCTGTCCGAGTTCAGCGTACGTAAGGTCTTCCTGAGCCGCAATGAAGTAGATGCCTTGACCCGGCGCTCCATCGGGGCGCAGACGCTCGCCTTTTCCGGCGGCCAGGAGCAGGAGCGCGACCAGGTCGGCCACGTGGATCAGCGAAACGCGTCGTTCCTGCCGGCCGGGCACGACGTGAATTCCCCTTCGTGCGATCGGCCGGAACATTTCCAGCACACCCCGGTCGCCGGGGCCGAAGACGATTGGCGGACGCACGATGGTGATCTCCATTTCTCCGGCATGTCTGGCTGCGGCCAGCTCGCCGGCCAACTTGCTGCGACCGTAGGCGGAAACGGGCGCCGGCGAATCGCCTTCCACGCGAGGTTGGCCGGCGGCGCAAGGCCCCGCGGCGGCCAGCGAGGAAACGACGATCAACACGGGCCGCTCGACGCGGTTGGCACAGGCCGCCGCGACGGATTCGACGCCGCCCGCATTCACGCGTGCGAAATCGGCCGGCCGCACCGCCTTCACCAGGCCCGCCAGGTGAAACACCACGCCGGCCTGCGACTTCGCCAGCGCTTGTTCGATGCCGGCGCGATCGGTCGCATCGCCCACGATGAGTTGGGCGCTTGAGGATCGCAGTTCGTCGAGGCGCGACGTGGCCCGCACCAGGCACGACACCCGGTCGCCACGCTCGATCAGCCGGCGCACCAGGTGCTGTCCGATAAAGCCGCTGGCACCGGTAACCAGCACGGATTTTGCATCCATAATTTTTATTGTCGTACCTCCGCCGGGAGGCAACGATCACCAACCGTAATTCCGATCGGGATGATAGGCGGTTCTCAATTTAGAAACAACCTTCGCGGTCATCCGCTGGAGGAGCCGTTGAAGATTTATTCCGTCAGCGACCTGGTGAACAGCCCGAAAACAGATGATGCGCGTTGCATTGAGCCGGTGCGGATTGACCGGGATTTTTTCGAGCGGCAATGGCGCGGCGATGAAGGGGAAAGCTGAAAATGCTAAAATTCTAGGACCGACCCTTTCCAGACACGACAATCCGGCTCAGAAGGGCTTGATTCGCAATGTTTCGCAATGTTTCTCATTTTTTGCTTGTTGTCTTTTGTCTTACAACCGATAGTCTCATTGGTTCTGCTTCAACCGAAGCCTGACGTTATGCGTCAGAGATTCATGTAGGTTGGGTGGGGCCGGATAATTTAAAGGTTCCGCCCCGGTGACAAGAACCCATTGGGTTCTCTCGCAAGAGTAGCCGGGGCGGTCATTTTTTCCGGTCTTCATTTTTTCAGTCAGGGAATCCCGTTCCGGTTTGCAACACATCCCACTCGCGGCGCACTGCCGCCCGCACGCGTTGAAACGAGCGGGCATCCTGCCCATTCCATTTCCGATAAACCGCCCAAGTGCAATAATCCGCGATCTGCAAATCCATATTTGACTTCGACGCATGATGCAGCACGCGATACCGCACGGTGGACGGAAGCATGGCCGCGAGCGTCATCTTCACGCCCTTTTCCACCGCGCCGCGCTTGCGCTGAACCGGCAGGCTGTCCGTAAACACGATCACCTCGGCAAATTCGGCCAGCGGATAATGTTGGAGAATCTCCCGCAGCAACGTGCCAAGCACTTTTGGGATAAACTGCTCCTCGGCGCGCAACGTCGCCGCCACCTTTTGTTTTTCCACGATGATGGCGTCCACCGCCACCCCGGCCAAATTCTTTTCGATGATGTCGAACACGCCGTTGCGCACCGCCTGGGCGTTCTCCGAGGCGTGGAAATATTCCAGCGCTGTGCCGCGCTCCACCTGATTGTATTTGAATTCCGTCAGCTCCTTGTAAGCATGGAACGGACGCTCCTTGGTGATGCCGCCCAGCACAAAATATTTCGTGCCGTTGCGCGAGAAATCCAGATTTCCAGCCTCGTCGAGGAAGATATAAAGAAATCGTGATTGGGGCGTGCTCATGGCTTGGCGCTGATGTTGTTGCCGATGGTTGCTTTGCCCATACGCAGAGTATTGAAATGAAATGCGAGTGGAATATCGAGAAAATGTTTTCACCGGCGAGCGCGGTTTGGCAGCGACAAAACTCATTCATCACCCGAATTGGCCTTGCAGCACTGCGCAAACGGGAGATATGCTCGAAGAGCCGTCCTCCACGATGATCGTGAGATGACAGTCATATGGAAAAGCCCGTCTCAATCGGAACGCTCACAGCTGGCATCGAGATCGTTGTTGTGGAACGAGGTTCGGAATTGAAGGACTTCATCGCCCTCCCTTGGAAACTTTATGCCGGGTACCCCCGATGGGTTCCTCCACTTAAGAAGGAGGTTCGCCGGCTGCTGGATCCCCGCCGGCACCCTTTCTGGTCGTCTGCCGAACGCCAGCTTTTTCTGGCCCGGCGCGGTTCGCAGGCAGTGGGCCGGATCGCGGGCATCATCGATCGTCGCTATAATGAGTTCCACGGCGAACAGATGGGCATTTGGGGATTCTTCGAATGCGCTGATGATCCGGCGGCGGCCGCGGCCCTCTTTTCCGCCGTGGAGACGTGGGCTCGCCGGAAGGGCATGGCTTTCGTCAGGGGGCCGCTCAACCCGTCCACCAATTACGAGGTCGGGCTGCTCATCGAGGGCTTCGATTATCCGCCGGCGTTGATGATGGCTTACAATCCGCCGTACTACTCCAGATTGGTCGAGTCGTGCGGTTTCGCCAAAGAGAAGGACCTGGTCGCCTTTCTGATTGAGGGCGATCCCCGGCTTCCCGAGTGGATGAATAGTCTGGCGGGACGGATAGCCCGAAAAAAAGGCATCCAAATCCGCCCCTTTCGTCTCAAGGATGCGGACGCCGAGTTTGCCCGGGTCAAGGAGATCTACAATGACTCCTGGTCCGCCAACTGGGGCTTCGTCCCGCTGAGCGATGAGGAGATGCGGGACATTCAGAAGAGCGTGATGCCCTTCGCGGATCCCGACCTGGCTTTCTTCATCTATTACGAGGACGAACCCGCGGCGGTCTGCGTCATCTTTCCCGACATCAATCCGTTGCTCAAGCGTCTCAACGGGCGGATCGGCCTGCTGGGTTTGCTGAAGGTGCTCCTCTATCGCCGGGAGATCACCGGATTGCGGTGTTTGATGTTCGGGATCAAGGAGAAGTACCGGCAATTGGGAATCCCCATGCTGGCCTTCCACCACATCTTTGAGGTTGTGCGGCAAAAGAACAAATACCGTTCTTTGGAGATGGGTTGGACCCTGGAGGACAATGAGGCCATCAACACCCTGGCCGTGGAAGCGGGCGCAAGACCCTACAAGCGATATCGCATATTCAGAAAGTCCTTATAATCGAACACCGGATTTTCAAAATGCATCCCGGATTCGGCGGCACAGAGATTGAGCCGACATTCTGCTTGAGAGGAGTGATTTCGATTGTCAGAATCAGTCAGGGATGTGACAGCCGACCGTTCTGTCGCCGACGGCCAAATGGAAAAAAACGAATGAACAGGAAAGTAACCGAACGAGTCTATCGAGCGCTTCGCCTCGTGGTAATGATATTACTGGCAGGGGTTGCGACCGGTTGCGCCCACCACCGGCTCTACGTGCCGATGCAACCCGACGGCTGGAGTGCCCAGCCGGTCGTGATGCCGTGCCGCTTTGCCCCTGATGCCGACCTGGATCCCGCCACCGGAACACCCGTGGGGGACAAGGGCTATTACCTTTATATCCTGACCGAAGCTCTCGATTGGGACTTCAGCACCGGACCGGCGCTGGTCACCTCAATTGGGAATCGTCCGTGGGGGCATGGCTGGCTCATCCTGGAAAGTCCCCAGGAACGTCTGGAATTCGGCCTGATCGGCGACTTCGGCCGGGAGAAACTGCGTTACCATGAGGGAGTGATTCAGAAGATTAAAGCTAGGGATCCCAATCCCATGTCTTATTTGTGGCAGACGATGTCCGATGGCCAACTCCAGATCGGCAAGCCCAAGCGCCCCCCCACGTTCGTCTGGAAAATGCCGATTACCCAACGACGGTATCAACTGATCCATGATTACGCGACGCATCGGAAGTACGACCAGTTCGGCGTGAGGAACAACAACTGCACCGACCTGGTGGCGGAGGCGGCGGCGCTGGCGGGTATCAACCTGATTCACCGCATGCGCCTCACCTTGCCGCCGGAAAAGACACTTTGGGGCCATACGGTGCGGGTTTGGACGGATCCCCAATACCGCGTACTGGAGTTCAGCACGCTCGAAGTTCTGGAGGTGGACCTGCGCCAGCTTGCCCAAATGGGGATCGGGAGTGACGCCACCGAGTGGTACCGGGCCTGGAAACACTGATGATCCATTGTCATCCCATTGGGATGAAATCAATCAGCCCAAGGTTGCGAGGAACGAGCTACCTTGGGTAATCGAATCATAAATCCCATCAACCCTGAAAAGGTTGAATCAATCCCACACATAGGGCGGTTCCAACTTTGAT
>PLAY01000008.1 GCA_003134375.1 Limisphaerales bacterium | reverse complement strand
TCAGCATCACTTCGGGCATAACGGCGAACAACAAGCCGTATGACGGGACGGCAACGGCGACGATCAGTTCGAACAACGTGGTGTTGAACGGGGTGCTGGCCGGAGACACAGCGAACGTGCGGTTGTCCACGAATGGCTATGCGGCGAACTTTGTCAGTACCAATGCCGGGACGGGCATAGGAGTGACGGTCAGCGGCCTGGCCTTGACGGGCAGTGCCGCGGGGAACTACACGCTGACGCAGCCGGTGGGACTGACGGCGAACATCGGGGCGTTGGGAGTCAGCATCACCTCGGGCATTACGGCTAACAACAAGCCATATGACGGGACGGCGGCAGCGACGATCAGCTCGAACAACGTGGTTTTGGTCGGGGTGTTGCCGGCGGACATGGCGAACGTGACCCTTTCGACCAACGGATACACGGCAAGCTTTGCCAGCGCCGATGTGGGCGACAACATTGGCGTGACGGTGGGCGGATTGACGTTGACGGGCAGTGCCGCGGGCAACTACCTATTGAGCCAGCCCTCCGGGTTGACGGCAAACATCATGGCGCCGACGCCTGTTATTTTTTCGGTTGGCTTGACCAACCGCGTCATCACCGTGATGTGGACCTCCGTTGCAGGTGCGACCTACCAATTGCAATATACCACTAATATGGTGATTGGGGCCGATTGGATCGATGTATCGACGAACATAACGGCCATCGGCTCAATCACCGGTCAAACCAATGCCGTCGGCGATGCGCCGCAACAATTTTATCGGGTATTGCTCCAGCAGGGGCCTTAGTGGCTAATGAGGCTTTTTGTAGAGTCCTGGCAAATGTAATCGACGACTGAAAGGTGATATCACCCATGTGTGGAATCGCAGGAAAACTGTATCTGGACGGCCGGCGACCGGTCGAGCGCGAGCTCATCGATCGGATGCTGCAGGTGGCGGCGCACCGCGGCCCCGACGGTCAGGGCCGGCACCTTTCAGGCCCGATCGGTCTGGGACATTGCCGGCTGTCAATCATTGATTTGAGCAGTTGTGGCGCCCAGCCCATGAGCAACGAAGACGGGACCGTATGGATCGTGTTTAATGGTGAGATTTACAATTACCTGGAATTACGAAAACAACTTATCCAGCACGGACATGTGTTTCGTTCGACCACCGATACCGAAGTCATCATCCACCTTTACGAGGAACGTGGCACAGATTGTCTGCAACAGCTGCAGGGCATGTTTGCCTTCGCAATATGGGACAAGGGCCGCGGGCGTTTATTCCTGGCCCGCGACCGGGTTGGGATCAAACCGCTGTATTATTGCCAGACCCCGGATGCGATCTGGTTTGCGTCCGAACTTAAATCAATTCTGGCCGATCCGGCCGTGCCGCGTGAGATTTATAACCCGGCCATCCGGCGATTCCTTTCCTTCTATTATCCAGCCGGCGAAGACACCCTTTTCCGATCGGTAAAGAAATTGTCGCCCGGCCACTACATCATCGTTGAGCGCGGTGAGGTAAAAATCACGCGATACTGGGACTTGCAATTCACGACGGATCGCTGGACAAAGCGTTTTGAGGACACAGTTGATGAACTGCGATCCCTGCTGGGCCAGACCGTGCAAGACCACATGATGGCCGACGTGCCGGTGGGCATTCTGCTCAGCGGTGGAACTGATTCGTCCGCAATATTGAGCTTTGCGGTCGAAGGCACCAAAAAGAAAATCCAGACATTCACCGTCGGCTTTGACGGCGGACAAGTGGTGGATGAAAGGCCGTATGCACGGATGGCAGCGCAGCGATTTGGCACGGAACACCACGAGATCACTGTTTCGTCAGAGGATTTCTGGAATTTTCTCCCGTCTTACGTCTGGCATATGGAGGAGCCGGTCTGCGAACCCCCGGCCGTGGCACTTTACTATATTTCCAAACTGGCACGGGAGCACGTCAAGGTATTGCTTTCGGGCGAGGGGGGGGATGAAGCTTTTGCCGGATATTCCAACTATCCGAACAGGCTGCGACTGGACCGGATAAATTCGGCTGTGGGGCCCTTTGCCAGGTCGGCTGGCGCCATCAGCGCACTGGCGGGTCGGCTCTGCGGCGAAGGGCGATTGCAGCAATACGGAGCAGCGTTGGGAAACTCCTTTGCGGATCACTATTTTAGCCGGACTTCGGGACCCACATTCTATTTCAATCGACAGGCGCGAAGTCTTTTCACGG
This sequence comes from Limisphaerales bacterium, assembly GCA_003134375.1. Taxonomy (GTDB): domain Bacteria; phylum Verrucomicrobiota; class Verrucomicrobiia; order Limisphaerales; family UBA11358; genus UBA11358. Next base: position 29,637 of record PLAY01000008.1, on the reverse strand, counting down.
TCGATTTTCTGGAAAGCACCGCCTCGGCAGACTCCGCCGGGTTCATCGGGGGGTTGACGCAAGCGGTAAAAAACCAGCCCTTGTTGAACCAGATGCTTTACGTGGACACCAAGACATGGCTGCCGGATGATTTGCTGATCAAGGCCGACAAAATGACAATGGCCAATTCACTCGAATTGCGGGTGCCGCTGTTGGATCATAAAGTCCTGGAGTTTGCCGCCTCATTGCCTCCGGAGTACAAGGTTAAGGGAAAGCAGACCAAACGGGTGCTGAAAGCGGCCTTTGCCAAAGTGCTCCCGCCGGAAATCTTAAACCGGAAGAAAGCAGGTTTCCCCGTACCTTACGCGTCATGGATGCGCGGCGAGCTTAGAAAGAGAATTGAGGACACTTTGCTTTCAGAACGGGCGGTCTCTCGCGGCTACTTCAAAAGAGATGAAGTCAGTCGCCTGCTCCGCGCCAATTCCCGTGATGGCAATTACTCGAAGGAGGTTTTCTCGCTTCTCGCCTTGGAATTGTGGCATCAACGATTCATCGATTCTGCCTGCCCCGATTCGGGCGCAGAGAGCGTGCCTTGTCAGTCACCGGCGTACGAATCTGCCAGTGAGATTCGGTAAAACACAAGGATTGATATGGACGGAAGCAGCATGGGGATTATGAACCAACGGGGAGGCGCCAACGGGAAGCCCATCCGTGTGCTGTACAGCTTTCCTCTCAAACTCGGAGCGGAAAGGATTTGTTACACTGCCTGGCAGCAGGTGAATGGGCTTTCCGCTGCGGGTGCGGAGGTCACCGTTTTCTCCGCCGCCATATCGCGTCCACTGCCAGCCAATGTAAAAGTCCGGCCGACTCTGGCTCGTGGAAAGATTCGTTTTCCAAGTCGTTTGCTCGGAAGAATGGCCTACGCGCGACTGCACGACTGGCTTGTCTCCCGCCGAATAGAAAAAATGGCTGGTCAGATTGACATTATACACACCTGGCCGCTGGGCGCGCTACGGACCCTCAAAACCGCCGCCAAACTTGGAATTCCCACCGTACTGGAACGGTGCAATGCCCACACCTGTTTTGCATATGAAGTCGTCCAGAAGGAATGCAAGCGCCTGGGCATCGCAATGCCGCCGGGTCATGAACACGCCTTCAACGCATCCATCCTTGCCCGGGAAAGCAAGGAATATGATTTGGCGAACAAGCTTTTGTGTCCCTCCGATTTTGTCGCGCGGACATTCAGAGAACGCGGCTTTCCGGATGCGAAACTGGCCCGGCATCAGTACGGCTACGACGACAAACTGTATTACCCGGCCGCAGTGCCGCATACCACGAACGGGGGACTGACGTTCCTCTTTGCCGGTGGTTGCGCTCCGCGGAAGGGATTACATCACGCTTTGAATGCTTGGTCGCAGTCTTCAGCGAGCAAGGACGGCACGTTTCTCATCGCCGGAACCTTCATCCCCGGATATGCCGAAGTGCTTTCCCAGCAACTGGCGCATCCCCGGGTGAAAGTCATGGGGCATCGCAATGACCTGCCGGAACTGATGCGGCAAAGCGATGTGCTTGTCCTGCCGAGCCTCGAAGAGGGCAGCGCGCTCGTGACCTATGAGGCGCGCGGAAGCGGGTGTGTCTTGCTCGTTTCCGATGCGGCGGGCGCAGTCTGCAAACATATGGAAAACGCCTTGGTGCACCCGGCCGGCGACGTCGCTGAACTGGCGAAGCACATCAGCATGCTCCACGAAGATCGGAATTTGTTTTTCAAATTGCGCGAAACATCCCTCAGTGGGATACGGGACATAACCTGGAACGCGGCGGGCCAAAAGCTCCTTCAGGTCTATCGGGAGGTTGTTGATTTGACGTGAGTAATAAACATTAACGTAATCGTGCAAACAGGATCAAATGGGCAACAATCGACAAAACAAAACGCAATTCGGCCTCCTGTCATATGGCTGGTCCCTCAACATCGGGGATGAAATCCAATCGCTTGCGGCTGCCCAATTTTTGCCGAGAGTTGACCGGCTCGTGGAGCGTGATCGTCTTCACTGGCCAATGGACTGTGCCCGCCTGTTCGTCATCTTAAATGGCTGGTTCACTCATCAGCGGGTTTGGCCGCCACCCCTAAAGATTCAGCCGCTTTTCGTGTCATTTTACGCTCATCGCCCCATTGAGCTAATCAAGCCCGAATTTAGGGAGTATTTCAAGACCTACGAGCCGATAGGCTGTCGCAGCCCGGCGACGGCAAACGCACTAAGGAGCCTTGGAGTTGAAGCCTACTTTTCTGGTTGCCTCACATTGACCTTGCGCCGGCCGGAGTGCGAAAGAACGGACATCATCTATGCCGTGGATGTCGAAGAAGATCTGTTTCACGCGCTGGTGCCGCAGCAATTGCGTCAAAGGTCCGTTCAATTGACACATGATTTTCCAGACAGGTCTTTGGGAACAATAAGAAAATCGATGTGGCAGGGGCATGACCTCGCTTTTCGCGTTTTCAATAAGCTGGATCACAACCGTGCGGTGATGCCTTTCCTCCGGTACAAGCTCGATGTGAAACGTCACAATCTCCGCATGAGCCTTGCGGAAGAAATGCTTCGCCGATACAAGACCGCCGCCTTCGTCATTACCAGCCGGCTGCACGTGGCCTTGCCCTGTCTGGCATTGGGCACGCCGGTGGTGCTTCTGAAAAGGGGGATCAGGACGGATGTGAGATTCGAAGGGGTGCGTGACTTTGTCAACCATCTTGACGAGCATTCTTCAAAAAGCGATTACGACTGGAACCGCCCTCCGCAAAACCCCGATCGGCATGTTGTCTTTGCCGAAGCTCTCCGAGAAAGGTGTCAGCGCGCGGTGGAAGCGGCGGTTTGTGCTGACAACTGAAACGTTACAAACATTGTATGAAACCGTTGATGAAATTGATTCGGAGAGTCATCGGAAAGGTGCTGGGGAAGCGCACATGGCAGGAAATTGAACATTTTGACCCGTCATGGTCGCTTCGGATCAAAGAGATGGCCAAGCACATACGGGATGGTGAAAGCGTGCTGGACCTGGGCTGTGGGAGGATGTGGCTGCGGCAGTTCCTGCCGAATAATGTCTATTATCCCGTAGATTATACGGACCGGGGAGCCGGCAGTATTGTATGTGACTTTAACCGGAAACAATTCCCCCAGAACAGTGCTGATGTCGCATTTGTCTCCGGGACGCTCGAGTATATTGTTGATGCCCAGTGGTTCGTATCTTGTATCGGCCAAAAATGTAGTCGCTGCGTCATCTCATATTGTCTGCTGGAGGACAATCCGGATCTGGAATTCAGGCGCAAGCGGGCTTGGGTGAACGATTTTTCACGGGACGACATTATTAGTATGTTTTCGGCCGCCGGCTTCCAACTGGCTACGGAAAGTAATGCCATTCCGCAGAACCTGATCTTTTACTTTGTGAAATCAGTTTGACCCGGATTATCCGTTGGATTCAGAGTTAAGGACGACGTGAAGTGTTGGTCTTGCCTGCCCGCGAATTAATCATGAAATAATGGATGCGGAAGTAGCCGCTTCTCGAACTACCCATGCTTTGAGAATGGAATTGGCGTTTGTTCTGCAACCGTGGATTCTTCCCAAATGAGCGTTCTTGGATTTATATGTGCAGTCATCGTCCCCAGCCTGGCATATATGGTGCCCCAGCGTTGGGGCTTGGTTCCGTTGTTGATTGGGGCAACCTGTGTCCCCCGTTCACAGGAGTTGGAGCTTGGAACGCTGCACTTTGGGGTTGTTCGCCTGGTCGTGCTTGCGGGGCTTTTGCGGGTGATTGTGAAGCGGGAACACATCGTCGGCAGTTTACATGTCTTGGATCGGCTGATGATCGTTTGGGGGATTTGGTATGTCGGCAGCAGCGTATTCCACACTGACAATTCTAAGCTGACCCGTTTCGGGGAAATATACACCGACCTAGGCATTTATTTTTTGGCTCGTGTGTTTTTGCGGGACCACACTGACATTGTTAGATTGTTCAAGATCGTGTGCTGGCTTATGGTGCCTGTGGCGTTGTTTATGCTGGAAGAACGAATGACGGGCCATAATCTTTTTTCGACGCTTTTTGGCGAATCGCAGGGAACTGAATACCGCTATGGCCATTATCGGGCTCATGGCCCGTTCGCTATCGCCATCACGGCGGGGACGGTTGGCGCAGTTTGCCTGCCCATGGCACTCTATTTCTGGCATGGGGAGCGCAAAGTTGCTCTGGCAGGGTTGTTTGGGGCTGGTGGGATTGTTTACGCCAGCGGAGCGAGTGGACCGGTGATGACTGCCATCTCGGTTCTCGGCGCCTTGACACTCTGGAAAATTAGGGACCGGCTTCGGGCAATCCGCTGGCTCGTGCTGTTTATCCTCATCGCTCTTGATCTGGTAATGAATGATCCGGTTTACTTTCTTCTCGGCCGGATTGACATCACCGGTGGCAGCACGGGCTATTACCGGGCGGCCTTGATTCAGGCTGCTATTCAGCATTTTAACGAATGGTGGTTGATCGGCACCGATTATACTAAGGATTGGTTGCTGGGGGGGGGCGTTGAGAATCCGAACCATACGGACTTAACCAATCATTATATTGCCATGGGTGTCGCGGGAGGGTTGCTCCTGATGCTTCTGTTTATGGGTGTTTTATATTCGGCATTTGTCCTGATCGGCCGGGTTTTAAAACTGGACCGGGTTTCCGGCGGTGGTGATCCGTATCTGGTATGGATCCTGGGTTCCATTTTGTTTGGCCATGCGGCGACTTTTATTTCGGTATCCTATTTTGATGTGGCTAACAATTGCTACTTGTATCTTGTGCTTGGCACCATCGGGACTGTTTATGCGGCGGCTTTGGTTGAGGCATCACTCCGTCTTGATAACAAACAGGCCAACTTAAACCCAGACCCGGAAGTCGTGACTACTGACTGATAATCTGTATCAGTTGTTACTAAGAGAGTTCAAAAATTGTCGGCTTTACTAGTGTAGAACATATTTTTATGAAAAACCTACTCGCCCGCATCAAATGGTATTTAAAGCAGTTTACAAGCTCACAGGAATCGCTTGTGAAGGAGCTGAGTCCAGAGGAATACAAATTGATTTACCGAATTAAGTTAAAAAGACTTACATATTTGTCTGATGAGAGGCTTTTAAGTATATTCAAAACTTGTCGATTAATTGAGGAAAGCAAGCTATCTGGGGTCTTTCTCGAAGCTGGTTGCGCACTTGGCGGATCTGCCATTTTAATAGCGTCATTGAAGAACTCAAAACGTCCGCTGTTCATTTACGATGTTTTTGGAATGATTCCACCGCCAACAAAAGAGGATACGCAGGACGTCCATGATCGCTACAAAACCATTGTTGAAGGCGAATCTAGGGGAATTGGTGGCGACAAATATTATGGTTATCAAGCAAACCTATTTGAGATTGTTAAATCGAATTTAAACTTCTTTGGAATCAATACTTTAGAACAATCAGTAACACTTGTTAAGGGTTTGGTCCAAGATACGATGAAAATAGAACAACCTGTTGCGTTTGCACATATTGATGTCGATTGGTATGAACCGGTGAAGACATGCTTGGAACGTGTTTTTCCATTGCTCGTAATTGGCGGAAGCATAATATTGGATGATTATCATGATTGGGGTGGATGCAGAAAAGCGACCGATGAGTATTTGCAGAAGATTACTGGGCAATTTGTGTTAAATGACTCTGCCGGCTCAATGAAAATAACAAGGGTCGTCGCGCAGCTTTCAAAAGCAGAGTTAGAGCCGGAATGATGATCAGGAAATCTGATGAGGATATTATGCTGTCCGGCGATTTCATGACCACCAGCTTTAAGATAGTTGGAGTTGGAATGGTTCTTGCTATCTAAACTGTCGTACGATAAAGATTGGGCTAAACAATGTAAGATCAATTGAATTAGAATATTATGAGAATGCTCCCAGTTAATTGCACCAAGGTGCTATTGCAATCACAAATGGAAAATATACAACCAATGATATTCTTTCAGACAGTGTTCGGCAAAAAGCTTGCAAAACCAATCCTCTGGATTATTTTATTTTCTTTATTGTCATATTCCGCGTCAGCGGCGAACTGGTTTATCAGGCCAACTAGTGCTGGTTCAAATTCGGGTGCGAACTGGAATAACGCATGGGCAATGACGAACATCACATGGACGAGCGTATCAGCGGGGGATACGCTTTGGATTGGTGGCGGCACTTACTATTCCACCAACGGCTTTACCTTGTCCGATACCACCAAAAGCGGAACATCAGGCGCATGGATTAACATCTTGCGAGCGACAACGAATGATGCCGCCGCCACTAGCGCGGCGGGCTGGCAGACTTCTTTTAATACCAACGTGGTCATTGAGGACAATTCCACGCTTGCGGCATATGCTCCTTCAGCCGACATCGGGATTCACGGACAAAGCTTTATCAACATTGACGGACGCGGCAACATGCAGTTGATGATTAACAACAACCAATATGCCAACCATACTCCTTCTGGTATCTACCTTTGCGGACTGAACGTTTCAAACGTCGTTATCGCCAATCTGCAAATTATTGGCGGATACACTTACACGAATGATGCTGGGATGAATACAGGTTTTGGGAATGGTATTTCAATGTACCCTGATGGTGGAATCGGTGCGGGGAGCAGCATTACATTCGTCACCATCACAAATTGCGAAGTGCGAGGAATGTTCACAGGAGTAGAGTGGGGCAACTACCTTGACACTACGAGACCTTGTTATGCCATCACGATTGACCATTGCAAGTTTCACAACATCGGTGGCACAGCCTCTCAACACTCGGACTTGCTTTATTGCAACATGAGCGGGCCATTTGTCGTCCGATACTGCGAGTTTTATGATTGGAGCAGCATGTGTATTTATCTGTTCCCAACCGTCACAGGGCAGACCAACCTATATCCATTTTATGTTTATGGCAATGTGTTTCACGACCCTGTAACCGACTCTGGATTCAACGCCGTGGTTATGGAAAATCAAGGCAACTTTGCGACGGCATCCGTGGGGCCAGTTTATTTCTTCAACAACACCATCTACAACTGTCCGTATTACACGGTTGTTCTGAATGCGGCTCCGGCGTCCATGTTTTTTAATAATATTTGGATAGCCTCGGCAGGGTTCGAAGGTTATGACTCGCTTGGCACATGGAATTTTAACTATGCTAACAACAACATTCTCTCTGCGGTCGAGCCTAACGGTATCAACAATTCTGCCGTCAATCCGCTTATCAAGCCGGGCGTCGGAGGCAATTTCATGATCGTCTCAAACATTGGTGCAGCTTATCCGCGCAACAAAGGAACCGTTATCCCCAACCCTGTTGACCCAATTCTCGGCACGATTGACTTTAGCAAAGACCCAAACGGAAACACGCGGGGTGCTGACGGTGCGTGGAACATTGGCGCGTATGAATATGTATCCGGCGTAGTCGTCGAGCCGATTATCAGCAGCATTAACAACTTAGCCATATCCACCAATTCAATAACGATTGGCTGGATGACTGACGAGAATGCCAATTCAATTATAGACTATGGAACGACGACTTCTTACGGATCCAGCATCACAAACTTGTCTATGGTGACCAGCCATAGTAGTACCCTGACCAATCTTAAACCGGCCACGAATTACAATTTTCAAGTCCGGAGTATCGACAGTTCGAACCATATGAATACCAGCGCTAACCAAGTTCTTTACCCGACGGTGGTCGGCCTGCGGGTGTTGTCACCACCTTGAGTAATGACCGCTGGTTCGGAGTCCGTTCGGACGGTAACGGCGACCCGGATGGCGCGTGGAAAACCAAATCAAAGTTACCGCCAGGCATTCTTGATCTTGTGAGGTAACTCTCACTCGGTTCCTGTAGGTTGAAGGTCATGCCACTTGTTCGGAAAGAGATCAATCCTCGTCAAGAATGTCCAGCTATGACACCTGTTGCGGCATAAACAATTTTGTTGGTCAGCTGTGGATGGCACGCCACAGAAGCTAACGACTGAATCGTGCGGAAGCACCGTCAGCCGGCTGCGGCAAACGAACGGAGCATCTGATGCAATACCCCTTGGTTTCTGCCATAGTGATTTGCTACAACCACGCACGGTTTGTGACCGAGTGTTTGGAAGGAGTGAAGGCGCAGCATTATCCCAATTTGGAACTGATCGTGCATGACGATGCTTCCCGCGACGATTCCGTGGCCGTGATCAAGGCGTGGTTGGCCCGGTGTGATATTCCCAACCGCCTCTTGATACAGGAGAAAAACCAGGGGGTGTGCCGCAGTCTGAACCATGCCCTGTCTTATGCCTCCGGGAAATATGTTTCGGGCATTGCGGCGGATGATGTCTGGCTTACCGGCAAACTGCTGAAGCAGGTCGAACTTATGGAACGGCTTCCGGACAAAGTCGGGGTTGTTTATAGCGATGCACTACAGATCGATGAGGAGGGAAAACCTCTATCATGGAATTTCATTGAAGGGCACCGGCGCTTCAAAGCAATGCCTGAAGGTAACATCCATAATGTCCTTTGGGAGGGCAATTTCATACCGTCGATGACGACTTTGGTTCGACGCTCATGTTATGACCAAACCGGACTATTTGATGAAACGCTTTTTTATGAGGACTGGGACATGTTGCTTCGGCTCTCACACTGGTTTGATTTCGTGTATTCGCCTGAAGTTTCGGCAAAATACCGCTTTGTGGCGACTTCGATGGCGCGGTCCCAGAGGGCGCGCATGCTTGACGCGACCTGTCAAATATGCGCGAAACACCTTGATCAGGGCTACTTGTTGCCGGACGCCAGACGTCTGGCTCTGCGCAAGTTCTTTGAGTTTGCGACAGCCTCCGTTCGGAATAGGACACCAGAGCATAGGCGGAACTTCCGGAAAGCTATGCGAATGGCCTTCGGGGATGCTTTGGCTTTCATGCTGCTTTGGCGCGTCCTGAGTCAAAAGATAATGAGGAGCACCTTTTCACTGGCAGATTAAACCCGTTAAAAACCACCCAATTTCGGGCCGGAAACAAGGCTGTTCTTGACAAAAAAAGCAAAAGTCTCACCGGTAAAAGCCACCTTTATTTTGTTGTTTTTTTTCTTGTGCCGCGTATAATACGACAGAATTAGAATTATAATGTGAGGGCTTTAAATCATAAGGATTGTCCCATGTATTCATATAAAAACCGCTCAGGGGTTCTTTGGCGGAACACCCTTTTGAATGCCCTTCTTCTTGTGGTTGGGTTTGTGCTGGGCGTTCAAGTGCAGGGCGCCCAGCCGATCGTCGCCATTCATGACTCCGAATTGACGCGGGCCCTGGAAACCATGCCCGCATCGGGGGGCACCCCGACGGGTGGCGGAACCACGGGGAACCAGTGGTGGATAACCCAATGGCATTACTTTGTGATGCCGGATTCGGTCAAGGAAATGCTGCGTTCCGATGGCACAACGTTCACGGTTGTGGGCGATTCAAATATCGTGTCGGGGGTTTTGACCAATGTGGATGGTTCACCCAAATATCCGATTCTCATCAGTCTCGCCTCGGAAGCGATCCAGGACTCCGAAATCGCCCCGTTGACCAACTACGTTGCCGCCGGCGGATTTCTCTTTGTGGGTTCCTCGGCCTTCACCCGCAATCCCGACGGCAGCACCCGCGCCAATTTCGCCCTAGCCACGGCAATGGGGGTGAACATGGTCAATCCCGGTCTCACCAACTGGGGGTTAAATACGACGTTCACCAAACTGGCCAATCAGCTTCTGGTTTCTCATTTTCCGGAGGGGACACTCTACTGGCAGATGCCATCATGGGCCGACGAAACGACCGTGCCGCAAAACTCCCTGTTGACCGGTACGACACCCGATGAAACGCCACCGATCATCTTGTCGTATATGGCGTGGCAGGTCCAGGCAGGCGATGCGGTTGCAATTGCGGAGGGGGATGTTTATTCCAACTTGTTCGTGAAGCCATTCGGCAAGGGATATTTCATCTACTATGCGCCTTTGGAGCCGCTCATTGGGCATGGCGGCTGGGCGCCGTCCACCTACGCCTATAGTATTTTCCGCAATGCCATTGAATGGGCATTTCAATCAGCAAACGTCCCGGTCGTCAAAGTCAGCCCGTGGCCCTATCCCTACCAGGCGGCGGTGATATTCCGCCACGATCTCGAGGCCATTCCGTCCTTGATCAATTCAGTCGAAAGTTCGGCCCAGTTTGAAAACCAGAATGGTGCCAAAGGGGAGTACTACTTTTGCACCGGCACATTGAGGGAGGATTACAGCCCCACCGGCCAAACCAACGCGATTGCCAGCCTGAAGCGGGCGATTACGAATTACGGCGCCACCATCAGTTCTCACAACGGCGGGTTGACCAACATCAACATCTACGTTCCGCCTTTGCCCATCATCGAACTTCTTTTTGGTTCAGATCCCGATTGGTACACCAGTGGTAATCCCTATTACGACACATCTTACGGATTCATCCCTGCGGATTACAGTTACTGGCATTGGGGGCCGGATGAAGTGCTGGATTTAACCAATCTTCCCCCCGGCTTTACCAGCGGCGCCCAGTATGCGCTGACTTCAATTTCAAATTCTTTTTCGGACTTGGCGGGATGGGGGCTGACGAATGGCAACAGCCTGCGGACCTGGGTGTCGCCGGACTTTGACGCGACGCGTGAGCCTTCTTACCAGATCGAACAGCAGTTGGGCATCAAAACCACCGGCGAAGAAAAGCTTGGCCCATTCCCGAGTTGGGTATTGTCAACCGAAACCAACGATTATCGTTATTCCTTCATCACCCTTCCTACCAGTGATTGGTTTATTGATACTCAGATTGGACAGTCCATGGAAACCGGACAAACCGTTTTCAGCGTTCAAAAAGTTGTGGACTACTTTTACAATTTGGGGGCACTGATCAACCTTTACGGACATAGTTCATCGGCCGGTAATGCTGGCGGCGCCAGATTGCAGGAAATGGAGTACTTGACCTATGCTATGAACTCGCAGCTCCACCCGAGGCTGTGGGCTGCCAACTCGCAGGACATCTATGCCTGGTGGTTGCAGCGATCCAATGTACAGATCACTGCGACCACTTTTAGTACCAATGCCGGTCAATCTCAGGTCACGATTATAGTTTCCGGGGCAACGGACACAAATACAGCCGTGGAAATCCTGGCTCCCAGTGTTTCATTTACGGTGGATCAGGTGTTGACCAACGGCGTTCCAGCCAGCAACAACGTCTATTGGATAAACGGTCAAGTGATCAAACTTTTGGTTGGCAACTCGGTCACCAATGCGACAATTAATTACACTCTCCTCCCGGTCGTTACGAATGCTTTGTACTCTGCGCAGGAGTCCGTTCCATTGACAGTCGCTGCACCCGGGGTGCTGACTGGCGCGAACGCAGGTCAGAATGGTGGCAATTTGACGGCCACAGCGGTGGGTGGGCCGATGCATGGCGCGTTGAGTTTCAATTCAAACGGCTCCTTTACCTATACTCCAAGCAATAACTTTGTCGGGTTTGACAGTTTCACCTTTCAGGCAACCGCAGGATCGCTCACTTCCAGTGTTGCAACCGCGACGATTGACGTCAACCCATCTGGTGCTCTGTTCTATGATAATTTCATGCGTCCATCCGGCAGTTCAAACTCGATCACTCCGTGGATTGTGGAGGTCGGTACGTGGACGATGACCAATGGCCTGATGCAGGGAACATGCGATGCCGGGCCGGGTGGCTATGGCGGTGCCTATATTGATAACCCCGGCTGGACGGATTATGTGGCTCAGGCGCAAATTCAATTTTCCGCTGCCAATGCCAATCTGGCAGGTCTGGGTGGACGATTGGATCCGGTGAGCGGCGCGCATTATGCGGCGTGGGTTTATCCCGAGGGATCCTCGGGAGGATCGGATAAAATCCAACTGATCAAATTTACCGGTTGGACTGATCCTAACACATTGACGGGATTTCAGCAAGTGTTGGGGCAAGCAAACCTGTCTTCCGTGGGTACCAGTTGGCATACGGTGACGCTGGCATTCCACGGGACAAACATCGATGTTTATTTCGATAATCAGTTGAAAATCAGCACCAACGACCCAGTCTCGCCGCTGACCAGCGGAGGAATCATCATGGATATGATGCCGTATCCCTCGACCTTTACTCTCGGGGTGTCAAATGTCATTGTGACTACTTTGCCAGTCGCGGCCAATAATGACAGTTACAGTGTTTTTGAAAACACCTCCCTGGTGGTGGGATCCCCGGGTGTGTTGGGCAACGACGTGGGAACGGGATTGACCGCGGTGCTGGTGAGCGGGCCAACCGATGGCGTGTTGACCTTGAATTCAGACGGCTCTTTCACTTACACGCCCAACAGCGGTTACATTGGTGCGGACAGTTTTGCTTACCAAGCCAGCAACGGACAGACGAATTCCAACATCGCCACGGTGAGTCTTAACATTACTCCCTTTCTGGCAAGCAATGACAGTTACAGCGTGGCAGCAAACACCATCCTGTCGGTCGGAGCCCCCGGCGTGTTGGGCAATGACACCAGTGGAGGCGAAAGTTTGACCGCGGTGCTGGTGAGTGTGCCAACCAACGGGGTCTTGACGTTGAATGCAAATGGCTCGTTCAGCTATACCCCCAACAACGGTTATATTGGCGCGGACAGTTTTACCTACCAGGCCAACAATGGCCAGACCAACTCGAATATTGCAACGGTGAGCCTTGCGGTGACACCGGATCCGCCGACTGCAAACAATGACTTTTACACGATGGCAGAGAGCTCGTTCCTGACAGTCGGGGCGCCGGGTGTGTTGGCCAACGACTCCGGCGGGAGCGGAACATTGACGGCCACACTGGCGGCCGGGCCGGCAAACGGCACGTTGACGTTGAACACCAACGGTTCCTTCAACTACACCCCCGGCAGCAACTTCACCGGGATCGACAGTTTCACGTATCAAGCCACTGACGGACAGACCACATCGAGCGTAGCTATGGTGACCATCATGGTCACACCCACGGGCGATCTGTTCTACGATAATTTCACGCGCTCGCTGAACAATTCAAACTCACTATTACCGTGGGTGGTCTATGATGGCACATGGGAGATAACCGGAGGAATATTGACGGGACAAAGTGCGGACGGAACCTACGGCAACATCTACATCAATAACACCAATTGGACCGACTATTCCGTGCAGGCGCAGATTCAATTCTCCACGACGGCCGCCTGGGGCGGAGGNNCGCATACCCTGACGCTGACGCTCCAAGGGACCAACATCTCCGTGTCCTTGGACGGTACGTTGGAAATCAGTGCAACCGATTCATCTCCATCACCATTTACCAGCGGCGGTATCACCGTGGATATGGCGACGGTTGGAACACCATACATATTGGGAGTTAATAGTGTCACCGTCACCACATTGCCACTACTGGCTAATAATGACAGTTACACTGTACCTGGGAATACCACTCTGACCGTCGGAGTTCCCGGCGTATTGGCCAATGACTTGGGATCCGGTTTGACGGCGGTGGAGGTGACCGGGCCAACCAATGGCTTGTTGGCCTTGAATTCAGATGGCTCTTTCACTTACACGCCCAACAGCGGTTATATTGGTGCAGACAGTTTTACCTACCAGGCCAGCAATGGCCAGACCAACTCGAATATTGCAACGGTGAACATTACCGTGACACCCAATCCAATTGTGGCCAACAATCAAAATTACAACACGTTTCAAAATTCGATCCTGGCGGTCGGAGCCCCGGGCGTGTTGACCAACGATACCGGCGGGAGTGGGACGTTGTCGCCAATATTGGCGAGCGGCCCGGTAGGCGGCATATTGAGTTTGAATCCGAATGGATCCTTTACTTATATACCAACCAATAACTTTGCGGGGCTCGACGCATTTACCTACCTGGCCACTGATGGGATTACCACGTCGGGCGTGGCTACGGCGACCATCATGGTCACACCCACGGGCGATCTGTTCTACGATAATTTCGGACATCCGACGAATGACCTCAATCCACTTTATCCTTGGATTGTCTTAGATGGCACATGGGAGATAACCGGAGGAATATTGACGGGACAAAGTGCGGACGGAACCTACGGCAACATCTACATCAATAACACCAATTGGACCGACTATTCCGTGCAGGCGCAGATTCAATTCTCCACGACGGCCGCCTGGGGCGGAGGCATTGGGGGACGATTGGATCCGACGACCGGGGCGCATTATGCTGCCTGGATATACCCGGATGGTTCCGGCGGCGGGCCGAACGTGTTAAAACTGTTCAAGTTTAGCGATTGGGCGGATTACACGCTCATGCAGACAGCGAGTTTGCCCGCCGTGGGGACTGGTCCGCATACCCTGACGCTGACGCTTCAAGGGACCAACATCTCCGTGTCCTTGGACGGTACGTTGGAAATCAGCACAGACGATTCATCTCCATTTACCAACGGTGGTATCACTGTGGATATGGCAACGATCGGAACACCATACACATTCGGAGTCGATAATGTCATTGTAACTTCACTGCTTCCGGGACAAACCATAAATTTCGGTCCGTTATCCAACATGACCTATGGCAATTCTCCATTTACGGTCAGCGCGACGGCATCTTCAGGTTTACCAGTCTCATTAGATATTCTTTCCGGTCCTGCGACAATTTCCGGCAATACCATTACCATTGCAGGAACGGGTACGGTCACTGTCCAGGCATCACAAGCAGGTAACGCCAGTTATCAGGCTGCAACGAATGTTTATCAAACTTTTACAGTGCTTCCCGCCAACGTAACGATTACATCGGGCATAACAGCCAACAACAAGCCGTATGACGGGACGGTGTTGGCGACGATCAGCTCGAACAACGTGGTGTTGAACGGGGTTTTGGGCGTGGACACGGCGAACGTGCGATTGAGCACGAATGGCTATGTGGCGAACTTTGTGAGTACCAATGCGGGGACGGGGATTGGGGTGACGGTGGCGGGCCTGGCCTTGACGGGCACAGCCGCGGCCAACTACACGCTGACACAACCGGCGGGATTGACGGCGAACATCACGGCCAAGGCGCTTACGATTATGTCGGTGCCTTCGCCTGTAATAACTTCGCTTGGCCTGACCAACGGTGTTGTCACCATCACATGGAACTCGGTTGCGGGTGGAAACTACAGGGTACAGTACATCAATAACTTGAATGACAGCGGCTGGAATGACTTGTCACCGGATGTGACGGCGACCGGTTTAACGGCCAGTCAAACCAATGTCGTGAACGGGGTGCCGCAACGATTTTACCGGATTAAGGTGTTAAATCCAGGCATCACGGCCAACAACAAGATGTATGACGGGACAACAGCGGCGACGATCAGTTCGAATAACGTGGTACTGGCGGGAGTGGTGGACGGTGACACGGTCGGTCTGTCCACCAACGGATATGCGGCTAATTTTGCCAGCCCCAACGTTGGCACGGGCATCGTCGTGACCGTGAGCGGGCTGGCGTTGATCGGTGTCAGTGCGGCCAACTACACACTGACGCAGCCGGTAGGACTCACGGCCAACATCACGCCGGCGACATTGACGGTGACCGCCGACAATAAGAGCATGACCTATGGACTGCCAAACCCGTTGTTGACCGCCAGTTACAGCGGTTTTGTCCACAGTGATGGAACAAACGTTTTGACCGGTGCCGCGAATTTAAGCACCAGTGCCACGACCAACAGCCCGCCGGGATCCTATGCAATCACGGTCGGTCCCGGCACGTTGAATGCGGCCAATTACGTCTTTGTTTTTAACGGCGGGACGCTCACCGTGGCGGCGTTGCCCCAGTTAAGTGGTGTCGCCTTGACCGGAAATCAGTTCATCTTTAACTTGCCGACGATCGCAGGTCAGACCTATCAACTTCAGTACAAGGACAATCTTACTGCGGCAACATGGACTCTTTTGGGCGGCTCCATGGTCGGCACGGGCAGTTCCATCATTATAACCAACGATCTGGGCGCATCGCCCCAACGCTTCTTCAGGCTGGTAATCAGTCCTTAAACCGGGCAGTTCACTTTAGTACTCGTCAAACGCGGAGAAAATTCATCGTTATGCAAATTAACGTCCTGGACTACTTGGAAAAAGGCCCATTGCTCAAATGCGGGGACAAACTCGCGATCCGGGATTCAAGCCGAGGTGTCACTTTTGGGGAACTGGAGCGCTTCGCCAAGAATTGCGCGACCTTGATCCTGAAAAAAACCACGGCGATCAATCAACCGGTGGCGGTCTTTCTTCCCAAAAGTGTCGAGGCAATTATCGCCGATTTGGGCATTCTTTACACCGGTAATTGCTACGCCAATCTCGACATCAAATCCCCGCCGCAGCGGCTCCAAAGCATGTTGCAAAACCTCAACGCGGGCGTGATCATCACGTCGTTGTCACATGCTGGGGCGCTGCGCGCTCTGAACATTCCCGAAGATCATCTGCTGCTCGTGGAGGAGGCTATTGCGCCCGAGGCATTTTATGACAACATGCAGTTGCTGGCACGGTCCAAGTCTGTAATCGACACTGATCCAGTTTATATCATTTACACATCCGGATCGACCGGCATACCCAAGGGAGTCGTCATTTCGCATCGCGGGGTAATTGATTACATTGATTGGGCGCGGGATTGCTATCAGATCTCCGAAAGTGAAGTCATCGGCAACCAGGCCCCGTTCTTCTTCGACAACTCAACGCTGGACATTTACCTGTGCCTGTCGTGCGGGGCCACCCTGGTCTTGATCCCGGAGGAGAATTTCGGCTACCCGCTCAAATTGATGCAATTTGTGGATCAAATGGGCATCACCACCTTTTTCTGGGTGCCGTCGGTTATGACCAATGTGGCCAATTTCAAGATCCTCGATTCGCTTGCACCACCCTCCATCCGGAAAATTCTCTTTGCCGGGGAGGTCATGCCCACTCGCACGCTCAATTACTGGCGCGGCAAATATCCCAACGCGCTTTTTTCCAATCTCTATGGCCCCACCGAGATCACCGTGGACTGCACCTATTATATCGTGGACCGGGATTTCCATGATGAGGAACCCCTGCCGATTGGATTTCCCTGCCGCAACACCGACATCCTGATCCTGAACGAAAAGAATGAGCGGGTCAAAACTGATGAACCGGGTGAGCTGTGTGTGCGCGGAAGTTCGCTGGCACTGGGTTACTGGAACAATCCGGAAAAAACGGCCAGCGTCTTCCTGCAAAATCCCCTCAACCCGCATTATCCGGAATTGATCTATCGAACCGGCGATTTGGTTTCCCGCAATGCCCGTGGCGAAATCCTGTTTATCGGACGCAAGGATTTTCAGATCAAACATCTCGGTTATCGGATTGAATTGGGTGAGATCGAGCATGCCGCCTTCCAAGTGGATGGCATCCATAACGGGTGCGTCATTTATAACCAGGATAAAAAGGAGATTGCCCTGTTTTTTGAGTCGGATCGCGACTTGTCGCCGACTCTTATCCGCGAAAGCATGCTGGCCCACATTCCAAAATACATGCTGCCAACGTCATTTCGCCGGCTGGACAAAATCCCGCTCACGGCGAACGGCAAGATAGACCGTCAGAAACTGACATCAAACCTTAAAACGGATTGACATGCAGAAGGTTGATGCGATCAGTGCGGTTTTCGCCGCCATGCAACAGATAAAAACGGGTGCGCCAGCCTATTGCACCAATTTCTTCCCAACTCCACAAAAATTGCAGAGATGGATTGATCAGGGTGAATTATTCCTTGTATCTTCACCGGGAGCAGCGTTCTTTTTCAAAATGGACCGCGAATTTCGGCGCATCTATTTTTGTGCCGCGGATCGGGATGCATTGCGACGGCAATTCATGTCTCTTAACGCTGTGAAAACCAAGCCCATGGTCATCGACATGTTGGAATACGAAAGCACACCCGATGGTTTGCTGCCCCTGGTTGAATCCATCGGCTTTCGACGTTACGCCCAGCTTTGCCGCCTGGCACGCCCCGGCTCCGCCCATTTGCCATCGAGCCCGTCGGCTGATCGGCAGCCGGTTTACGCTGTCCAAGAGGACGTCCAAGGCATTTTCGATATTCTTGACTCCTCCTTTGACCGTTATGCCGAACAGCTTCCCAAGCTTTCTGAAATTGAAATGGTGGTGGAAAATCGCCAGGTTTTAATCCTGAAGCATGATCAAACCATTGCCGGATTGCTGTTTTTTGAGACGCAGGGGGCCGCCTCCACAATTCGCTACTGGCTGGTGGCGGAAAAATTCCGGGCGCTGCATTACGGCTCCGCCCTGATGCGCGCCTATCTCGCGGCGCACGGTACGACCCGGCGTTTCACCCTTTGGGCGATGGCTGACAATGAGCCGGCGCTTCAGAAATACCGGCATTACGGTTATACCCCGGACAGGCTAACCGACCATGTTTTGGTTAATGAAATGATTCGTCATGAAATCAGTCGAAGAAATACTGAAGGAAATCCGCCCGGAATTTGATTTTACGGCCTCCGACGATTTTATCGCGGACGGAATGCTGGATTCATTCGACGTGGTGACCTTGGTTGCGACGCTGGACAAAAATTTCAACATTTCGATACAAGGCACGGATATTGTGCCGGAAAACTTTAAAAACCTTGAAACAATCAACGCGCTTCTGCATAAAAGCGGGGTAAGGCCATGAACTTTAAGTTCCGGCATAAACGCATCACTGGCATCCTTGCCGTAGTGCCGGCAAGGGAACAGTCTTTTGTTGAAGATATGAAAAACTTCAACTTTCCCGTAGCCCGCTCGCTCAAACTCAAGGAAGTGATGGGCTATGACAAACACCGCATTGTTGAACCGGGCGTTTGTGTGTCCGATCTGGCCGTGGCTGGCCTGGAGCATTTGTTCAAAAACGATTTGCTCCATCCCGATGAGTTTGACGCTCTTATTCTGATCACGCAATCGCCGGACTATTTCATGCCGCCGACCAGCAATGTCATCCAAGGAAGGTTGAACCTGAAGCACGATCTGCTTTGTCTGGACATCAACCAGGGTTGCGCAGGATTTATCATCGGCCTGATGCAGGCATTTTCCCTGTTGGAACAGGAAAGCATCCGGAAAGTGGTTTTGATCAACGCCGATGTGCTCAGCCGGAAGACGTCTCCGAAGGATCGCAACAGTTATCCCCTGATCGGAGACGCTGCCGCCATTACGGTCGTGGAACGCGATCCCATGGATTCCATCATTCATGCCAATCTCAAAATGGACGGCACACGCAATAACGTGCTGCTGATCCCCGCCGGAGGATTTCGCCTGCCGAGTTCACCAGCGACCGCGGTCTTGGAGGATGTCGGCGACAATAATTTCCGGGCCAAGGACCATTTGCGCATGGATGGCTCGGCGGTGTTTAATTTCGTGCAGGCCGAGGTTCCCCGGATGATTGATGACCTTTTGAAGTACGCCGGCGCAGCGATGGATGAAATGGACTATTTCTTTTGCCACCAACCCAACCGGTTCATGTTGCAGAAACTCGCGGATAAAATGAGGCTGCCTTATTCCAAAATGCCGAGCAACGTGGTGGAACGATTCGGCAACAGCAGCGGAGTCACCATTCCCCTAACCATCACCTCAAACGTGGGGGACCGGCTGGTGCATGAACAGTTCAGGGTTTGCCTCGCGGGATACGGCGTGGGCCTGACTTGGGGCTCCATGCTGCTGGACCTGGGCAAAGTCAAATTCAACACCTTAATCGAATACAAATGAAAACCATGGATAAACTTGAATTCTACGAAAGGCTGGCAGAAATCCTCGACCTCGAAGAGGTGAAGCCGGGAAACGTCCTGAAAGACTTTGATGGATGGGATTCGTTGGCGATGCTTTCCGTCCTGGCCATGGCTGACTCGAAATACGGCGTGTCAATAAAAGCTGAGGAGATTCGTTCGGTTGTCACCGCGGCGGACCTGGCGAATTTGATTGAAGCAAAGCAGAAATAGGATTGGTTGAAGGCCGGCGTTTTTTGGCTGAATGGCGCACGCATGAAATGCATTTTCAGGAATAAAAGGATCAGGGCCATCCTCTCGGTGGTGCCGGGGCAGGAGAGCCGTTTTGACGACGAACGCTCCAATTACAATCTCACCGAGGAAAAAGCCAGGCGGATGAAAAAAATGATGGGCCTGGACCGGCACCGCGTGGCACCACCCGGGGTCTGTTCCTCGGACCTTTGCGTGTACGGTCTTCAACAATTGTTGAACGAAGGCACCTTGAAGAAGGAGGAGATTGGCGCCCTGTTATTTGTTTCTCAAACCCCGGACTATTACCTTCCGCCGACCAGCAATGTGATCCAGGGCAGGCTTGGATTGGGTCACGATGTCGTCTGCCTTGACCTCAACCAGGGGTGCGCGGGGTTTGTCATCGGTTTGATGCAGGCTTTCATGCTGCTGGACATGATGGACGCGGACAAGGTGGTGCTGCTCAATGGCGACACCGCCAGCAAACTGGTCGATAAACACAACCGCATCACCTACCCTTTGATTGGCGATGCCGGGTCGGTGACGGTCATCGAGCGTTGCGCGGAGGAAAACCCGGTTCACCTGTGCCTGAAGATGGACGGTTCGCGACACCGTGCCCTCATTGTTCCGGGCGGTGCCTTTCGGACGCCCTCCTCGCCCGAGACGTTAAAGCTGGTGGAAGTGGAGGAAGGCGTGGTCCAAAGCCTCGAACAAATCCACATGGACGGCGCCGCTGTTTTCAATTTCACTCTTGAAGATGTCCCGCCGCAGATCGAGGAAGTCCTGTCGTATTCGGGCAATTCCAGGGAATCCATCGATTTTTTTCTATTTCATCAGCCGAACCAGTTCATCCTGAAACAAATGGCCGACAAGATGAAGATTCCGCAGGAAAAACTGCCGAACAACATTGTGGGCATCTACGGCAATTCCAGTTCGGTAAGCATCCCGGTGAACATCACGCATAACTGCGGCAAACAGCTCCGGAACGGGGCGCTCCGGGTTTGTCTTTCCGGGTTCGGCGTCGGACTGACGTGGGGTTCCATGGTCATGAATCTGGGGCCGCTTGCGACCTGCCGGACCGTGAACTACGAAGCCGCTTGAACAAACCAGCTTCAACCTCGAAAAGAAATTTTGTGCAAGATGGTGATATAAAGTTTGCTTCGAAAGCATCCCGATTCAACTCCAGCCATTACGACTTTGTTTCGGATGTCTGGCACATCATTTTCGGGGAAAACTTTCACGCCGGCTATTTCAAGCAACCCGGCGAAAGCTTCAGTGTCGCCACGAACAATTTGACGGAAGCGATGGCCGCCTTGGGCCGTTTCTCGAAGGAATCAAAGGTGCTGGACGTCGGGTGCGGCATCGGCGGCCCGGCCATCTTCCTGCATGAGAAGTTTGGATGTCACGTCCATGGAATCACCATCAGTGAAAAAGGAACGCAGATCGCCAATGAATCAGCCCGGCAAAAAGGTTACAGTTCCCACCTGAAATTCACGGTGGCCGATGCCACGGACAACAAACTTCCGGATGAATCTTTTGACATCGTCTGGGGCATGGAATCGTTCCACCTGATGGACGACAAGGCGAGGGTGTTCGCCGAATGTTATCGCGTCCTTAAGCGGGGCGGCCAGTTGTTGCTTTGCGACAACATGGCGGGAAACCACAGGCTTTCCGATGCGGAGGCCGTTGCCCACTACAAAGAACTCCGTCTATTGGAAAGGGTTTTTGGAAAAACCCGGACCGAAACCCTTGCTGGCTATGAATCCGCCGCCAGGGCCGCCGGGTTCAAGGACATCGTTTCCCGGGACATCAATGAACAGACGATGCCGCCGACGATCAAATATTTCCGGAACAAGGTTAAATCGCAATATCAGGAACTGGTGGACCTTTCATCGAAACAGTACATCAACGATTTCCTGGGCATGTGCGACACTTGGGAACACTTTAACCGTCTGGGTGTCATGTCCTACGGTTTGCTCAGGGGAACCAAACCCGCCGCGTAACGCGCCCGGTTGCGGGCTTGACTTGGACTGCGATGCCACCCAATTTTGACAAATCTGATTTCAACACCGATGTCGAACACAAATAAAAGCATGGATAAAACTGAATTCTATCAACGACTGGCAGCAATCCTCGACATCGAGGAAGTGAAGCCGGAAAACGTCCTGAAGGACTATGACCAGTGGGACTCTCTGGCCATCCTTTCGGTCCTGGCCCTGGCCGATTCCCAATATGGCGTCACCATCCGCGCCGATGAGATCCGGCAGGTCGTAACCGCCGCAGATCTGGCGACCCTGATTGAAGCGAAGCGAAAATAACAGGATCGCGCCGGTCCACGACACGTTCACGTTCATCACGGATGAAAGCATCGGTGCGGAACTGGCATTTTGCCCGTTGGCCGGAGGATCTTCCCCATGAAAAGCATTTTTAAAAACAGGAAAATCAGCGCCATCGTCTCGGTAGTGCCGAAGGAGGAGTATCGTTTCGACGATGAATACCCCATCTTCAAACTCACCGCGGACAAGGCGAGGCGGTTCAAGAAGATGATGAGCCTGGACCGGCACCGCATCGCTCCGCCCAACGTCTGCTCCTCCGACCTGTGCCAGTACGGGCTGCAACACCTGTTGAACGAAGGAACGCTGAAGAAGGAGGAAATCGGCGCCCTGATATTTGTCTCGCAGACGCCGGATTACATCATGCCGCCCACCAGCAATGTGATCCAGGGCAAACTGGGTCTGGGCCGCGAAATGATCTGTCTCGACATCAATCAAGGTTGCTCGGGTTTTTTGCTCGGCCTGATCCAGGCCTTCGTGCTCCTGGAAATCGCGGCACTGCCCAAGGTGGTCCTGTTGAACGGCGACACCTGCAGCAAGCAGACCGACAAGTGCAACCGCATCTCCTATCCCCTGACCGGTGATGCGGGTTCGGTCACCGTCATTGAGCGCTGTGAAGCGGAGAACCCCATTTACATGGACGTGAAGAATGACGGCTCGCGTCACAAGGCGATCATGATCCCCGCCGGCGGCTATCGCACACCCTCCACGCCGGAGACCTTGAAGTTGCGGGAGGTGGAGGAAGGCGTGGTCCGAAACCAGGAACACGTCCACATGGATGGCGCCGCCATTTTCAGCTTCACCATGGAAGATGTTCCGCCGCAAATAGACGAGATCCTCGCGTTTTCCGGCGACACGCGTGAATCCATCGAGCATTTCCTGTTTCATCAGCCCAACCCGTTCATTCTGAAACAAATGGCGGACAAGATGAAAATCCCGCCGGAGAAACTGCCGAACAATGTCGTCAGCCTCTACGGCAATTGCAGTTCGGCGACCATTCCGCTGAACATCGCCTTGAATTGCAGCGAACCGTTGTTGCGGGGCAGCCGGCGCGTCTGCCTCTCCGGATTCGGCGTCGGGCTGAGTTGGATTTCGATGGTCATGAACCTCGGGCCGTTGGATGTCTGCAAGATTGTGGATTACGAATCAACCTGACCGGTCGCATGGGGGAAACCTACACACTGATCACCGGCGCCGCCTCCGGCTTCGGCCGGAGCATTGCCCAGAAGCTGGCCCCGTCCCGGAAGCTCGTTCTGGCCGACATCAATGCGGAGAAGCTTGAGACTGTGCGGAAGACTTGTGCCGCCCCGGAACGTCATCTGGTGTGGGCGCGCGATTTGAGCCGGTTGGAGGGAATTGACGAGGAACTGGCATCCTTTCTGGCCGCA
Organism: Limisphaerales bacterium; assembly: GCA_003134375.1. Taxonomy (GTDB): domain Bacteria; phylum Verrucomicrobiota; class Verrucomicrobiia; order Limisphaerales; family UBA11358; genus UBA11358. The sequence goes on along the minus strand of PLAY01000008.1, from coordinate 5,952 downwards.
AAGAACATTCAAATTGACCACTTTGTTCATTCGGCCGGCATCTTTGGAATTCAATTTGTGCGGGCGAACGAAATGGCCTTTGTAAACCGGTTGTTCAACATCAATGTGTTTTCGGCCATGCAAATCATCCGGCCGCTGGCCCAGAAAAGGGTGAACCAGGGGGCGTTGCGAAGCATTACTTTCATCTCCGCCATCGGCAGCCGGATCGGCGGCAAGGGTTATTATGTTTATTCCGCAAGCAAGGGCGCAGTGAATGCCATGTCGCTTTCCCTGGCCGTGGAACTTGCCCCCGGCGTCCGGGTGAACGCCGTTCTGCCCGGCACCATCGAAACCGAGATGAGCAGGGATTATTTTGCCGACCCGGACTTCGTGGCGTCCATCCAGGCCATCCATCCCCTGGGTTTGGGGCGGGCGGAGGATGTGGCCGACGCGGTGGAATTCCTGTCCTCCGACCGGGCGCGTTGGATTACCGGGCAGGAACTGGTTGTGGATGGCGGCCGCTTTGCGAGCAAAACGCCTTCATTGAAAGGAATAAACTGACCAAGACGCATGGGCGAAACTTACACATTGATCACCGGCGCTTCATCTGGTTTCGGCCGGAGCATCGCGCAGAAGCTGGCTCCGTCCCGGAGGCTGATCCTGACCGGGCGGAACGCGGAGAAACTGGAAGCCGTGCGCAAGACCCTTGTAACCCCGGAACGCCATCTTTTATGGGTGCGCGATTTGAGCACGGTGGACCGGCTCGGTGAGGAACTGGCCTCCTTCCTGACCGGAAAGGATATTCGCGTCGAACATTTTATTCACTCGGCCGGGTTCACCGGCATTCAATTTGCCCGCGCGGTGGAGATGGCGTTTGTCATCCGGGTATTCAACGTGAATGTGTTTTCTGCCATGGAAATCATCCGGCCCCTGACCCAAAAAAAGGTGAACCAGGGGACGCTGCGAAGCATCACCTTCATCTCCAGCATTGCGACCCGCGTCGGAGCGAGCGGTTATTTTGTCTATGCAGCCAGCAAAGGCGCGGTGAATTCCATGTCGCTTTCGCTGGCCGTGGAACTCGCGCCAGCCGTTCGCGTGAACGCAGTTCTGCCGGGGATTATCGAAACACAAATGACTCAGGAGTATTTCACCAATGCCGACTTCATGGCGTTTTACCCCTTGGGCTTCGGGCGCCCGGAAGACGTGGCTGATGCCGTGGAATTCCTGTCCTCCGACCGGGCCCGCTGGATCACGGGACAGGAGATTGTCGTGGATGGCGGCCGGTCGGTCTTCTCTCCCGTTCCCAGTGAGATCAGCGCGAAGCAGGCGGAATTAATTTCAAAGACAACCGATCACGGGTGCCGTGGTCAAACCCGTTCGTGAACCTTGTTTTTTCGTCGAAAGCCTTGAAGAACTGTCGTCCGGCTCTGGAAGAGTTGATGTTCTTCAATCCCCGCCAGTTCCGGGCACGGGAGGGGATCGTCAATTCGCTCGAAAAGTTCGGCTATCCACAGCTTGAGGAGACCGCCGACGGCTTGTCCGTCCGGGTCGGAGATTGCGAGGCACAGACCCTTTTTGCCTTCGACCCGAAACAGCACTCCGGCAATCCGGTGGGCGTGGTGGTTTTCCTCCGCACGTCCCCCGCTGAAGTCGCCATCATGCACCTGGCGGTGCATCCGGATTACTCCCTGCAGGGCGAACACGCGGGGACCGGTTTGGGAGTCGTTTTGGTGGAAAAGGTGAAGGAAATTGCCGCGCGCATCGTCGGAATTGAACGTGTGATTTTTTTCTACCGGCGCGAGGTGGTTATGCGATTATAATGCTTATTGCATGCCCGGATTATTTTTTCCGGTTGTCTTGGGCCGCGACCGGCCGGACATCATAAAAACAGCAACACTAAAAACAATCTATGAAACATTCATATCAAGCCGAGGGCTACGGGATACGCCTGCGCCCGGTGCGCCTGGACGATGCCGCCTTCATTGTGTGGCTTCGGAACTTGGATTATGTGAAGGGAAACGTGGGCGATTCGGCTACGAATTCTGCGGATCAGGAGGCTTGGCTCAGGAATTATTTTGAGCGGGAGGGCGATTACTATTTCATTGTCGAAACATCAGGCGGAATCCCCCTGGGCACACATGGCATTTACGATGTGAAGGGGAGCAGCGCCGAGCAAGGACGGCAAATTATCCGTCCGGAGGTGATGGCGTGGGTACCGACGACAATATTGGCGACGGACCTGGCTTTCGGCAGCCTGGGATTGAACGAATTGAGAAGCACTTCCGTGTCAACCAACCGCGCGGTCCTTTCCCTTCACCGTAAGTCCGGATGTAAAGAACTCGGAATCAAGCGTTCAGCCCAGATCATTGGCGGCAGTCCTGTGGATTTGGTCCAATATATTTTCATGAGGGAAGATTGGTCCAATGTCCGTGATCGTTTGTTGCCTTTGGCCCAGGTGGCGGGAAAGCAGGTGCTCGATTGGAACAACACGCAATCAGGCAAGCGCCAGCCCTGGGAAGAAACTAAAAATTAACCGGCCATTGGACCCGGTTTCCGGGCTGATGGTATTTAACGTTTCCAATGCTAATTTTGCTAAATTCCGGCCGGCGCCAAGGGCAAAAAGTTGCAGGCAACCAGGGAAACGACTATTTATGACGGTCTGAGAATGCGGCATTCGTTACATGCGGAAGGCTTCGGTGTGCGTCTGCGCCCGGTTGAGATGGCGGATGCGGCGTTCATTGTCTGGCTGCGCAATCAAGATTATGTCAAAGGCCGGGTTGGCGATTCCGCGTCCGATGCCGCCAGCCAGCAGAAGTGGCTGGAGACTTACGTTCAACGTGAAGGTGATTACTATTTTATCCTCGAAACGCTCGGCGGTTCCCCGTTGGGAACGAATGCGCTGTACGAAATATCCGCTCCAAATGCCGAATGGGGGCGCTATATTGTACGTCCGGAAGTCCAGGCCGCCCTGCCCAGTGCAATTCTGATCTTTGATCTGGCTTTTGAAAAACTGGATTTGCGTGAACTGCTGGCGCGGTGCGTGTCAACCAACCTCACGGTGCATTCCCTCGTCAAAAAATGCGGGTTCCGTCAGACGGAGACGAAATATGCGAGCCAAGTCATCGGCGGCCAGCCGGTTGACATGATCCACTTTGTCTTAAAAGCCGGGGATTGGCCCGGATGCCGCAGGCGTTTGCTGCCTTTGGCGGAGTTTGGCGAAACACAAATCAAGGAATGGGAGAAACACCCCCATGAACCCAAGACCACAGACGGTGTCACACACTAACCAACCCGGATTATTTATGGATTTGAAACAATGCCAGATAGTCGATCTGCCCAAAATCACAGATCCGCGCGGCAACCTGACCTTTATCGAGGGGGGAAGACATGTCCCCTTTCAAATCCAGCGGGTGTATTACCTGTATGACACGCCGGGCGGAGCGGAACGGGGCGGCCATGCGCACAAAGAACTGCATCAATTAATTGTCGCCATGTCGGGCAGTTTTGACGTCATTCTCAATGACGGCAGGGAGAAGAAACGATTCCATCTGAATCGTTCCTATTACGGATTGTACGTGTGCCCCATGATTTGGCGTGAACTGGACAACTTTTCGTCCGGTTCGGTGTGCATGGTGCTGGCTTCCAATTTTTACGATGAATCTGATTATTACCGGGATTTTCAGAAGTTTCTCAAGGCCTTGTGACAGACTTTGTGAACAAGTGGTTGTTTGAATGGAAAACACCGGCACCAGATGTTTTGAGACGGCAGATCACGGACATCGGCCATTGATGGCTCTGACATGATACAAATCGTCCTCTATCTTGCCTACGTTGTAGCACTTCTGCTCTGTTCGGCTCAGTTGGTCGAAGGAGGCTTGTGCCGGCTCGGTATTCTTCCGCGCCTGGCTACCGGTGATCAGGGCATCATGGGAAATTTTGCGGACTCGTTGCTCCTCGGACTGATATTCGTAACCACGTTCGTCTCCATCATCTCTCTCGTTCAACCAATCACGGGTGGCGTCCAAGTGGTCCTGAGTGTCATCATTTTCGTCTGCGGCGGTCGGTCAGCAATCCAGGCTTTCCGACAATCCTGTCGCGCTGTTGCGCCTTTTCATTACCGTCCGCTCCTCCTCCTGCTGGCATTGTACCTGATCTGGGCCGTCATTGTGGCCAGTGGCGCCGTGCAACTTTATGACACGGGCACTTATCATGTTCAGGCGGTTCGCTGGCTCAAGGAGTACGCAGCTGTCCCGGGTCTGGCAAATCTGTTCGGACAACTCGGTTACAACTCCGCCTGGCATGTCTTCTGCAGCCTCCTGGACCACGGACCGTTTAGCCACGGCAGATCCTATCACGTCGCCGGCCTCCTGGTGTTCGTTTATTTCCTGGCGTTCTGCCTCGAAGGCTGTCAACGGCTCGCTGCCGGTCATTGTTCCTTCTCAACCTTTCTGCGGTTTTTTGGCTTTATTGCCATCACGTATTACTACCGTGACTTCATCGCCTCTTTAGGGACCGACATGATTGCGGCAGTCCTCGCCCATTATGCGGTGGTGCGCACCATCGAAGTCATGGAAGACTCATCGACCGCTGACCGTTCCCTTGAACATCAACGCACGCTGGCATTCGTAACCGTGGTGACCGTTTTTGCCGTAACTGCCAAGTTGAGTGCGCTTCCCTGCCTTTTGTTTCCCTGCTTGATCTGGCTTCGCTGTCGAAGGGAAAGGATACGCCTGGTCTGGTTGTGCTTGCCCATGGCCGTTTGCCTCGCCTTGCCGTTTGTCGCCCGAAATTACGTTCTCACCGGTTATGTGTTGTATCCCCAGACCCAGTTGGACCTGTTTCAATGTGACTGGAAAGTTCCGGCTGACGATGTCCGGGTGAGGAAATGCGGCATCAGCGAATATGCCATCGGCCGCGACAAGGACCTCAATCTGACCAGCATGGGAGTGGGCGCAAAGGTACACGCCTGGTTCGTTTCCTGGGGCGGTGAGCGGTCCGTTCAATGGCTCCTGGCTTGGGCCGTTACCGGCCTGGGAAGTTGTTTGCCGATTCTGTGGAATCGCCCAAAAGGATCTTGGTGGGAGTGGTTGGGTCGTTGGAGTGTGTTTGGTGTCATTCTGGCGGGAGTGATGTTTTGTGTGGTCATTGCTCCAGAACCACGGTTCCTTGGTGTTTGGGGTCTAGCCTTGGGATATTTCCCGATGGCGTGGCTGGCCAATTCATTGGCAAACCGTTTCATGCCCAACAAGGCGCTCTGTTCCTCAGTGACAGTTGCAATCCTCTTCGCTTTTGGATTGTTCCTCTGTACATCGGGCCTGCTGAGAAGGATCATCCTGACAATCGCGCATCACCCTCAGCCGCCGGCGGCATCTTCTTCGATTCCCGTGGATGACGGGCCGGCAACCGGATCCGGAGGCTTTGTGGGTCTGCTATGGACGTTGCGCGACCTGCCGGAAATCGCCTTGATCAAGGAGCAGAGCACCAATGGCGTGGTGGTAAACCTTCCTGCGGAATCGAACAAACTGTGGAACGCACCGTTGCCCGCTACTCAGCGCTTGCAGCCCTGGCTCCAAATGAGAGGCACAAATCTCCAGGACGGTTTCCGGGTGACACACAAATCAGACTGGGTTTGCCTCTTGCCGGGCCATTGTCATCAGCCCGCCCCGCAACCATGATCGTTGCCGCCCGTTTTATGAAAATACCATTTCTGGAGCTAAAACCCACCTACGACGAGCTTCGTGACGAGCTGGATTCGGCATACCACCGGGTCATGGATTCCGGCTGGTATTTACTGGGCAACGAAATTGAATCGTTTGAAGCCGGATTCGCCAAATATTGCGAGGCCAAGCATTGCGTCGCCGTTGGCAATGGTCTGGACGCACTGCATCTGACCCTCCGGGCGTATGACATCGGCGCCGGTGACGAAGTGATTGTTCCGACCAACACATTCATCGCCACCTGGCTGTCCATCTC
>PLAY01000065.1 GCA_003134375.1 Limisphaerales bacterium | reverse complement strand
ATTGAATGCAAAATAGTATTACAGGATGTTGCTGACTTCCTAATGGCAAACGGGTGCTTCTGCGTGACGCTTACAATGATTTCAATTGCCGGTGCAGAATCTGGCACCGGGCAATGCCGCGCCCGATTCAATTACCGTCCACAGCAATGCTTGTATTTCTTGCCGCTGCCGCAAGGGCAGGGATCGTTGCGGCCGACTTTCGGGCCGGTGCGGATCGGCTTGGCCTTTTCCGCCATCGCCGCCGCCGCCTCGCTGACGACGTCGCTGGCCCTGGCTTGCGCGCCGCCTGAACTTGCCGTGCTCGTGCTGCCGAAGGCGCTGGCGGCCTGGTGCAGGGTTTGTTGCGGAACATTCTTCAGGAAATTTTCAAACGCCATCATGCTCGAGGCGCTGCGGAAGATGTTGTGGCAAATCTCGGTCTTCACGTTGACCATCAGCTCGTCAAAAATCTTGAACGCCTCGGCTTTATATTCGATGAGCGGGTCGCGCTGGCCGTAACTGCGCAGGTTGATGCTGTAGCGCAGGCTGTCCATTTCGTAGAGGTGTTCCTGCCACAAACGATCAATCGCACTGAGGATGGTGAAGCGTTCGACTTCCTTCAGCGCATCGGGATTTTCAAAGCTGATTTTGATGTCGTAAGCCTTGCGGACGCTGTCGGAGATGAAATTGCAAACAGCGAATTGCGCCGGGCTGAGTCCGTCGAAAAGCGAGCCGGGCACGGGGTGTTCCTTGCCGGAATCAGCGGCCTTGAGGATTTCCGCTTCCGGCAGGCCAATGGGAAAATTCAGGTTCACCCAGTCGGCCAATGGCCGCGTTTTCCATTCGCTGAACTCGGATTCGGCGTTCGTGAATTGCGCGACCTTGTCCACGACGACCTCCTCCATGATGTCCATGAGCCGGTCGCGCACATCCTCACCATGGATGATTTCGTTGCGGAAGCCGTAAATGACCTCGCGCTGTTTGTTCATCACGTCGTCGAATTCGAGCGTACGTTTGCGGATTTGGAAATTGTGCTGCTCGACGCGCTTTTGCGCCTGCTGAATGGAACGGTTCAGCCACGGGTGGGTCAATTCCTGGCCCTCTTCCAAGCCCATGCGCTCCATCATTTTTACAATGCGATCGGAGCCGAACAGCCGCATCAAATCGTCTTCGAGCGAGATGAAAAAGTGCGATGAACCGGGGTCGCCCTGGCGCGCGCAGCGTCCGCGCAACTGGCGGTCAATGCGGCGCGCTTCGTGGCGTTCGGTGGCCAGCACGTGCAGGCCGCCGAGTTCGGCGACGCCGGGGCCGAGTTTGATGTCCGTGCCACGACCGGCCATGTTGGTGGCAATGGTCACCGCGCCACGCTGGCCGGCGCGCGTGATGATTTCGGCCTCCTGCTGGTGATATTTCGCGTTGAGAACGGAATGAATGATGCCTTCGCGCTTGAGCATGCGTGAAAGCTGCTCGCTGACTTCAACGGAAACCGTGCCGACGAGGATGGGCCGGCCTTGGGCGTGGGTCTGCTTGATCTCATTGAGGACGGTGTTGAATTTTTCGCGCCTGGTTTTATAGACCGCATCGTTGGCGTCTTTGCGGATGCAGGGTTCGTTCGTCGGGATGACAAGAACGCCGAGTTTGTAAATGTCGAAAAATTCGGACGCCTCCGTTTCCGCCGTGCCGGTCATGCCGGCCAGCTTTTTGTAGAGACGGAAATAATTTTGAATCGTGATTGTGGCGAGCGTCTGCGTTTCGTGCTCGATCTCGACGCCTTCCTTGGCTTCGACGGCCTGGTGCAAGCCGTCGCTCCAGCGGCGACCGGGCATGAGACGGCCGGTATGCTGGTCAACGATGATGACCTTGTTCTCCTGAATGACATATTCCACGTCGAGCTGGTAAAGGCTGTAAGCCTTGAGCAATTGCGAGATGGCGTGAATCTTTTGCGCCTTGGTCTCGAAATCCTGCTGGACCTTCGTCTTCGCTTCCATGCGCTTGCGCGCGTCGGGTTCCGGCCCGGTGTCAATTTCATGCAGCGCCGTTGTGAGTTCGGGCAGCACAAAAGCCTCCGGGTCTTTCGGGCTGACAAAATTGCGGCCTTTTTCGGTCAAATCAGCCTCGAAACCTTTCTCATCAATGGCAAAAAGCAATTCCTCCTTCTCCCGGTACAGGTCAACTTTCTTTTGGTCCTTGTGCAAATCCAGTTCGGCCCGGTTCATCAACTTGAGGTTTTCCGGGTCTTCCAGAAGTTTCATCAGGCCTTCGGATTTGGGCTGGCCGGTTTTGACGCGGAACAAGAGCAGACCGATTTCATGTTCGAGGGCTTCGGGATTTTGAGGGTTTGAACCATCGGTCGGATTCAGCTTTTTAATCAGCGCCTCGGCTTCGGACAAAAACCGGGCGCACAAACGTTCCTGTGCCCGGACGAGCGATTCGACCAGCGGCTTCCACTGGGCGTATTGCTCGTCGTAAGTATGAACGGACGGGCCGCTGATGATGAGCGGTGTGCGGGCTTCATCAATCAGGATGGAGTCCACCTCGTCCACGATGGCGAAGTAATGGCCGCGCTGGACCTGTTCTTCTTTGCGCGCCGCCATGCCGTTGTCGCGGAGATAATCAAAACCGAACTCGGCGTTCGTGCCGTAGGTGATGTCACAATTGTACTGCTCGCGACGGACGCGTGGCGGCTGGTCGTGCAAAATGCAGCCGACGGTCAGGCCAAGAAATTTGTAAATCGCACCCATCCACTCGGAGTCGCGCGCGGCGAGGTAATCGTTGACCGTCACGAGATGGACGCCGCGCCCGGTGAGCGCGTTGAGATAAATGGGCAGGGTGGCGACGAGCGTTTTGCCTTCGCCGGTGGCCATTTCGGCGATGCGCCCGCTGTGCAGGGCGTAGCCGCCGATGAGCTGCACATCGAACGGAATCATCTCCCAGAGCAATGGATGCTCGCGCACGATGATTTCCGTCTTGCGTTCGGTGAGACGGCGGCAGGCGTTTTTGACGACAGCGAACGCTTCGGGCAGGATCTCATTGAGCGCCTTGGCCAACTCCGTTTTGTCCTGAATTTGCGAGAGTCGCGCCTTCCAATCGGCGGTTTTCTGGCGCAACTCGTCGTCAGAAAGCTTTTGAAGTCCGGCCTCGGCCTCGTTGATGCGATGAACGAGCGGCCAAAGTTTTTTCACTTCGCGATCATTCTTCGACCCGAAAATCCATTTCAAAAAATTCACAGTAAACCCAAATAGTCAGTTGAAAATAGAAACAAAACGCTACGCGATGGAACGCAAAGCGTCAAAACGAATCGCGATATTTCAGGTCAGGAAGAAGCCGCGGTTACGAGGTGGGCTGTTGCGACGACGGCGGATTTTGCCGGACGGCCGGGCTTGAATTTGGCGGCAGGGCATCGTGAACGATGATTGCCGCACGTTTGGCCGCTTCGGAGATGAGCTTGAGGTGCGGTTCGAGCGCGGGATTTTCACCGTGCTTGAACAGCAAACGGTCGGCGTAGCCTCGAATAATTGCAATGATATTGTTTAGTTCGTGCGCGACCGCGGGAGAGACGTACTGTGTCGAATTCTGGGTGGTTTCGTGCAGGGCATCCGCGCCAGCCGCCGCCTCTGCCATTTTTTTGTAGATATTTTCCAAGGATGACATCGCTATTATGCATAGCACCTTGCGCGCCAGATTTTTAGACGTGAAAAAACTCAATTTTGCCGGCGCTGCGCCAGCCCGATTTCATCATGCATTTCAAGTTTTTTATTGAATGAGACATCCTGTTCCAAAGCAGGACAGAAACTTTTGCGTATCTAAATCGCAGGCTGGCTTCTTTTTGTCGCTTCGTTATCCTAAGCCCGGAATCACGGATGAATACCGCGCCCGCATCTCTCGGCCTCATTGCCGGCAACCGCTTCTTGCCGCTGGAATTTGCCCGGCAGGCGCGCGCCGCCGGAGTCAAACGGCTCATCGCTGTTGCGTTTGAAAATGAAACCGATCCCGCGCTGGCCGGACTGGTGGATGAAATCGTCTGGCTCAAAGTCGGCCAGCTTTCAAAAATGATTTCCGCGTTTGTCGACCGCGGGGTGAAGCGATGTGTCATGGTCGGCCAGATCGCGCCGAAAAATCTTTATGATTTGCGACCCGATTTGCGCGCGATGTCGCTGTTGTTCCGGCTGAAGGAGAAAAACGCCCACACGATTTTCGGCGCGATTGCGGATGAATTGAAAAAAGACGGCGTTGAATTGATTGAGGCGACGCCGTGGCTGAAATCGCTCATGCCGCAAGCCGGTTTTCATCTCGGCCCGGAATTGTCGGATGAAAAACGCGCGGACGTGGAATTTGGTTTTCGCATTGCCCGGGAGGTTTCCCGTTTGGAGATCGGGCAAACCGTTGTCGTAAAAAAAGGCGCGGTGCTTGCGGTCGAAGGGTTTGAAGGCACGGACAAATGTCTTGCGCGCGGCGGGGAACTCGCCGGCAAGGACGGCGGTGCAGTGGCGGTCAAAGTGGCAAAGGTCAATCATGACATGCGGTTCGACATTCCTTGCGTCGGCTTGCAGACACTGGAAACCTGTGCCCACGCCGGAATTTCCGTGCTGGTACTGGAAGCTGGAAAAACTTTATTGCTGGAACAGGAGGCTTGCGGGCAACTGGCAAAAAAAAGTAAAATCACCGTCATAACCATTGATTAAATTCCACAACTTTTATCCCCCAACTCCCAACTTCTGATTTTCATGCTCACTTCCCACGAACTTTTTGGCTTCATGTCGCCGAACCTGGCCGGCGAAATCATCACGTTCACCCTCGAATCGGACAAACCGGTTTACCGCGCCACGCTCAACGCCGTTGCCCAAGCGCGGCACTTACGCCCGGTTTTCCTTGAGCGCCAGCCCAAAACCCAGCGGCACGCGGCCATGATCGCCACCCTGGCCAGGCCCGCGCTGGATTTGGTCGCGGGCGGCTTGATTCGCACCTGGTTGCTGAAAAAGCACAAGGCCATGCTCGTGGATTTTTTGAACGCGCTGGGGATTAAAAACGAGGAGGGCGTGGTTGAAAATTTGCCGGAGAGCATGGACGACGCAAAATTGAAGCCCGCGATTGAAACGCTGCTCGCGAAATATCCGCCCGAAGCCGTGGCGATTTATCTGAATGCGTTCAATGACATGAACGAGGCAAACTGGGCGAATCTCAAAAGCATCCTGGAATCAGATCCCCGGCTGCAACTGGGGGCAAATGTTTGAAGATTGACCGTGACGTTCCCGCTTCGGAAGATTCCTGAATGAAGAATTTGACGGGCAGGCGGCCGCAAATCCTTGAATGGAGCCGCTCAAAATGGGCGGGCTTGGTGCTGGTCGGATGTGTGTTTGCGCTGGCCGCGGCCCTTTCCTGGCGCCGGTGGCCGGACATCCTGGTTGACTTTGGGATACAACTTTACCTGCCGTGGAGGATTTCCCAGGGAGACGTGCTCTACCGCGACATGATGTATCTGACCGGCGGTCCGCTGTCCCAATATTTCAATGCGCTGCTCTTCAAGATTTTTGGCGTTTCGTTTCGGACACTTATTTTTGCCAATCTGACCATCACGGCGGGGATGTTGGTTTTGGTTTACCGCCGTTTTCTGGCGGCGGCGGACCGGCTGACGGCAACCGTGATTTGTCTGGCGATTGTGCTGGTATTTGCCTTCCAACATTGCGTACCGGTCGGCAACTACAGCTATGTTACGCCCTATTGCCACGAGATATTTCACGGGCTGGTGCTTTCCCTCGTGGTTGTGATGTGGTTGTCGGATTGGGTTGAAAAGGAGCGAATTCAATTTGCCGTGGCGGCCGGCTTTGGCGCCGGCCTGGTATTTTTGACCAAGCCGGATGTTTTCCTGGCGTTGATTGTCTGCGTGGTGGCGGCTTTTTTTGTCGTTGTTTTTTTTCACCGGCGCACCGGCTTCGCGGCAAAATCGCTGGTGGCGTTCTCGCTTTCGGGGTTGGTTCCCTTGCTCGCCTTTTTTGCGCTATTCCTCCGGGTGGAAGACTGGCGGGCAAGTGCGCGTTCGGTGGTTTCGGCGTGGGTGCCGTTGTGGCATACGTCCATTACCAAAGATCCATTCTACCAGTGGTGCCTGGGATTGGACCTGCCATTTTTTAATGTCGAGAAGATGGCGGCGCATTTTATTTTCATCGTGATGATAACCGCGATTTACGCCCTGACCTTCCGGTACGGGGTGGAATCAAGGTTCAAATGGGTGAGACCGTCCTGGATGGTTTGGCCGTTGTTGATTGCGCCATTGTTGATTTTGGCCGTTGTCTGGAATTGGGTTGATTGCGGCCGGTCGTTGCCCCTCCTGGGGTTATCCGCCTGCGTGTTGCTGGGTTTGAGTCGCAGGAAAATCGCGGCCGAACCAGCGGCCATCTTTCCGTTGTTTTGGAATGTGTTTGGCTTGGCGTTGCTGGCCAAGCTGGGGCTTTTCCCACGGATTTGGCAGTACGGATTTGCGCTGGCCATGCCGGCGTTTGTGGGAGCGGTGTACTTGTTCGTCTGGCTGCTGCCGTTGTTGCTGGAACAAAAATACCGGGTTCGCTCCCATTTATTTCGCGTGACCGCCTGCCTGGTGCTGGTGACTGGGTTTGTCCGTCTGTTTCTGCTCTCGGAATCGTATTATCTCCGGAAGGACCGGCCGGTGGGAGGCGATGGAGATAAAATTATGGCCTACGGTCTTGCTGTGGATCCATTTCATGGCACGGTTGAAACTGCCGTGTCCTGGGTTGAGAAGAATATGCCGCCGGACGCGACGCTGGCGGTTCTGCCCGAAGGGGCCATGATTAATTATCTGAGCCGGCGGATGAATCCAACCCCCCATCTCGCCTGGTTCCCGCCGGTGATGGCGGTGTTCGGTCAAACCAACATGACCGCCGCCTTTGAGAGAAATAATCCCGACTATGTCCTGATCATTGCCCGGAGTGCCTCCGAATTCGGAGTGGGGTTTTTCGGCTACGACCCGCGGTATGGGATGGAACTGATGCGGTGGGTTGAGGATCATTACGACCGGGTTTATCCGCCGCCAGGCCCGGCCGGCAAATCCGCATCCCAGGAGCAATCCTTTTTCGAACTGCAAATCCTGAAACGGCGGCCGCCCGTTTTGCCGGCAGGAAACAATTGAAATAACCCTCCATGCACCTATACTTATACTGCTTATGAAAAAATATCTTGTTGAATTCATCGGCACATTCTTTCTGGTGCTTACCGTCGGCATGACAGTCATTGAACCCGGCGCTGCCGGCGACCTGGCCCCGCTGGCCATCGGCTCGGCATTGATGATCATGGTCTATGCCGGCGGCCATGTGTCGGGCGGCCACTACAACCCGGCGGTTACAGTTGCCGTCTGGTTGCGCGGACGTTGTTCCCAGGCAGATGTGCCGGGTTACATCGGCTCGCAAATCGCCGCCGGCATTGTAGCTGCGTTCGTGGTGCTTGGTCTCAAGGGCGATCCCAGCGTGTCGGCCAAAACCATCGCAGTTTTTCCCGCGCTGATTGCGGAATTGATCGGAACCTTTGCGCTCGCTTATGTCGTGCTGAACGTGGCCACGGCCAAAGCCACATCCGGCAATTCGTATTATGGCCTCGCCATTGGTTTCACGGTAACGACAATGGCATTTGCGCTCGGCGGCATTTCCGGCGGCGCCTTCAACCCCGCTGTCGCCGTTGGCATCACCGTCATGCACCTTGCCAAAGTGTCGAACCTGTGGATTTACCTGGTCGCCAATTTTGCCGCCGGGGCGCTCGCAGCCGTTGCCTTCAAACTTATTAACCCCGAGGACAAATGATTTGCAGCGCCCGAAAGCGCAAAAAGACTTTTTTGTTTTTGCGCCGTGTGTTTTAATAGCCGCATGACACCCAATTCCCGGCACTTTCTTGCCATCGTCGTTTTATTTATGAGCGCAAAACTAGCATCTGCCGCTTCAACCGAACTTGGAATTTTTTCGCACCAAAGCGACATCGGCAATGTTGCCAAGGCCGGAACGGTGAATTTTGATCCCGCCAAGGGCGAGTATCTCATCGCTGGCGGCGGCGAAAACATGTGGTTCACCAACGACGCCTTTCATTTTGTCTGGAAGCAGATGTCGGGTGATTTCATGCTGACGGCGGACGTTAAATTCATCGGCACCGGCGGCAATCCGCATCGCAAGGCTTGCCTGCTCGTCCGCCAATCGCTCGAACCGGGCTCGGTTTACGCGGATGTCGCCTTTCATGGCAGCGGCCTGACGGCGCTTCAATACCGCGACACGCCGGCCGGCACGACGCATGAAATTCAATCGAACATTTCCACCCCCGTGCGGATGCGAATCGAAAAACGCGGCGATTACATTTCAATGTGGCTTGCGGCCGCGGGTGAAGATCTGAAACCCGCCGGTGGTTATCTGCGGATTCCGTTCAAGGGGGAATTTTATGTCGGCCTCGGTGTTTGCGCGCACGACAACAAGGCCATGGAGAAGGCGGTTTTCTCAAACGTCGAACTTACGCCGGTTTCCACACCTGCCAATGCCCAGCCAGTCCTCGAAAGCACGCTTGAAACCGTTGCCGTCGCATCCAGCGACCGGAGCGTGGTTTATCGCGCGCGCGTTCATTTTGAGGCGCCGAACTGGTCGCGTGACGGGAAATTTTTCCTCTTTAACGGCAATGGACGGATTTACAAGTTGCCAGTGACCGGCGGCACCCCGGAACTCCTCGACACCGGCGGCCAGATTCATTGCAACAACGACCACGGCCTTTCGCCCGATGGAACACAACTGGCCATCAGCGATCAAACCAAGGACGGCAAGTCGCGCATTTACATTTTGCCGGTTTCCGGCGGCACACCCCGGCTGGTAACGCCGCCGGCGCCGTCGTATTGGCACGGTTGGTCGCCCGACGGCAAAACGCTCGCGTATTGCGCGGAGCGAAACGGTCAGTTTGACATTTATACGATGCCCGTTGCCGGCGGCGAAGAAACCCGCCTGACCACCGCACCCGGTTCGCACGACGGCCCCGATTATTCGCCGGAAGGAGAATATATTTATTTCAATTCCGACCGGACCGGCCGGATGCAGATCTGGCGGATGAAGCTGGACGGCTCGGAGCAGGAACAAATCACATCCGATGACTACTGCAACTGGTTCGCGCACCCGTCGCCAAACGGACGGTGGATGGTTTTCCTTTCCTACGCAAAGGACGTGAAGGGTCATCCGGCAAATAAAGATGTGATGATCCGGCTCATGTCGCTCCCGGACAAAAAAATTCAGGTGCTCACAAAATTGTTTGGCGGGCAGGGCACGATTAACGTCCCGTCGTGGTCGCCGGACAGCCGGAAGGTGGCCTTCGTCAGCTATCAATTGGTTTATCCGTGAGGTTCCAGCCCGTCTTGAAGGCAAACAAAAATATGACTGGTGACGACCGCCGGCCGCTTCACAGTTTTCTTCGCGCGCAACCGGATGGAACCTTGCTGTCGGTAAAATTGCAGCCGCGCGCCTCGATCAATGAAATTGGCGAACCGCTTGGGGATGAACTGCGAATCAAAGTCACTGCGCCGCCGGTGGATGCCGCAGCGAATGAAGCGTTAATTAAATTACTGGCTGAAAAGCTTGACTGCGCACGTGGGCTTGTCGAATTGGTGCGCGGCCACAAATCGCGGCACAAAATTGTGAAACTTCACAGTTTCACGCCGGAGGAAATCTTCAAAAAGCTCGGCTAAATCTACGCGGTCAGTTTCTCCACTGGATACGTCCAAATTTTTGCGAGGGTTGGATGACAATGCGTCGTCGCCCCAATTAAGTCTCCCCCGCCGCCTGGGAAATGTATCATTTCCTTTCTCGCATTGTCCTGTTTGGGGACAAATGATTAAGACTTGTGGATTGGATAGCAATAAAACTAATAACAAGCGTTATGGGAGGACAATTGCACTTAAAGGCACTTAAACTGCTTTTCATCGGGCTAAGATTTAACCCATGAATACAACAAGCAATCATCAAGCTAAATTGCCGTCAAACGAAGTTGCCCCTTCGTCAAAGAACGGGCATTCGACGGGCAGCTTGGAAAGTTCAAGAGGCACGGGACTCAACGCGCAACTGGCGCGGGAAAACGCAAAATTGGTGCAAGAGCGGGATTTGCTGCGGACGCTCATTGACGGCCTGCCCGATAACATTTTCGTCAAAGACCGGCAGAGCCGGTTTTTGATCAGCAATCTGGCGCACGTGCGGACACTGGGCGCAACCCGTCCGGACGAGGTGATGGGCAAAAGCGACCGCGATATTTTCCCGGCGGAAGCGGCCAACCAGTATTATGAGGACGAACAGGCGCTGATGAAATCAGGCCAGCCGCTGAACCGGGAGGAAACCGTGATGATTCCGGGCACCAGCGAGAAGCGCTGGGTGCAAACCACCAAGGTCCCGCTGCGGGACAAGCAAGGAACAGTCGTGGGTTTGATGGGCATCAACCGGGACATTACGGAAATGAAACAAACGGTGGAGGCATTGCGGGAATCGCAGGCGCTTAGTCACTCGCTGCTGGAGCAACTGCCCATGGGAATTTTTCGCAAAGACCGGGAAGGCCGCTTTGTTCTGGTCAATTCCGAGTTCTGCCGGATCAAAGGCATGAAGGCGGAGGAGTTTTTGGGCAAAACACCCCTGGAAGTCGCCGCCATCGAAGCGGCGAAACCGGGCGCAACCGGGCCGGCAAACACGTATGCCGCCGTCGGCGTGGAACATCATGAACGAATCATGCAAACCGGCAAGCCCATTGAGATGGATGAAGAGTATGTGAAAGCCGATGGTACGAAGCAGTTCCTGCACGTTGTAAAATTGCCAATGCTTGATTCGGATGGAAAGATTATTGGCACCCAGGGAATCCAGTTCGATATCACCGAGCGCAAGCAGGCCGAAGAGTCACTGGCACGGGAACGCCTGCTGTTGCGGACACTCATTGACAACCTGCCGGATTGCATCTACGCCAAGGACACCGCCGGTCGAAAGACGATGGCCAACCCCGCCGACCTGAAAAATCTCCGCTGCAAGTTCGAGTCCGAGGCCATCGGCAAGAGCGATTTTGATCTCTTTCCGCCGGACATTGCCGAAAAATTCTGGGCGGATGACCAATTGGTGCTGAAAGGCCAGCCGGTGCTCAACCGGGAGGAGTTTTTATTCGACGAACAGAGCCGCAAACACTGGCTGATGACCAGCAAGCTGCCGCTGCGCGATCAGAACGGGAAAATCATCGGTTTGGTGGGCATCGGCCGGGACATCACCAAGGACAAGGTGGCGGAAGAGGCGCTGGCCCGGGAACGCTCCCTCCTGCGGACGCTGATTGACAACCTGCCGGATTGCATCTATGCCAAGGACGCCGCCGGCCGGAAAATCCTGGCTAATCCGGCGGACCTGAAAAATCTCCATTGCGACAGCGAAGCCGAGGCCATCGGCAAAACGGATTTCGATCTATTCCCACAGGAACTCGCCGAAAAATTCTGGGCCGCCGACCAAAAGGTGATTCAGGGCGAACCGGTCATCAACCGGGAAGAGTATGTCTTGAACGACAAGGGCGAGAAACACTGGCTGTTGACCAGCAAGCTGCCGCTGCGCGATCAAGGCGGAAAGATTGTCGGGCTGGTGGGTATCGGCCGGGACATCACGGAACGCAAGCAGGCGGAAGACGATCTGCGCAGCAGCGAGGAAAAGTTGCGCCAGTTCACCGTGCAACTGGAGCGCAGCAATCGTGAGCTGCAGGATTTTGCCTATGTGGCTTCGCACGACTTGCAGGAACCCTTGCGAAAAATCGTGGTTTTCGGCGAACGGCTCAGGGAAAAGAACAGTGAAGCCTTGGGGCCGGAAGCGCTTGATTATCTGGATCGGATGCAGAAAGCGGCCGCGCGGATGCAGATTCTGATCAACGATCTGTTGACTTTTTCGCGGGTTACGACCAAGGCCCAGCCTTTCACGTCGGTCAATCTGGCGGAAGTGGCCAGCGGAGTGCTGGAAGATTTGGAGGGACGGATCGAACTGGTCAAAGGGCGCGTCGAACTGGGAGCGCTACCGGTCATTGACGCGGAGTCGCTGCAAATGCGCCAGTTGTTGCAAAACCTGATTGGCAACGCGCTTAAATTCCGCCGCCCGGAAGAGCCGCCGGTGGTGAAAGTCGAAGCGCAGATCATCCCCGATTCCCTCACGCCCGCGAAGAAACTTTGCCGGTTGACGGTCAGTGACAATTGCATAGGCTTTGACGAAAAATATCTGGATCGAATATTCAATGTCTTCCAGCGGTTGCACACTCGCAATGAATACGAAGGCACCGGCATGGGGTTGGCCATTGTTCGCAAAATTGCATTATATCACGGCGGCGACATCACCGCCAAAAGCAAACCAGGGCAAGGCTCCACTTTTATCTTGACGATTCCGGTGGCTCACCCCAAAAAAGCGCAGGACGATAACAAGGAAACCACCATAGATAGGAAAAACCAACCATGAAAATCGAAGGAAAAATGATTACAATTCTGCTGGCGGACGATGATCCGGACGACCGTAAACTGACCCAAGACGCATTTGTGGAGAACCGTTTGGTCAACGTGCTCCATTGCGTGGAAGACGGCGAAGAATTGATGGAATATTTGCGCCGTCAAGGCCGTTACACCGATCAGAAGGATGCGCCATTGCCCGGGCTGATTTTGCTGGATCTGAACATGCCGCGCAAAGACGGGCGCGAAGCGCTCAAGGAAATCAAGGCGGATCCGGAACTGCGCCGGATTCCCATCGTCGTCCTTACCACCTCCAAGGCGGAGGAAGACATTTTGCGCACCTACGATTTGGGCGTGAATTCCTACGTGACCAAACCAGTGACGTTCAAGTCGCTGGTGGAATTGATCAAGGTCCTCGGCCGATATTGGTTCGAAGTGGTCGAACTTCCACCGGGCGAGAGTTGAACGCTTTATGTCCGATGCCCCGGTCAAAGTCCTGTTGGTGGATGATGATGAGGATGATTATATCATCACGCGTGATCTGATTTTACGAATCGCGGGCCGTTATCATCTCGACTGGGTCAACAATTTCCCAGCGGCGCTGGACGCCATCCGGCGCTGCGAGCACGACATCTATCTGCTGGACTTTCGCCTCGGCGAACGGACCGGACTGGAATTGTTGTGCGAATCACAACAGTTCAATGCCCGGGCGCCCATGATCTTGTTGACCGGCCAGGGGGACCATGAGATTGACATGGAGGCCATGAAAGCCGGGGCCGCCGATTATCTCGTCAAAGGCCAGCTTAACGCCGACATTCTTGACCGCGCCATCCGTTATGCCATCAAAGGCAAGCGCGCCGAGGAAAACCTCCGCCATGACCGGGATCTCATCAGCCGTATCATGGAAACCAGTCCGGTCGGCATCGTCGTCGCTAATCAAGCCGGGAAAATCACCTTTGCCAATCATCGGGCGGAGGAAGTCCTTGGCCTGGCCAAGGACGCCATTGCCCGTGGCGCTTGCAGTGTCCTGGAGTGGCGGATGACGGATCCGGAAGGACATCCTCTTCCAGGACAGACCCAGCCGTTGAAAAAGGTCCTTGAATCCGGCCAGCCGGTACAGGATGTTCATCACGCCATTGATCGTTCCGACAACCGCCGGACGCTGCTCTCCACCAATGCCACGCCATTTTTTGATGCCACGGGCAAGATTGACGGGATGGTCATCACGGTTGAAGACATTACCGAGCGACTGATGTTGGAAGCGCAACTGCGGCAATCACAGAAAATGGAGTCAGTGGGCCAGCTGGCTGCCGGCGTGGCGCATGACATCAACAATATTCTGACCGTCATCCAGGGACACGCGGGGCTGTTGCTTAACGCGGTTCCGTCCGGCACTGACGCGACCCGATCGCTGAAGCAGATTTCCGCGGCGGCGGAGCGCGCGGCCAGTTTCATCCGCCAATTGCTCACGTTCAGCCGCAAACAGATTTTCCGATCGAAGATTCTTGATTTGAATGCGGTGCTGCAAAATTTGAGAAGCATGCTTCCGCGGCTGATCGGCGAGGATATCTCGTTGGAAATCCACTGTCAGGCGGAACTGCCGTGCATTCAGGCGGATGCCGGGATGGTCGAGCAGATTGTGATGAATCTGGCGGTTAATTCGCGTGACGCCATGCCCAAGGGCGGCAAATTTATCATCACGACTTCCGCCGCTGAAATTGACGCCGCCTATCTGAAACAGCATCCCGAAGCCCGCGTAGGTTGGTTCGTCTGCCTGACCGTGATGGATACCGGTTGCGGCATGGAACCCAAGGTGTTGCAGCGGATTTTTGAGCCATTTTTCACGACCAAGGAAGTCGGCAAGGGAACGGGGCTGGGACTGGCCACCGTTTATGGCGTGGTCAAACAACATCATGGCTGGATCGAAGTCCAAAGCGAAGTGGGCGTCGGCACCACTTTCAAAGTGTTTCTTCCGATGGCTGGTAAAGCTGGCGATGCACCCGCCGATCCGTCCATTAAATCCGAAAACGTCCGGGGAGGCAAAGAAAGCATTCTGCTCGTCGAGGATGAGATTGGACTGTTGGAACTGGTGCGGGAGATTCTCCAGCAATATCAATACCGTGTTTTGATCGCTTCCTCGGGGGTCGAGGCTTTGCGGGTTTGGGACGAGTGCAACGGCCAGGTTGATTTGCTCCTGACCGACATGATCATGCCTGGCGGCATGACGGGCACTGACCTGGCTGTGGAATTGAAAAGGCGAAAGCCCGAACTCAAAGTGATCTACGCCAGCGGTTATAGTTCCGCGCTGACGGGAAAAGATTTCACTCAAGGCAACAACATCTTTCTGGCGAAACCCTATCAACCGAACCAGGTGGCTCGACTGATTCGGGATACCCTGGATGGCGTTCCCAAAGACCGGCTTCGGCTTAATGGTGACACCGAGATGATGCGCGCCCGGATGACGCAGCCAGTGGGAACCTGAACCCCTCATCATCCACCGAGCACGGCGTGGCAGCGGCTGCCAGGGCGGAAAATGGGCGGTCGGTTTCGCCGCCGAAAACTCAAATCGGCGCCGGTTCCGGCTGGGCAATCAACTTGCAGGTAATTAAGAATGTTTCACAACTCATTCTGGCGCGCCGCGCCATGTGGCTGGCACGTCAGAAATTTGCGCCGCCAGTTCTTCCGCCGGATAGGTCCAGATTTCTGCGAGGGTCGGATGGTAATGTGGCATCACGGCCAGTTCGTGAACCGTCATGCGTTTGGCCATCACCGCAACGATTTCGTGAATGAGTTCGCCGCCCATGGGACCAACGCACGCACCGCCAAGGATTTCACCGGACTTCGGCTCCGCCAGCAGTTTCACGAAACCGTCCTTGGCTTCCATGATGAGCGATTTGCCGTGGGCATTGAACGGATAACTTGCCGCCCGGTATGAAATGCCGCGTGTCTTCGCTTCCTTTTCGGTCAGGCCGACAAACGCCACCTGAGGTTCGGTGAACACGACCGCAATGAGCAGCCGATAATCCATCCGCTGCGGCGCGTTGGCATGGGCAATGTTATATGCCGCAATTTCCCCCTGCTGAACGGCCAGGTGGACGATTTCGTGCGGCCCGGTGCAGTCGCCGGCCGCGTAAATGTGCGGTGTGCTCGTCTGCAGGAAGTCGTTGGATTCAATGCGTCCACGGTCGGTGGTGACACCGGCTTTGGCGAGGCCGAGCGCTGCCGTGTTGGGCACGCGGCCCAGCGCAAACAGGATTTCCTCAGCGTCAGCGGAAACGGTTTGGTTGTCATGCTCAAAGGAAACCATTTTCAATTTCCCTTTGCGCCGGGCTTCAACCAGCCTCGTGCCGGTGAAGACCTGAATGCCTTCGCGCCGGAATACCTTTTCCATTTCAATTCCGGCATCCGTGTCAAACTCGCGCAGAATGTGCCCGCTGCGCTGGATGAGCGTGACCTTGACGCCGAACCGCGCGAAAAATTGCGCAAACTCGCACGCAATCGCCCCGCCGCCAAGCACGATGAGCGACTTCGGCAGCCGCTTGAGCGCCAGCGCATCGTCGCTGGTGAGGCCGCCAACCTCATGGAGTTGGGGCAGCGGTGGCGGGGCAACGGCGGAACCGCTGGCGATGATGAAATGCGCGGCGGAAATTTTGGCCGGGATACGCTGCCGCGCGTCGTGGCCGACCGGCCGGTCGGCCCTAACGCCAGTGGGTTTCAGTTCAACCATGTGCGAATCCACAAACCGGGCGTTGGCCCGGATGAATTTGAATTTGCCACCGGCGAGTTGCTGCCGGCGATAATCCGCAAAATCCCTGATGAGCGCATTTTTGCGCGCCACGACTTTCTTGAAGTCAAAGCCAACGTTTGCGGTCCACAGGCCCCAAGGCTGCACATGGCTGGCCAGATGCAGGACTTCGGCGGCGTAAAGCAGCGCCTTCGTGGGCATGCACCCGCGCAGGATGCACAACCCGCCTACTTCTTCCCCGCCCTCAATGACGGCCGTTTTCAAACCGGCACCCGTGGCTGTCCGCGCTGCTGCGTAACCGGCGCTGCCGCCGCCGAGAACGACCACGTCGTAATCAAACTTTTGCATGACTTGAAAATGGGCTGGCGGGCGGAATTTTCAAATTAAAATGTTTCAATTTTTGAATTGCGATGCGTGCCAAACCATTTCATTTTTCCACCATGAGCAGCATCATTTACCCACGCAGCCCGCGCGAAACGATGGACGGCTGGAGTTACCTGCCGCGTTACATTGACAAAATCCGCCTGCACCTCGCTGGCAAACTGCACGCCGATTATCAGGAGAATCTGGGCAAAGGCTTTGACGGCATGTGGCTCAAATACGCCGGCGTCACGCACGAACAGATGATCGAGGTGGTGAAAAAATCCGTCACCGATGGCGAGGTGTGCGACTGGGTGCGGCACAACGTTAAAAAATCCCCGGCGGAAAAGGCCGCGCATGCCCGGGACATCTTCAGCCGCCCCCAGCCTGACAACGCGGAAGCCGTGGCGCGGCTCAAGCTGCGCAAGGAACAGTCCGGCATCGTCCACCGTGACGACATCAAAACCTTCGTGGACTATATTGACGCGGACGAAAAACGCCTTTAGTGCGTCGGGGAAAATCCCTTACTGCCCGGCATAGAAGTCGTCCACTTTTTTAGCGACGTCCTTGTAGCCGATGTCTATTTCGTAGATGAGCTTGAATTGCTCGATGGCTTCCTCTTTTTTGCCCATGCTTTCGAGCACACAGCCGAGATTGTAAACGAGGTCCTTTTTCTCTTCGTCAAAAACAGGCTTTTCCTTGATGGCGCTTTGAAGCATGCGCGCGGCCATGTCGAACATTTTCTTTTTCGCGTAGCACTGGGCGAGGTAATTCATCGCGGCGAGCCCCTTGTGCGGATTGTTCTTTGCTTTTTGAAATTCCTGAATCGCCTCGGTGATTTTGCCCGTTTGAAAATAAAACTGCCCCATCTCAAACCGGATCGCCAGATCCGTCGGGTATTTTTCCACGCGCTTCTGGCATTCGGTGACCTGAAAATTCAACTTCTCCGCCTGGAGCTTCGCTGACTGTTCGATGTAATCCGGCGCGGCGGGATCGAGTTGCTCCAACTGGGCATCGAACCGGCGGACGATGGTGTCAGCAATCGCGCGCTCCAGCGACGGGTCGTTGCCCATTTCGGAATTTTTAATACGCTCATACAGCTCCAGCGCGCGTTCGAACTGTTTTTTCTGCGTGTAAAGTTCTGCGAGCCGGCGCACCACCTTGAGATTGTTTGGTTCGGTCTTCAGCCGCGCTTCGTCTTCACCGATCAGCCGTTCGGTCACGTCTTCGCTCTTCACGACGCGCTTTTCCTGCTCCAGCGAGGTGGCTTGTTGCTTGTCCTTCAAAATGTCGCGATAGGAACCCTGGCCGCCTTCGAGCGCATTGTAGCCGCCCTGGTCCAGTGTCTTGCGGGCGGACAAATCCTTGAGAGCCTGGTTCAACTCGCCGTCGTTGGGCGAATTGCGCAAAAGTTCGGCGAGAATCCTTTCCGCCGGGCCGGTGTCGCCACCGGTCGTGCCCACCGCATGGGCAAATTCAATCGCCAGATTTTTGTCCTTGGGCGAATTCTTCACCAGGGCGTCCAGCGACATCACGGCGGTTTGCGGCAGCTCCAATGCATTTGCCGCTTCCACGATGATTCGGTGCGCGGCGGAGCTGTTCGGGTCGCCGTTCAAAATCTGCTCCGCGATGGCCATGGCCTCGGCGGGATTCTTGTTCAATGCCATTTTGGCCTTGGCGACCTGGGGCGAGGAGCCGGCGCCACTCCACATTTTTTTGAAGAATCCGCCGCGACCGCCGCATTTTTGGAACTGCGCCGCGCGCAGCGCCTTGCGGCATTCAAAAAACCCCGGCTCCTTTTCCAGCACCTGGTTGAACAGCGTGATGGCGTAATCCACATTTTCCCGTTGCGCGGCTTCGTTGGCCTTGGTGAACAACAGGCGTGCCTCGCGCGAAACTTCGTTGATGCTTTTCTCTGCCATATTCTTCGCTTGGTTGAATAAAATCGCTTCTGCCCTGGTAAAAATCAACTCCGAACGCCTTCGGGGTCAACCACATTGTGCCTTGTGCCGGAACGCGTGATCCACCAGCACCAATGCGGTCATCGCTTCCACCATCGGCACCGCGCGCGGCAACACGCACGGGTCATGGCGGCCGCGGCCCTTGAGCGTCGTGTTGTGAAATTGCACGTCCACCGTGTCCTGCTCGTGCATGACGGTGGCCACGGGTTTGAACGCGACGCGAAAGAAAATCGTCTGCCCGTTGGATATGCCGCCCTGAATTCCACCGGAAAAATTCGTCGTCGTAAAAACCTGTCCCTGTTTCGCGCGGAACGGATCGTTGTGCTCGCGTCCGGTGAGCGTGATGCCACTGAAGCCGGACCCGATTTCAAATGCCTTCGACGCGGGCAGACTCAACATCGCTTTTGCCAGATCCGCTTCGAGTTTGTCGAACACCGGTTCGCCCCAGCCGGCGGGAACGCCGCGCGCAATGCCTTCAACGATGCCGCCGACGGTGTCGCCCGTGCGCCGCATTTTTTCGATGAGCCGGATCATTTTTTCCGCCGCCGCCTGGTCGGGACAACGGACAATGTTCGATTCAATGTCTTTGAGCTTCACCCGGTCCGGATTCACGCGCGCGATGAGGCGCTGAACCTGCTTGACGCAGGCCAGGACCTCGACGCCGTGACTTTCGCGTAAAATTTTCTTCGCAATGGCGCCGGCGGCGACGCGGCCAACCGTTTCGCGCGCGCTGGCGCGGCCGCCGCCCTGCCAGTTGCGGACGCCGTATTTGGCAAAGTAGGTGAAATCCGCGTGCGACGGGCGGAATTTCGTCTTCATTTCCGCGTAGGCTTCGGGTCGGGCGTCCTCGTTTTTGACCCACAGACAAATCGGTGTGCCGAGCGTTCTGCCCCCAAACGTGCCGGAAAGAATTTGCACCGTGTCGGATTCCCGGCGCGGCGAAACAATTTTGGATTGTCCGGGCCGGCGCCGGTCCAAATCGGGCTGAATGTCCGCCTCGGTGAGCCGGAGGCGCGGCGGGCAGCCGTCCACGACCACACCCACGCCGCCGCCGTGGGATTCCCCCCACGTCGTAATGCGGAACAGTTGCCCGAAGGTGCTGGCCATGCCGCAATAATGCTAAAAAATCGCCGCGCGGTCAATGCAGCTCGCTTAGCCGCGTTTGTCAAAACGCGGATCTTTCACCCCGACCGCGCTTTCACAAGCGCGGCTACGGCACGCGGCCACAACGTTTTCCAAACTTGAAACTTGAAACTTAAACCCTGACACTTAAATGAATGAACCGCATCGTGGAACGTTTTGTGCGCCTGAAGCGCGAGGGCAAAAAGGGTTTCATCGTCTACATCGGCGCGGGCGATCCGGATTTGAAGGCCACGCGCCGGCTCGCGCTCGCCTTTGACCAGGCGGGCGTGGACGTGCTGGAACTGGGCGTGCCATTCAGCGATCCGCTCGCCGACGGCTTGGTGAACCAGCTTGCCGCGCAGCGCGGCTTGGAATCCGGTGCCACGCCGCCGAGGGTTTTAAAGACCGTGGCGGCGATCCGGCGCGATTCGCAAATCCCGATCGTTCTCTACATTTATTTCAACCTCATCCATCGCGTCGGCCTGGAGCGATTCATCAAAACTGCGGCGAAGGCGGGCGTGGACGGCATGCTGGTGCTGGATTTGCCGCCGGAGGAATCGGATAATTACGAATCGCTGATGCGCCGGGCCGGTTTGTGCCACATTTATCTCGTCGCGCCGACGACGCCGGAAGACCGGATTGAATTTATCGTGAAACGCGGCGCCGGGTTCATTTATTACATCTCGCGGGAAGGGGTGACGGGCATGCAGGCGCGGGTCGCGGCGAACCTGGCGCAGCAGGTCGGCAAAATCCGCGCGCACACGCGGTTGCCGGTGGCCGTGGGCTTCGGCATCTCAAATCCGGAACAAGCCGGGCTGGTGGCGCAAAATGCGGACGCCGTGGTGGTGGGCAGCGCGGTGGTGAATCAGATTGCCAAACACGGCCAATCGCCGGAACTGGTGAAACGCGTGGGCGCGTTTGTGAAGTCGCTGGTGTCGGCAGTGAAGGATTTGTGAATCAAAAACGGGATTCCGTGCTTCAATTATTGGGCGCAACTGGTGAATTTTGGTTTTGTGAATGCTTTTGCATTTGAGCCTGCCTGTGGGCCTCCCTTTCGGCTGGAGTGGCTGGCTGGCCGACATCGAAGATGCTGGGCAGCGAAAGAAAATTGGCGGCTTCAAGCAGGGCGGCTTTTTCTTCGGGGTCTTCATCGTTGGCCGCCAGGTTTTTCAAAACAGGGATTGCATTGGTGCTGCCGAACTGTTCGGCAGCTTCAATGGCGGCTTTCCGAACCTCTTTTTCGGAGTTGGTCAGGTCGGCCAGGATGCTGGACAGGGAGGCCGGATCGTCGTTCATGGACCATTGCTGGAGGCGGTCGGTCTCGGCGTCAATGGCCGCCTGGCGCTGTTCGGGCGTCAGGGCGTTGGTGGCAACCGGCGCAGCGGCGACGGGCGCCGTTGCGGGTGGCGGGACATTCGTGATGGGGGGAGCAGTTTGGGGTGCGGCGGGTTTGGTTTCAATAATGGCGATTGGAGCCGCCGCCGGAGGAGGTGCCCCCTGATGTTTTATCAAAAGAATACCAGTTACGCCAGCCAAGCCGGCCAGCAGGATCAAGCTGACGATTTTAAGCCTCATATTTTCTCGAATCATTTAACCAAGCAAAAAACCGATCCAAAACAGCCTCAAGCCATTTTGGACCGGTCTGAATGCTGCCAAAACTGTGATTAATCTTCCACTCCGCTGCCGGAAGCGCTGCCGGAAGCACTGCCGCTAACGGGCATGGTTTCGTTCACAATGATTCCGTCCACTTCATCGACGTAAGAGAGGCCGCCAAGGTTTTTAGAACTGAATTTTGAAGACTGTTTGTAGAAGCCGCCGACCACCGCCGAATCACTTTCATTATAGGTATAAGTGCCGGTGAGGTTAAACGCGAAGTTATTGGCTGTTAGAGTTACGAGGTTATGACTGCTGGCAAAATCAATAGTGACTACGCCAACCTCGGAATATGTCCTTTTTGTCATGGGAAAATCGCCTGTTGACGTGTCAAGAGTATCGGACATGTTGACATGAAAATAACCACCCGCAGAAAGGTCATATACTACTACGCCATTATTGATGGCGTAAACATCGACATTGTTAGTGTAACCATAGAAATTGTTAGTACCGGTTCCGGGGCCAATGGCCAGCATGGTGCCTTTGGCGTAATCCAACTGACTTATGATCTGTTTGGTAGTGACGGTTTTTGTTGCTATCTTGTCCTTACTATTGACATAAGTGAAAGTCCCCTTGAGATTTATCGGAACATAAAGGGAGCCATCAATGACCAGGGTTGATTTTGCCTGAGCTTGGTCGGTAGCGAAAACCATCGCTCCCACGGCCAATGCGCACATCAGTATTTTGGTTAATTTCATATTGTTTATTTTCGTTGTTTAGTTAATTTTTAACGTCCACCGACTTTTCCTCTTCAGCTTAAAATAAGCTGAGCTTGAAAAGTATTTTATAATGATGGCCGGTTTTGTCAACAAGGAATTATCATGTTCCCGGCGGTTGCGGTTGAGTCCGTCCCGACACGGCCTCGGGAACGAAGATTTCGTCTCAACTTGGGTGCCGGCCGGGGCGCCGGAACCGGTGAAACGCGTGGGTGCCTTTTTGAAGCCTGTTTTGGCGCGCTTCCTTGGTTTGCTGCGCTGAGGCCCGAATTTACTGCCGGGTTTTGGGTGAGGTCGGCTGGCTGAAGTCAACCGGGGGCAGCGAAAGAAAATTGGCGGCTTCGAGCAGGGCGATCTGTTCCTCGGTATCAGTCGTGTTCGCGGCCACGGCTTTCAAGGTGGGGATGGCGTTGGTGCTGCCGAACTGCTTGGCGGCCTCGATGGCTGCGTCCCGGATTTCTTTTTCAGGATTAGTCAGGTCGGCCAGGATATTTGAGAGCGATGCCGGATCGTCATTCATGGACCATTGCTGAAGGCGGTCGGTTTCGGCGTCAATGGCGGTTTGACGTTGTTCGGGTGTCAGAACATTGGTGGAGACTGGCGCGGCGGGAACGGGGGCGGGTGCGGATGGCGGGGCGGCACTCACCACTGGAGCCGAAGTCACAGATTCATTGACCGAAGGAGGCGGGGCGGCGTTTTCCCAATGTTGTTTGAAAAGGAAAGCCGCACCCAATACCAGCAACGCCAGCAGCAACAGCGCAAAAATGAATTTCGGTCTCATAAGTGTTCCCCAGCATAAACAAAAAATCCAAGACCGCAACGCCAAGCTTGGATTGGGTTTTAAAAAAGGCGCATCTCAGTTTTTATGCACTTGGAAACCGCATCTTATTAACACCCTGCTTTACCGGGGTGTTCAGCGAAGGGAAGGCCCGCCAACCGCTTGAGCGGTTTCCCGTGTGCCGATAAACCGCTCAAGCGGTTCCGACCCGCGACACCGGCAAACACCCAGCTAAAGCCGGGTGTTAATGAAAGGGCTGTAAACACAGGGGCTTTCAATGGCGCGACACCCCGCTCAAAAACTAAGATGCGCCCTTTATGAAAAGTGCGGGCAAAATCGTTGTTGACATGTAATTTAGTAAAATTTAAAGTTTGGATAATTGAAGAAATAAGCAAGACATTAAATTAACAACCAGGCAAATAATTGGAGCACTACAATGAAAACATTCAAATTATGCGCTATGGCAGCACTCGGGTTGATGGTGTTTGGCGTTGGCAAAATGCAGGCCCAAATAAGCAGGTTGCCGTTTCAGTTCAATGATGTTCAATCGTTGAATATTTCGATGACGGTGGTGAAACAAGCCACCAATTACGCCAGTGTCACCAGCAAGGGCACAAACAACATCGCCAAGACCAAAACGGCAAAACTGGACAATAAAGGTTTGTTGAGGTTGTTGGGTCAGGCTTTTTACAATAATACAAACTATTTCGCCACAGTGGGTAAAACCAATTACCTGGTGCAAATTTATCTGAATTCCACCAATTTTTATAATGATTATCAAAATAATCCTAATTACGACTTTGAAAATGACTATTGGCCGATCCAAGTGGTTCAAGTGTTTGGAGCAAACAAAACGGTTGTTTTAGACACCCTCACGGCGGATGCGTTTCTCCCAGCAGGGCAATCTAATGCATACGCGAGTTTCTCCATCGAGGTTGACAATGGGCCGCTTAGTGGCCAGTCGGGGAGCAGCAGCGGTTCGGGTTCGATGACTGGTAACGCTTACTTGGAATTTGACTACGGATACGATGACAACGTAAATTTCAATTATGCTTTTAATATTTATGGCTTTGGAACCATGAATCAGAGCTTTTCAAGCAGCTCCAAAGGCGACAAGTATTCGTTTAGCATTAAGAACGTTTCCGGTGAAAACAATCCTCAAACGAATGGCCTTTACTACATTGACGGGATCATTACCACCGGCAGCTTGAGCGGGAGTGGAAAGGACAGCGGCACTGATTAAGTTGATTTAGTTGCCGTCAAAATTTAGAAAATCAGGTTCGCCATGTGGAGGCCATCCCGTGTCGAACCTTTTTTATGGCGGGCAATTGATGGACCTTCAGCCCAAACCAGAACGGTTCAATTGCCACCACCCGTCAGCGACAAAGCGCCTTTTCCACGCCCAACCACAGGGTTCCGGCGGCTGAGGCTTTCCGGGCGGTTGGCCTTGATCGGGATGGCGGGATGAGCGCGGTTTAGCATTGAAATTCCCGGTGCTTTTCGCGCTTAATCATCGGCAGAAACCATGAAAGCATCAATGGACAGTAAAAACCGCTTCGTCATCATCATGGCGGGCGGGCGCGGCGAGCGGTTCTGGCCGGTGAGCCGCGAGAAAATGCCCAAGCAACTGCTCCCGCTGCTCGGCAAACGATCGTTCCTCCAGCAGGCCGTTGACCGCGTGCTGCCGCTGGTGCCGGCCAAAAACATTTTCGTCATCACCAACGAGGTGCAATTGCCGGAGGTCCGCAAACAGCTTCCGAAAATCCCCAAACAAAATCTGATTGCCGAGCCAGTGGGCCGCGACACTTGCGCCGCTGTTACGCTCGGCGCGGCGCTGGTGGGCGCGCGTTCGACGACCGGCGTCATGGCGGTTTTGCCCGCCGACCACGTCATTCCCGACGAGAAAAAATTCCAGCAGGTTTTGAATGACTCCTTCGACCTCGCCAGTCGCGGTCAGGCGATTGTGACCATCGGCATCAAGCCGACCGAGCCGGCGACGGGTTACGGCTACATCCACGTCGGCGAGGCGTTGCCGCCGCCGTCGGGCGCAAAGAAATACAAAACCACATTTTTCCGGGCGGAACAGTTTGTCGAGAAGCCGCATTTTGATCGTGCGCTGGAATACGTCAACAGCGGCCAATATCGCTGGAACGCCGGCATGTTCGTCTGGTCGTTTGTGACCATCACGGAAGGTTTGCAGAAACATCAGCCGGCAATGTATGCGGCCTGCCAGCGCTGGTTCAAAGTGGCAAACCAGCCGGCAAAGCTCGCCAAGGTGCTGGCGAAGGAATATCCCGGCATCAAAAAAATCTCGATTGATTACGCGCTGATGGAGCATGCGCAGAACGTCATCGTGGCCGACGGCGCGTTTGAGTGGGACGATCTCGGTTCCTGGACGGCGCTGGCGCGGCATCTCAAGGCCGACCCGGAAGGGAACTGCGCCGTGGCGGATTTCATCCACGTGGACGCGGCGCGGAACATCATTTTTGATGCGCGCATAAAAAATCGCACGCTCATTGCCGTGGTCGGCCTGCGCGATTCCATCCTGGTGCAGACCGACGACGCGGTGTTGCTGGCGCACAAGAGCCAAGCGCAAAAGGTCAAGGAACTGGTCAAAAAACTGGCCGAGGACGCGAAGTTGAAAAAGCTGGTTTAACCCACCATGCCACGTCCCGTGTCCATGTCAAAGTTAAACGGAAGTTCCTCCCACACCGTTTGCTTTTGAGAGGGGCACTGCGCCACCTCGAAACGGCAAAGGAGAAGAATACTGGCTACTTTTACGACTGGCTTCAACAGCATCACTTGCAGGCCACACAATACCTCGTCACCTTCACACCTTGATATGGACAAGGAGAATCGTTCGCCGTCCCCTTGAAAATTCGCGCGACTGGATTTGCCGGACAGTCAATCAAATCACCGAGACCGTGATTGCTAAAATCCTCTCCCCGGGGAGAGGATACAGGTGAGGGCGGGCGTAAAACACAAAAAGCGTTATTTTAACTGGCAGGGACGGTTTGAAAGGCGGCAATTGTGTTACGGACAGATGACAATCAAAATTTCCCCACGCGCGGCTTGACCCTTTCTTTTCAAAAACCGTGCTGTCCAGCCTAATTTAATTCTTCGCCCGTGGCGGTCTGGCCGAGCTGTAAGAAGGTTTTGATGAGTTCGCCTTCGCCGCAAACGGTCATGCCGGGAAATTTCTTGAACCACTTGCCCGTCGGCACTTCGGGTTCGGCGCGGAGCCAGTCCGCCAAAAGTCCAAGCTGCGCTGAGGAAATATTTCGACTGCTGACGCGGTCGAGCAAATGATCGAGCAGGCGCGGCGGAAGATTGTGACGGCGAATTCGCGGCATGGCTATTCGCCGTAAAAGCCGCGATGGATTTCATCCCGCAATTTTTTGACTTCGGCGGGGTCTGCGGATTCAACCATGCGCTGCGCGAGAATGGCTAATTCTTCTCCGGAGAGTTGGCGCTCACGCGCGAGTTCAAAGGCAAATTGGAGCACGCGAGATTGCTCCGTGCGAGGCAGGTGTTTGATTTCTTCGATAACCGTCGTTGCCGTCATGTCCATACCATATCCGACGCGGGACTAATTTTCAAGGCAGACATTTCTTGACCTTTTCCCCCAAAAAGGCATTCTATTCGATTCGGTTTGAAAAATTATGCAGCACATCAGGAATATCGCCATCATCGCGCACGTGGACCACGGCAAGACAACGCTCGTGGATTGCCTGCTCAAACAGTCGGGCACCTTCCGCGCCAACCAGCATGAATCCACCGACGAACGCCTGATGGATTCCATGGATTTGGAAAAGGAAAAGGGCATCACCATCCGCGCCAAGAATGCCGCGTTCAAATACAAGATTTACCACGTCAACATCGTGGACACCCCCGGTCACGCTGATTTCGGGGGCGAGGTCGAGCGCATCATGAACATGATTGACGGCGTGCTGCTGGTGGTGGACGCCGCCGATGGCCCGCAGGCGCAAACCCGTTTCGTGCTGCGCAAGGCGCTCGAAGCCGGCGCCAAGCCGATTGTGGTCATCAACAAGATTGACCGCGAGAATGCCAATCCCAAAAAAGTGCTCGACCAGGTGTTCGAGCTGTTCATTTCGCTCAACGCCACGGACGAGCAGCTCGATTTTCCGTTCATCTATTGCTCGGCCAAGGATGGTTATGCCAAGGTGGAACTGGAACACGTTGCCGGCACGATGGAACCGCTCTTCGACGCCATCATCAAGCACATCCCCCCGCCACACGCCAAGGCGGGCGAAGGTTTCCAGGTGCTCGTTGCCAACCTCGATTACAGTGATTACCTCGGGCGCATCGCCTTCGGTAAAATCATGGCGGGCAAGGTGAAAGTGGGTGAGACGGCCTGCTGCCTGCACGGCCACGGCAAGATCACCCAGGGCAAAATCACGATGATTTACCAGTTTGAAGGTTTGAAACGCATCGAAGTGCAGGAGGCGCACGCGGGCGACATCGTCGGCATCACCGGTTTTGAGGACGTGTTCATCGGCGAGACCATCGCGGACAAACCGGAACGCGGCGCGCTGCCTTACATCCCGATTGATCCGCCGACGATCCAGATGGAATTTGCCGTGAACGACAGCCCGCTCGCCGGTCAGGACGGCAAGCTGGTCACCGCGCGCCACATTTGGGAGCGGCTGCAAAAGGAAATCCGCACCAACGTCGCATTGCGCATCCGGCAGACCGCCGATCCGAAAATCTTTGAAGTCGAGGGCCGCGGTGAAATGCAAATCGCCATCCTCGTCGAGCAAATGCGGCGCGAAGGCTACGAGGTTTTGGTTTCGCGCCCCGAAGTGCTCTACAAAAAGGACGCCAACGGCAACATGCTGGAGCCGATTGAAAAATTATTCCTCGAGATTCCGCAGGAATTCATGGGCGCCATCATGGAAAACCTTTCCGGCCGCAAGGCCGAAATCACCAGCATGAATCATCATGGCGACCAGGTGACCATCGAAGCGCTGGTTCCCATGCGCGGCCTGATTGGGTTTGAGACCGACCTGGTGAACCAGACGCGCGGTCTTGGCGTGATGAGCCATCTCTTTCACGAATACGGCCCCGACCGCGGGGAAATCGCCGCGCGCAAGAACGGTTCGCTCGTCAGCATGGAAAACGGCCAGGCGATGGCCTATGCCCTGAACATGATTCAGGAACGCGGCCGCCTGATGGTGGAACCGGGCGACGCCGTTTACGCCGGCATGATTGTGGGCGAAAATGCGCGCGAAAACGACATCCCGGTGAACCCCTGCAAGGCGAAAAGGCTGACCAATATGCGGTCGGTGGGCGATGGCAAGGGCATCCAGCTCACCGCGCCGTTGAAGTTGAGCCTCGAACGCGCGCTGGAATACATTGACGTGGACGAGTACGTGGAAGCGACGCCGAAAAATCTGCGGTTGCGAAAGAAGATTCTGAATGAAACGGCCAGAAAACGTTCCGAGAAAAGCCGTTCCATTAAAATCCTGTCCGAATAGCCAGACACGAATTCCACGAGTCAAGGTGAAGCAACTGCTCGTTGCCCCGCAGAGACTTGCCGCGGTTCATTGGCGGTTTGCGCTCGTCCAGACGTGACCTGGCTGATTTTAACCCTTCAAAAAGGGCGCTTGACTATTTCGACTACGCGTGGCGTCTTTGGGCGGATTACAATTGTGAGCAAACCCGGGAGAAAATCATGAAAATAATAAATGCGGCTCAATTTCTGTCCGCGTCTGGCCGCACTTCGATGCCGGCCGGCGCGCTGGTTCTGGTGGGGCGGCTGGCGCAGTGGTTCTTTCGCCGGCGGCTCACGCCGCGGTGGCGATGGGCGCTGTGGCTCCCGGTGGCGGTCATCACCGCCGGCTGCCTGACGGACGCGAAGAAAGATGAAAAGCCAACTGCTTCAAACGCCGCCGCCTCCGGCAATCCGCTGCCATACGTTCTCGATTTAAAGCCGTTTTACAGCAAGCTGTTCGTGGGGCCAAAAGACACCAACAGCAGTTACCAAGGCTATTTCGGACACAAAATCGTGGACGGCCTGCCGTTTGATGTGGACGGTGAGATATACCTTTATGGCAAAAGTTCTGCCGACCGCAATGATGTCCGCCGGGACGAAGTTTCGGGAATCAAAATCGGCCGGAAATTTGACGAGCTGCACCTGATTCACGCCGTGCAATGGCGGGAGTATTATGGCTGTCCGGTCGCCATTCTCCGCCTGCATTACGCGGACGGCACCCGTTACGACTTTACCATCCGCTACAACTTCCAGGTCAGCGACTGGGCCCGGTTGTTGTCGGAGGAGCAGGAAATCGTCGCCGATCCGGACACGAAAATCATCTGGCGCGGCCCGGGCGTTTACAAAGGCACCGGACGCCTGTTCAAGAGTGTGCTGCATAATCCGTTTCCGGACAAGACTGTGGACAGCTTGGACGCCATTTCCACCCGCACCCGCGCTTCCTATGCGCTGGTCGCGGCCACGGTGGCCGGGAGCGATCCGCATCGGGAAGTCACGGCAGCGATGCCGTTGGAGCCGAGCGGCAATTTTGACGGGGCTTTGAAGGTGCGCGTCGTGGACAAGGAAACCGGCGCGCCCATTATCGGCGCGGAAGTTTATCCCTACATGAGCGTGGACGATGAAGGCGTGGTGGCCGACGCGATTTTGACTTCAACCAATGGCGTGGCGCTGGTGAAATATCCGGTTGGCCGGACGAGTTATGTGGGGCTTGAGTTGAGCAAGACAGGCTATGTGGGCCGGACAGGAATTTGGCAGAGCGGCAATATCCCGGGTGAAATCACATATCGTCTCACCGTCGGCCGGGCGACGATTCAAGGCGTGGTGCTGGATCAAGCGGGTCAGCCGGTGGCCGGGGCGGAAGTGCGTTTCATCAATTACGGCACTGACAACGCGTCGGGAGACCGGGTGTCCCTACCCACTGAATCCGGCAAGACCGATGCCGCCGGCCATTGGAGCATTCAAGGTCTGCCGGAGAACTATCAGGATTTCGGCGTGACCGTCACGCATCCCGATTTTCCGCAGGCGCAATTTTTCGCAGACGGGCCGGGCCAGCGCGGCTTTCAGGGCAACCACGTCAGCACGGCGGATTTCTTCAGCGGCAAGGCGGTGTTGAAATTAAGCAGCGGTTGCAAATTGTCCGGCACGGTTCGCGATGAAGCGGGTCGTCCGTTGGCGAACACGACGGTGTTTGTCGGTTTCGACCGCTACATGAGCGGCGCAATCAAGACGAATGCAGATGGCGACGGAAATTTTAATTTGAAGAACCTTGGTCTTGGCGAAAATTATCTGACCATCAGCGCGCCCGGCTTTGCGCCGGAATTCCGCACCGTCACCGTCACCGCGAGCAACGCGCCGCAGGATGTGATTTTGAAACCCGGCAAGGTCATTTACGGGCGCGTGGTGGACACCGCTGGCAAGCCGGTGGAAGGCGCGGAGATTTCGTATGACGGCCTGGCCGACCGGCATGGAATCTTCAGCGGCCGGACGATTGAATGGAAGACAAAGAGCAATCCCGACGGCGAATTCACATGGGATTCCGCGCCCGGACATCCCATTTTGCTGACCATCGTCAAGGGCGGTTACATGGTCTTGGAGTGGACTCCCATCCAGACCGGCACCACCAACATCACGACCTTTACTCTTGCCAGCCCGCTCACCGTCAAAGGTTCCGTGACCGACACGGACACCGGCGAGCCGGTCGCCAAATTCAAAGTCACCCCGGGCTGGCCGGAAGGCGCCGGCGGGGCGCGGTTTGAAAAGCGGCGGGCCAGCGAGGGCGGGGCGGGCCGTTACGAAGTTCATTTCGACACCCCCATCATTATCGGCCCGACGCCGTATGATTTCGTCTTTCAAATTTCGGCGCCCGGTTACGCCCCGGAGCAGTCGCGCGCCATCAAACCAAACGAAGGCGTGGTGACGTGGGACGTGAAATTGAAAAAAACTCCGGCCACCATCGCCCAGGTCAAAACCGCGGATGGCAAACCGGCCGCTGGCGTGAAAGTGTTTCTGGCTGCGACACGGGATTATCTGCAACTGGACGGAACGGAATTGAGCAATCAAAACCAGGACAGCGAGAATTACGAGACGGATGCCGACGGCCATTTTGAACTGCCGCCGCAAACCGGCAATTTCAGCCTGGTTGCGGCTTCGCCCGCCGGTTTTGCCCTGGTTTCACAGTCCGATTTCACCAACAGCCTCACGCTGACGTTGCAGCCGTGGGGCCGGGTTGACGGCACTTTGCTGAACCATGGACGACCGTTGCCGGGGCGGGAATTGTATTTCTTTGCCGGCGACGGTTCGGAGCAGCGCAACTTGTGGGACAAAAACCCGGTGATGGTGGATGCGCAGGGACATTTCACATTTCCGCATGTTCCGCCAGGGCCGATTCGCATCGAATTGAAACAGCCGATGACGGAACGTTCCTGGTCCTATTTGGAATTGCAATCCCTCAAGGTCAAACCCGGAGAAACGAACATTGTTCAAGTCGCCCTCAACGGCCGCGAGGTGACTGGTCACTGGAAGCGAAGCGCTGATTTGCCCGCTGATGTAAACCTGGAACAGGGCAACATTTTTCTCCGCCCCGATGTGGCCCAGCCGCCGATTCCGGAAGGATTGGACACGCCGGACAAAATCCAAAAATGGTATCAGGACTGGATCAAAACCGACGCCGGGAAAAAATTTGCCGGGGCGCAAAGAAAAGGCGGCCAGCTGCAGATGAAGGCCGACGGCACCTTGCGTGGCGAATCGGTCGCGCCCGGAAAATACACCTTGAGCGGCAATTTCTGGGGCAGCTCCGTTACTGTGGCGGAAGTTGACAGCCGGGAGGTGGTCGTGCCGGAAAGCCCCACGAACGATCCCGACGCGCCGTTTGACCTTGGCGAAATCGTGGTGAAGGTGGTGAAACATTTGAACCTGGGCGACCCGGCCCCCGATTTCAGCGTCAAGATGCTCGACGACCAGCCGCTGAAGCTTTCCGATTTTCGCGGCAAATATGTGCTGCTGGATTTCTGGGCGACGTGGTGTGGACCGTGCGTTGCCGAAACGCCCCATCTGAAGGCCGCCTATGACGCCTATGGCAGCGATTCGCGTTTCGTGATGATCAGCTTGAGCCTCGACCAAAAGGCCGGCCTCCCAAAAAAATTCGCCCAGGATCACGACATCAAATGGCTGCAAGGATTCCTCGGCGACTGGTCCAAGGACAACGTGACGAAGGATTACAGCGTCCGCGGCATCCCGTCCATTTTCCTGATCGGCCCGGACGGAAAAATCATCGCGCAAGGCCTTCGGGGCGGGGGGATCATGACGGCGATTGGGTCGGCTTTGAACGCAAAGTGACGGTTTTGAATTCCTGAAATTACGCAATGGGGATCACGATTTTTTCTCCGGCGTTTGGCCGGGGTATTCCATGCCAACGAGGCAGACGTCGTCGTCAAATTCCCCGCTGACGGCAAACGTGCGGATGACTTCGATCAACTGGTCGAACATTTGCGCGGGGGGCTTTTGCAGCAGGTTTTGCACGTCCAGCATCAGCCGTTCCTGGGAATACAATTCCTCATTCTGCCCCTGTACTTCGTAAAGGCCATCGGTGAACAGCATCACCAAATCACCCGGGGCGAGGGTGACTTCACTGGTTTGATACGTCGGGTTGTCGAACAATCCGAGCACCGGTTCGCTCCGGGTGGAAGCGTTGATGAGCGGCTCGATTTTGCCTGCGGGGCGGTGGAGGAGCAGTGGCTTGGGGTGCCCGGCGTTGGCAAAACGCATTTTGCCGGTCCGCCAGTCAGCTACCAGGTAAAAGGCCGTGGTCAGCATTGGCGAACCGGTGCTTTTAAGGATGCTGCACAAATCGGAATTGAGCTTGCGCAAAAAATTTCCGGGCTCGCGCGCCAGCGGCTTCAATTCCTCCGCCAGCGCGCGGATCATGGCGGTGACGAGCGCGGCGCGGACCCCGTGGCCGGTCACGTCGCAAATGAAGACGGCAGCTTCCGTGTCCGAAAGCGCATAGACGCTGAAAAAATCGCCGCTCACCGTTTCGGCGGCTTGATAACGATGGACGAATTGAAAGGCGCTTTGTTCGGGTGGAGTGCCGGGGGGAAAAACCGGATATTGCTGCGGCAGCATCGTGAGCTGGATTTCGCGGGCCATGTGGAGGTTTTCCTCCATGATTGAATTTTTGACACGCAGGTCCTCGCGGCTGCGGGCCAATTCGATGTTGGCTTGGCGGATCCGTTCCTCCGCGAGTTGTTGCTCGGTGATGTCCCAGAAAATGCCCTGCAATCCGATGATGTTTCCGTCCGCCCCGTAAAGCGGGGTTTTGACGACCCGGGTGATTCGTTTGTCCTGCCCCAAAGGGTGATGTTCCTCGGTGATTTCGTAGGTCTGACCGGTTTGCATGACCCGCTGGTCGTCTTTTTGATATTGTTCCGCCAGCTCCTTCGGGAAGAAATCGAAATCCGTTTTGCCGAGGATGTCCTCCAGCCGGCAGTGATAATGATTGCAGTATTGCTGGTTGGCAAAGGTGAACCGCCCCAGCGGGTCTTTCCGAAAAACGTTTTGCGGCATCGTCTCCACCAGCGAATGGTAAAGCGACTCCGAATTCTGCAATTCCTGCTCCATTTGCCGCTGCTGCGTGATGTCCTCGACCGTGCCTTCGTAGTAAAGCAACTGGCCCTGCTCTCCGCGCACCGCCCGGCAATTTTCCGAAATCCAGATGATGGTCCCGTCCTTGCGGTAAATTTTGGACTCGAAGCCGCTCAGCGTGTCGTGCTCCTGCATCAACTGGACGAATTCCTCGCGCCGCCCCGGTTCGACATAAAGCCGGTGCGCAATGTCCTTGATGCTCGCCATCAACTCCAACGGCGAGTCGTAACCGTAAATGCGGGCCAGGGCCACGTTCGCCAGCAAATAGTGACCGTCCGGCGTCGTGCGAAAAACCCCCTCCATCAGGTGGTCGAAGATGCCGCAGTAATTGTCTTTTTCATCAATCAACGCGTTGTATTCCTGCTGGCGTTCAATCGCGCAGCGCAGGGCGTGTTGCAACGTGCGCGGGTCAATTTCATCTTTGGCCAGGTAATCTTGCGCGCCCGCTCCGATGATTTCCGTCCCAAATATCCCGTCGTTGCCCGGTCCGAACACCACAATCGGCAGACGCC
Source organism: Limisphaerales bacterium (assembly GCA_003134375.1). Lineage (GTDB taxonomy): Bacteria > Verrucomicrobiota > Verrucomicrobiia > Limisphaerales > UBA11358 > UBA11358. The sequence continues at coordinate 31,018 of PLAY01000065.1, read as the reverse complement.
GGATTTTGATGGTGAGTTGCGTGACTTGGAACAGACCGGCGGCATTTTCGGAGGGGAGTTCAAACAAAACGGCGTGGTACGAATGGGCCGCCAATTCCGCCAGCCCGGCTTCCAAAGTCGCCGCCGTGGCGACTTCGGTCACGCCGCCGCCCGCGCGCAACATTTCCGCGACGTCGTGCGCAAAACGCTTGTCATTGCCAACGAGTAAAACTTTTAGTGGTTCAAATTCCATAGTGCGATTCAGTTCCACGCCGGGCGGACCAAATCACCTGTCCTCCCGGGAAAGATACAAGGTTGGCTCGCCGCCGCAAGTGGGTTGCGGCGGAGTGCCGGACGCAACTCAACTTTTGACCGGCGTCGGAAAATTCTCATTAGCACCGGGCTTCAGCCCGGTGACGATGGTCGAAAAACGTCCGAAAGCCGTTTTAACGGCTTTGGTGTGCGGAAAAACCCGTTGAAACGGGTTCTATTCTCGTGATAACTGGTTTCACCCGGCTGAAGCCGGGTGCTAATGAGAGGTGCTCAAAAATTGAGATGCGCCCTCCCCGATTCCACTTTCCAAGCCCATCGCCCCAAAGTATCCTGCTTATCTGAAACATCATGCCCAGTGTTTTCATCAAAACCTATGGCTGCCAGATGAATGAGCGCGACAGCGAGGCCGTCGCCGCCCAGCTCGTCGCCAAGGGTTACACGCTCGCGCCATCCGAGGCGGCTGCCGACGTGATTTTGCTGAACACCTGCAGCGTGCGCGATTTCGCGGAGAAAAAGGCGATTGGCAAAATGCAAAACCTCGCGGCGGATGCGCGCAAGAACCGTCCGGACGTTGTGCTCGGTTTCATGGGTTGCATGGCGCAAAGCCGCGGGCAGGAACTCATTGACCGTCTGCCGGACGTGGACCTTGTCCTGGGCACGCAAAAATTTCATCACGCGGCGGATTACCTCGACGAAATCCTGGCCGGTCACCGCGATAAAATCGTGGATGTGGCGGTGGAGCAGGGCAGCGAAGCGACCATTCGCGAGCATCTGCTCAACGGAAACGCTCAGAAATCCGTCACCGCGTATGTTAGCATCATGCAGGGCTGCAACCAGCGTTGCACGTTTTGCATCGTGCCTGACACGCGCGGCGAGGAACGCAGCCGCGGCATTCCTGACATCGTGGCTGAATGCCGGCAGCTTGTGTCACAGGGTGTGAAGGAAATCACCTTGCTCGGGCAAATTGTAACGAGCTATGGCAAACGGGGCGGAAGCAGTCGAGAGACGAAGGTCGAGGGTCGAGAGCCAGAAATCTTCCTGCCCTCGACGCTCGACGCTCGACCCTCGACCACGAAAACCCCCTTCGTCCAACTGCTCGATGCCGTCCACGAAATTGAAGGACTGGAACGCATCCGTTTCGCTGCGCCGCATCCGAAAGGCTACGGCGACGATTTGATTGAGGCTTACACGCGGCTGCCCAAGCTGGTCGAAAGCGCGCACCTGCCCGTCCAAAGCGGCAGTGACCGCGTCTTGAAATTGATGCACCGCGGCTACACGCGCGAACGCTTCCTCGGCCTCATCAAAAAATTGCGCCGCGCGAAACCGGACATCGGCATCACAACGGACATCATCGTCGGGTTCCCCGGCGAGACGGAGGACGACTTCGAGCAAACCCTTTCGCTAGCGCGCGAAGTGGAATTCGACAACGCTTACATCTTCAAATACTCGCAGCGCCGCGACACGCCCGCCGCGGACATGCCCGGCCAGGTGCCGCAAAAAATCCGCGAGCAGCGCAACCATCGCCTGCTCGAAACGGTCAATGGAATCGGCAGGCGCAAATACGATGCGTTCGTCGGGCGGCGGACCCAGATTCTGGTCGAAGGGCCGAGTCGGAAGAATCCGGCGCGGATGACCGGCCGGACGCGCTGCAACAAGATAGTGGTGTTTGATCCCGCAGGGCGGGAGCATCGCGGCCAGCTTCTGGACGTGAAAATCACCCGCGCCGGTTCCTTCACGCTCTACGGCGACCCGGCAATTTTGGAGTGAGTTTGGAAATTAGGGATGGAGACGGAGGCGACCTATTTGGTGCTAGATGCCTTTGAGTTTTGAATCTGCTGATAAATCTCCCGATTAAAAGATTCTTCGTATTCCCAACGAACGTTCATGAACTCATTGTGCTTTTCGCTAAAGTTTCGAGCCTGTTGTTGAAGAGGGTCGTCGCTCAAGAGGGTTTGAAGATAAGTAAGAAAATTACCACCATCTATTCGCCTTTGATTTTCTTCCTGATCCTTCAAATTATATTCAGTTGATTCTAAACCTGGATATAATCCTCCATCCCGTCCAAGTGATGACAAGAATGCTGTCACCCCTTCTTTCCACGTTTGATCTGCATCTGCCTTTGGCGAACGGGCCTTAACCATCTCAATTCTCTTTTGATAAATTGGATTAAGTTTTTCTTGGATGATTCTCTCTTTCTCTTTTTCCTTTCTGATGTCTCCAGAAATTGCGTGATATGCGTCAGCGAAAGGAATTAGAGGCAACGTTACCAATAGAGCTGAAGCAGTCGCGGCATCACCGAGCGCTATCGTCCGAGAAGTGGGATCAGTTGAACATCCCGCAACGAACATGAACATAACAAACACCGACAGATATTTTTTCGTTTTCATCAAACAGTGACTTAACTGGAACCTTTGCCGCCAATCTGATTTCATGACTTTCGACTTTGCCCATGGAACGGTTGGCTGTCCAGCGCGTTTCGCGTCGCCCATCCACCCAGCAGCGTCGAGAATGAACACATTGATTTTCTTCGTGTCTATCCGGGTGGATTCGTGGTTTAATTTCCAAGCATGAAACTGTCGTTGCTTTCAATTTTACTCGGCGTCGGCGTGAGCGTGCCGCAGATTTACGGCCTCACCAAACCGGCGCAGTTTGCCGCCGCCGCGCGCAAGTTTCCGCGCAACCTGCCCGCCGGCGTTGTGCTGATGCTACTGGCCACGGCGTGGTTTGTATGGAACGTGAATATCGAACCCATCGCGGATTTCTCGGCTTTTAAACCGTATATGATGGCCGGTTTCACGGCGGTGGGAATTTTGGCGTGCATTTTTGTGCAGGACTTTCTGGCCGTGCGCGGCCTGGCGGTCCTGATGTTGCTGCTGGCGAAATTGATGGTGGACACCGGGCGTCCGCATCTGGGCCAAAGTTCATGGGTTTTGGTGATTCAAGTCTGGGCTTATGTCCTCGTTATCGCCGGCATCTGGTTCACGGTAACGCCCTGGAAATTGCGCGACATTTTGAATTGGGCGACGGCGACGGAAGATCGCATCCGCATCGGCAGCGCCATCCGTCTGGCGTTTGCGGTATTCGTGGTGATTCTTGGCCTGACGGCGTTCCGCGCGATGTGAGCGCAATCAAACCCAGGATTCTGGTCATTCGCGGCGGGGCCATCGGCGATTTCATTCTCACGTTGCCGGCCATTGCCGCCTTGCGCCGCCAGTTTCCCCAGGCGCACCTGGAGGTGCTCGGTTATCCGCACATCGCCCAACTCGCGGTGGCGGGTGGTTTGGCGGACCGGGTGCAACCGATTGAAGCGCGCGGGTTGGCGGGCTTTTTCGCCCTTGGTGGCACGCTTGAGCCGGATTTGGTGGATTACTTTTCCGAGTTCGACCTGGTCATTTCGTATCTCTACGACCCGGGCGAAATTTTCAAAAACAACATCTGCCGCTGCTTGGTTGGACAATTCATCGTCGGCGCCCACCGGCCGGACGAAGCGGAGCGGCTTCACGCCACGAAAGTTTATCTCAAACCACTGGAGCGACTGGCCATCTTCGACGCGGACCCCGTGCCGCGCCTTTTCCTCAACTCTCAACTTCTTGGCGCGGCGAAGCGAAGCAAAGACGGCTCAACTCTCAACCAACTTACCCTTCATCCTGGCAGCGGCAGTGAAAAGAAGAACTGGCCGGAAGCCAAATGGGCCGGGTTGATTCAACAGGTCATGGCGACGACCAATTGGGGTCTGCTGCTGGTTGGCGGCGAGGCGGAGGGCGAACGCTTACGACGATTGGCTGCTTTGCTGCCGCCGGCACGCTGCGCCATCGTCCAAGGCCTGCCACTTGTCGAACTGGCGCAGCGAATCCAATCTTGCGCGGCTTTTGTGGGTCACGATTCGGGCATCACGCACCTGGCGGCGGCGGTGGGATTGCCGTGTGTTGTCCTTTGGGCGGATACGCTGGAAGAGGTCTGGCGGCCGCAAGGCGAACCATTGGTCGTTTTGAAGGAAATCACCGGTGTGCGGACCATTAGCGTGGAAAAAGTCATGAACGAATTGTGCAGGCTGGTGGGTGGCAGCGGGAAACATTTGCGCGATTTCCATTGATTCTCCTTCAATCCCCTCCCCAAAATGTCTCTAATATGGATGCGAGCAATCCATCGCGGCGGCGCGAGATGGTCCGGAAAACCGTTTATAAACGGTTAAACAAGCCTTTGCCGACCGGTGCCGGTCCGGCGAGAGGCTCAAAGCCGGAAATCGAGGCCTTTTTCAACTCGCCGCAAATTCACGGATTGAAGCTGCAAATCTGCGACATCGGCCGCCGCCTCTGGCAGCGGACCTATGTGGACGGCAACGGCGGCAACATCGCCATTCGCGTCGGCAAGGACATCGCGCTTTGCACACCCACCCTCGTGAGCAAGGGCTTCATGAAACCCGAAGACCTGTGCCTGGTGGATTTCAAGGGCAACCAGCTTTTCGGCGCAAAACGGCGCACCAGCGAAATTCTCATGCACCTACAGATCATGAAACGCCAGCCGCGCGCGGTGGCCGTGGTGCATTGCCATCCGCCGCATGCCACGGGCTTTGCGGTGGCGGGGATGGTGCCGCCCACGTGCCTGATTCCGGAATTTGAAGTGTTCGTTTCCGCCGCCATCGCGCCGTATCGCACGCCCGGCACGCCGGAGTTGGGCCGGCAGATCGCCGGCCTGGTGGACAAACACAACGTCATTCTCATGGCCAATCATGGCGTCGTTTCGTGGAGCCACAACAACGTGGAGGACGCCTACTTCAAGATGGAAATTCTCGAATCCTACTGCCGCACCATTCTCGTCGCTTCGCAATTAAGCCGGACGCCAAACATCATTTCGCCCGCGCAACTAAAGGACCTGCTCAAGATCAAAAAAAACCTCGGCATCCCCGACCCGCGTTACGGCCGCAAGTGATGTTGAACAGATAAAATTTGGAATGCGCGGACATGTCCGCGCTTTCAAAGCGGTGCCATGTCGCCGCACTCCAAAGTGCCGTGGGCGCGACATCTCTATAGATTCACAACCCCTGAAACGATCCAGCTCCGTCGGAGCGACATATTCTGTTCTTTCTCCACTGAAGATGCCGCTCCGCTGGAGCTTGGTCTAATTGGATTTGCCAAACTACAAATATGCCAGCCCTGACGGGCTTTCAATTTCTCAAGGGGGGGATTACTGAATCCAACCGGCGACTTGCGCCAGCTTGACCAGCAGGTAAGCCACGCCGCCGCTGGCCGGAATCGTCATTATCCACGCCCAGAGGATGCGTTCGACCACGTCGAGTCTGAGGTAATTAAATCCTTTTGCGCAGCCGACCCCCATGATGGAGGTGGTGACGACATGCGTGGTGGACACGGGCATTCCGAAACAGGCGGCGGTGACCAGCACCGTGGCGCTGGTGGTTTCGGCGGCGAAACCGTGAACGGGATGGAGACGGACCATTTTGTGTCCAATGGTTTTGATGATTCGCCAGCCACCCAAGGCGGTGCCGGCGCACATGGTCAGGGCGCAAAGCACTTTGATCCACGCGGCAATGGCCAGCGGCTGGTTCGCTTCCGGCGGCGCGGTGCGCAAAAACGACAGCCAGGCGGGAAGCTGGTCAAATGCGCCGCTGCTCGTGCCGGTCAGCAATACCAGCGCGATGATGCCCATGGTTTTTTGCGCGTCATTCATGCCGTGGCTGATGCCCATAAAACCCGAACTGCCAAGCTGGAGGATGCCGAAGGTTTTGTTGACCTTGGCTGGCCGCCAGTTGCGCAACAGGAAGTAAAGCGTTCCCATAACCAGGAAGCCAAAGACCAAACCCAAAACGGGAGACAAAATCATCGGAACAATAACTTTCCAAATCAGTCCTGTGCCCAACCACCAATGTTTTGGACTGGGGACGGACCAGACCAGGACATTCCAATTGTTGTGGGCAGCGGCCAGACACGCCCCACACAAACCGCCGACGAGCGCGTGCGACGAACTTGACGGCATCCCAAACCACCACGTCAACAGGTTCCAGAGAATGGCGGCAACCAGGGCACAGATCAGGACCTCGGACGTGGCAACTTTTGGGTCAACGAGGCCGGAAGCAATCGTGGTGGCAACGGCACTGCCAATGAAGGCGCCACCCAGATTGGTGACCGCCGCCAGCATGACGGCCTGGCGCGGCGACAACACCTTGGTGGCGACGACGGTGGCGATGGAATTGGCCGTGTCATGAAAGCCGTTGATGTAGGTGAACACCAGCGCCGCCAGGATGACGAGAAGGATGAGGGTCATCGTGCGCGGTCAGGAATTTTTGAGCACGATGTGCATGACCACGTTGCCGGCGTCGCGGCAGCGGTCAATGACCTTTTCCATCAATTCAAAAAGGTCGCGGATGACCATGGCTTTCGTGGCCTCGTAGCGCCCGCTGTAAAGGTCTTTCAGCAAATCCCCCATCAACCGGTCCGCCTCGTTTTCGAGATACTGAAGCTTGGTGTTCAACTCATGAATTTTTTCCAGATGTTTCATGTCGCGAAGTTGTTTCACCATGGTCAGCACCACGTCGGTGGCCTGTTCCATGATTTCAATCTGGCGGTTGAAATCCACGCCTTGAATGTGCTGATGGCCGAGGTTGATGCGCTCCGCCAGTTTCTCGACCGTCTTGGGAATTTTGCGCAGCGCCAGCGACAATGCCTCAATGTCCTCGCGTTCGAGACCGGTCACAAACGTTTTCACCAGTTCCGCGGTGATCTGCTCCGCGATCTTTTTCTCCTTGCGGCGCGCGAGTGTAAGATCGTCCAGACCTTTGGCGGGCGCGGGGGATTTGATCATTTCAATGACCAGCCGGACGCTTTCGTGGGCTTCGCTGGCGGCATCTTCCAGCAGTTGATAAAACCGGTCGGCCTTTCCGAAGAGCAATTGCAGTGAAAACATGGTTGGAACAGGGTCGGGAAAACGCGCGAAAAGTCCATCAATTTTTTAACCACGGATGGACGCGGATCCCGCAATGCGGGACGGATTAAGACAAGGCAAACGAATTCACCAATAAGAAAGGCCTTCCGGGTTCGCCAAAGGGACCTTTTGCCTTGTCTTAATCCGTAATACAATCCTGCAGCTTCGCGCACGGATGACAAAGATTTGGACTGCGGTGGCAGCTTGCCGAGGCGAAGCGCAGCGGCGACACCGCTTTCCGTACGACCGGTTGCTTCCAAAAGCGGCGTGGCTCCCGCTCTGCGGGATTCCCGCCGCAGTCCAAAATCTGTGGTTGCGGCCAAAGGCCGCGTTGGGTTTATCCGTGTCCATCCGTGGTTAAATTGAATAAATGCGGCTGAAGCTTGAACTCCGACAGCCCTCCGGGTGGATCCGGCCAAAATTGATTCGCTGAAAATCCGCCGGCGTTGTAAATTCTACACTATATGGCGATGGCAGACATCCGGCGGGAATATGTGCAGGAGGAACTGCGGCGGGCAGACTTGGCCGCGAATCCGCTGGCACAGTTCAATCAATGGTTTGCGCAGGCGGCATCGGGCAGTCGCTGGCGAAAAATCGGGATTGCGCTCTACAAACTCTGGCCTGCCGTTCTCGGTCACACGCCGGTGGATGTGAACGCGATGGTGCTCGCCACAGTGGACAAGGCCGGCCGGCCTTCCGCGCGCGCGGTGCTGCTCAAGGGTGCGGACGAGCGCGGCTTCATTTTTTTCACGAATTACGACAGCCGCAAAGGCCATGAACTGGCGGAAAATCCCAACGCCGCGCTGACGTTTTTCTGGCCGGATCTGGTACGGCAGGTCTGCGTGGCGGGTACAGTCGGCAAATTGCCGCAGGCGGAGTCGGAGGCGTATCACAAGTCCCGCCCCAAGGGCAGTCGCCTCGCGGTATGGGCGTCGAACCAAAGCAGCGTGGTTGCCGACCGGGCGGCGCTGGACAAGCGGTGGAATGAAATGGCGGCGAAATTTCCCGGCGACGTGCCACTGCCGCCGTATTGGGGCGGCTACGTGCTGAAGCCGGAGCGGATCGAATTCTGGCAGGGCCGGTTGAACCGGCTGCACGACCGTTTTTGTTACACCCGGCAGCCGGACAATTCATGGAAGCTGGAACGGCTCGCGCCATGAACCGGAAAGCGGGCGACCGGTCATTTCTTTGGACCGGCAGGCGGATGCCCTTCACTGTCCGGCTTGTAAATCAAGGTGGTATCCGCCTTCACCATTTCTTCCAACGTGATAATATTCATGCCCGATGTGGAAGGCGCAACCTCGGGTTTAAGCGGTTCGTCCGGGATTGGTTTGGTCGGCGGTTCTTTTGCCTCGGGTGTGGGCACGGGCGGGGCGGACGGCGGCGGCTGAGCGGGCGGCCTTTTTTTTGTGATCAGGATGGTCCCGTCATCGTCGGCTGAATAATTTTCTTCATCCTGCGCGCGGGTGGCTGCGAGCAGCAATTCCCACTGGCGTTGCACGGTGCGTGCGGGGGGCGCCCGGAATGGCACCAGGCGAAATTCACCGTCGGTCAAAGACAGCAATTGGTGGAAGGCCTTTTCTCCGACCAGCTTTCCAGCCGAGGCATGAACAATGGCGCCACCTTCAATGTAAATCTCGCCGGCGGTCTGCCGGTTCCGGACTTCCAGGAGCGAGGAGTTGCCGCCCACGCATTCCAGCTGGATGACATTGTACAATCCATTTTCGCTCAGGGTGCTGACAAAATCATCGCTGTCCTCCCACCGCAGGAGGCTGGTCAGCAGGTTGAAAATGAGCCGCCACCCGTCATCGTCGCCCGGTTTTAAGAGGAAAAGTTCCGCTCCGTTGGCCAGGCAGGCGGCGCGGTGGCGGTCATCGCTTTCCCCGGTCAGAACAACTTTTTTGATGTTGGGATATCGCTGGTGGATGAGGCCAAGCAATTGGATGCCGTCCAGCAGCGGCATGCCGATGTCCAGCACGACCAGGTCAATCAGCTTTTGTTGCAGGATGGCCAGCGCTTTGTCCGGGGAGGTGGCCGTAAGGATTTCCCAGGTTATATTCTCCCGGGCACCAAACAAATCGGTGATCATTTCGAGGAAGGCCATGCTGTCATCCACGAAAAGCACGCGATATTGTTTTTGGGTGCCCCCGGCGGCTTCAGGCTTTTTTACCGGGACCGGCGCGGTTGCGGGAGCCGGCGCGTCGGGGTCTGGCGCGGTGATTTCGAGACGCAATTCCACCTCGCCCAGGCGCAAGGTTTGCCCGGGCTGTAGGACAGCCTCGGTGATGGTCTTGTCTTCGATGAACGTGCCATTGGTTGAGCGCAGGTCGCGAACGACGAGTTCGTTGCCGCGCAGCAACACTTCGCAATGCTGGCTGGAAACCGATGGTTCAACGATTTGAAACGCATTCTTGTCGCTGCGCCCAATCGTGACCCAGCGCGTTCCCAGTTCATATGACAATCCGGTCAATCCGGGGTTGATGGCAACGAGCCTGGACATAAGAAATGAATATTTTCCGGACGCGGTTTTATAAAAAAAGTTTCAGTCAAACAAAAAGTTGGTCTTAACCAATCCTTTGTCAAACCAATTCCTGATGCTGGATCCGCCGGCGTTGTGAAACCGGCACTAGAACTTGTAAACCAGACTGCTGATGAGCTTCACATCATTATCCTTGCGTCCGGGCGCTGGTTGATTGACAAAGTTGTCCTGCAAAACGGCCTGGAGGCTGAAGGTTTTGGTGAGCGCGGCTTCCGCCCCGATTTCGGCGTTCACCAGGAAGTTGTCAGGTTTGTTTACCTGCGGGAGGAATTCCACTTTTTGCCAGACGCGCGCATTGTCATGGAACTTGTGTTCAAACCGTTCCGCCAGGCGCAGTGACGCGTAAGTGGTGTCCACGCCGCCGAGTCGTTGGAAGATCAGGCCCGGCCCGGCTTCGCCGGCCAGCGTTGTATTGGTTTCCTGGATAAAATAATAACCGGCGCCGGGACTGAGCGTGAAACGATATTGCAGATCAGCGATGCCATCGTGCAGCCCCTCCAAATTGAAGAAGCCATAAAAGCGTTTGCCGAACAGATGATTGTATTGGCTGACTCCGTGCAGCGTTTCATTGTTTTTAACGGAATCATTTTCACCATACGAGCCATCCACACCAAACATGAACTCGTTGACCGGTGTTTTTATGCGGGTTTTAAAAGCAGCGGTGGTCAACAGCGTGTCGCTGTTTCCCTTGGTGAGCGAAAGACCCGCCAAGACACTGCTTTCCCAAGCCGGTTTGTTGGTTGAGATTGCGACGGTCTGATTGGTGTCCGCTGCGTGACCGGACACGGCCAAAACTGCCAGAACAAATACGGCGAAGATGCGTCTTTTCATGATTCTTTTACGTCCACCATCGGGTCTGGGGAACCTGATACAGCAGATAGCCCGACTGGCGAGGGACGTTTGAAAATTATTTCGCCGGCTCGTCTCCGGCGGCGGAATCTTCCTTGTCCTCACCAATGACGGACGCGATGGCTTGAAGTTTGTCGCCGGAATCCAACTCAATGAGTTTGACGCCCTGGGTGTTGCGTCCGGCTTCACGAATATCCTTCACGCAGGTGCGCACCATCTGGCCTTTGACGGTGATGAGCATGATTTCATCCGCGTCGCGCACGGTCAGCGCGCCGACGACCGCACCGGTTTTCTCGTTGGTCTTCATGGTAATGATGCCCTTGCCGCCGCGCGATTGAGCCCGGTATTCCTCGAAGTCGGTGCGTTTGCCGATGCCGTTTTCACCGGCGACCAGCAGTTTGGCGTCCGGCACGACAATGGCCAGCGCGACCACCTCGTCGCCTTTCGACAAATTGATGCCACGCACGCCGGCGGCTGACCGGCCCATGGAACGAACATCCGATTCGTTAAAATGGATGCTCATGCCATCCCGGGTAATCAGCACGACGCCGTCACCGGGATCTTTAACCTCATCTTTTTCAATAATGCTCCCGCGAGTAAGTTTTACGTCAATCAACGTGTCGCCCGGTTCGATGGTGATGGCGATGATGCCGCCTTTGCGCACGTTGGTGAATTCGTTGAGCGAAGTTTTCTTCACCGTGCCCTGTTTCGTGGCAAAGAACAGTTCGCCGGGCTGTTCCCACGTGATGTCCTCCTTGTTCGCATTGGTCCTGGAAAGAACGCGGATGAGCGCGGCGATGGTCTCGCCCGCCTTCAATTCGAGCAAATTGGCGATGCTCCGGCCCTTGGCGGCGCGGCCCATGTCGGGAATTTCATGCACCCGCTCGACATAAACGCGGCCGGTGTTCGTGAAGAACATGAGGTAATCGTGCGTGCTGGCCGTGAACAAATGCTCGATGAAATCATTGTCCTCATCCGTCACGCCCTCTTTTGTCGTCATGCCGATGACGCCTTTGCCGCCGCGGCGCTGGGCGCGATAGGAACTGACGTTCGTGCGCTTGAGGAGGCCGTTGTGCGTGAGCGTGATGATGACGCCTTCGTTGGCGATGAGGTCTTCGATGTTGATCTCGCCTTCGTCGGGCTTGAGGTCGGTCAGGCGCGGGGTGGCGTATTTCTCTTTGATCGTCTTCAACTCGGCCTTGATGATGGTGAACACGCGGGCTTCCTTCGCGAGAATGTCCATCAAATCCTCGATGCGCTTGAGCAGTTCCTTGTATTCGCCTTCGACCTTGTCAATTTCCAGACCGGTCAATTGATACAGGCGCAATTCCAGAATGGCGTCCACCTGCCGTTCGGTCAGCGCGTAACGGCCCTTGGTCAGGCGTGACTCGTTGCGAATCAAAATGCTCCAGCGCTCGACCTGCTTTTGCGTCCACTCAAAGGCGAGCAGCTTGACCCGGGCTTCCTCGCGGGTCTTGCTGCCGCGGATGATTTTGATGAAATCGTCGAGGTTGGCCAGCGCGATGAGATAACCTTCAAGAATTTCCGCGCGTTCCTCGGCCTTCTTCAATTGGAACCGTGTGCGGCGCAACACGACCTCGCGGCGGTGCTCGATGTAGCAATTGATGAGTTCCTTCAGTCCGAGCGTCTTGGGCCGGCCATGGTCAATGGCCAGCATGTTGACGGCAAAGCTCGATTCCAGCGCGGTCTGCTTGTAAAGATTGTTGATGACGACCTTGGCGATGGCGTCGCGCTTGAGTTCGACGACCACGCGGGTGTTTTCATCCGATTCATCGCGAATGGCCGTGATGTCGGTGAAGCCCGGCGTTTTTTCGTTCACCAATTCGGCGACGCGCTCGACGAGCACCGCGCGGTTGACGTTGTAAGGAATTTCCGTGATGACGATTTGTTCCTTGCCGCCCTTGAGCTGTTCGACGCCGACCTTGCCGCGGACCTTGATGCTGCCGCGGCCCGTCGTGAAGTATTCCTTGATGACTTCCAGCCCGCACACCATGCAGCCGGTCGGGAAGTCCGGGCCTTTGATGAATTTCATCAAACCCTTGACCGTGATGTTCGGGTCGTCAATCTGCGCGCAGACGCCGTCAATGATTTCGCCCAGATTGTGCGGCGCCATGTTCGTGGCCATGCCGACGGCGATGCCCGTGCCGCCGTTGACGAGCAAATTGGGAAAGGCGGCGGGGAAAACGGTCGGCTCGGTGCGGGTCTCGTCGTAGTTGGGAACGAAATCCACCGTGTCCTGGTCCATGTCCTCCATCAGCACCGCGCCGAGATGCGCCAGCCGCGCCTCGGTGTACCGCATGGACGCCGGCGGATCACCTTCGACGGAACCGAAGTTGCCCTGGCCGTCCACCAGCCGTTCGCGCATGGCCCACGGCTGCGCCATGTGGACGAGCGTCGGGTAAATCGCCTGGTCGCCGTGCGGATGGTAATTGCCCATCGTTTCGCCGACGATTTTGGCGCACTTGATGTGCTTGCGGTTCGGCATGACGCCGAGTTCATTCATGGCGAAAAGAATGCGGCGTTGCGAAGGTTTGAGGCCGTCGCGCACATCGGGCAGCGCGCGGGAAATGATCACGGACATCGAGTAATCCAGAAACGAGTTCTTGATTTCCTCGGCGACGTTGACCTTGGCAATTTTTTCTCCGGAGGCGAACAGCGGCGTGTTAATTACCGGCAAATCATTCGATGGTTTGGATTCAGCCATAAAAATTCCTGTAGAACGAAAATTAAATGTCCAGATTCCGCACGTTGAGTGCGTTGTCCTCGATGAACTGGCGGCGCGGCTCGACTTCCTCGCCCATCAATTTGGTGAACATTTCCTCGGCATTAACGGCGTTGGTCAGATCAATGCGCAGCAATTTGCGCCGCACCGGGTCCATCGTCGTCTCAAACAGTTCCTTCGGATTCATCTCGCCCAGCCCCTTGAAACGCTTGATGGACAGCCCGCGCTTTCCGACCTCTTTCACTTCGGCAAGAATTTCCGGAATGGAAAACAGCGGCGTCACCGTCTCGTGCTCGCCCTCGCCTTCAATCAATTCAAACAACGGTTTGTCCTGTCCGGCATAGTGCTCGATGCTGAAACCCTTCTTGTCGAGCCTGGCCAGCAATTCAACGATGGTCTTGCTCTCGTGCAACTCGATATGCCGCGCGCGCCGGGTCGAACCGTTCTTCTTCTCGAAGGTTGTGGTGTCGCCTTCCTCCTCGCTGCCGAACAGTTTCAAATCGGCATTCTTCGCGCCGAATTGCGCCAGTTCGTCTTCAGTGTGAAAATAATGCACCGTCTCGTCGTTGCCTTCGCGCACCTTGACCAGATGCCTCGGCAATTCGCCGGTTTTCTTTTGGCGATGCTCGACGTAATCGGCAAAATCGCCACCATGACGGCGCAGCGCGGTGGCGTATTTGTCGAGCGATTCGAGCAACTCCAAAATTTCCGCGAGTTGCTTTTGGGAAAGCTCCTTTTTGTCGGAAAGGTTCCTTAAACGCACCTCTTCGGTGCCGAGCTCAAGCAGAATTTTGTTCAACCGCGCGTCGTCATCAATGTATTCAATGCGCTTTTTGCGCGCGATCTGGTACAGCGGCGGCTGAGCGATATAGACGAAGCCATTTTTGATCAGCGCGGGCATTTGCCGGTAGAAAAACGTCAGCAACAGCGTGCGAATGTGTGCGCCGTCCACGTCGGCGTCGGTCATGATGATGACTTTGTGGTAGCGCAGTTTTTCGAGATTGAATGCGCCCTCGCCCTCGCCGTCGCCAATGCCGGTGCCGACGGCGGTGATCATTGTACGGATTTCGTTGTTCTGAAGCACCTTGTCCAGGCGCGCTTTCTCCACGTTGATCAATTTGCCGCGAATGGGCAAAATCGCCTGGAATTTCCGGTCGCGTCCCTGTTTGGCTGAGCCGCCGGCGGAATCACCCTCGACGATGAATAGCTCGGTGTTCGCTGGATCGCGGTCGGAGCAATCCGCCAGTTTGCCGGGCAAACCGCCGCCGGTCAGCGCGCCTTTGCGGACCGTCTCGCGCGCCTTGCGCGCGGCCTCGCGCGCCCGTGCCGCGAGCAGGCCTTTTTCAATGATTTTCTTGGCGACGCCGGGGTTCGCGTCGAAGTGCGTCATCAACCCGTCATAAATAACGGACGAAACGATGCCGTCAATTTCCGTGTTCACCAGTTTCACCTTCGTCTGCGATTCGAAACGCGGATTCGGCAGCTTCACGCTGAGCACGCAGACCAGGCCTTCGCGGACATCATCGCCGGAAATCGTCGGGTCCTTTTCCTTCAGCAAATTGTTCTGCTTGGCGTATTGATTGATGGCGCGGGTGAGCGCGGAGCGGAAGCCGGTGAGATGCGTGCCGCCGTCGGTATTTGCAATGGAGTTGGCGAAGCAAAGGATCTGGTCGCTGTAGCTGTCGGTATATTGCAACACGCAATCCACAAACACGTCTTCGTCCTTGCCGTCAATTTTGCTCGGACGTTTGCCCGAGATCGCGATGGGCTTGGGATGCAACGGCTGTTTGCTCCGGCCCAGCTGGCGAACGAACTGCTCGATGCCGTCACGGTAAAAAAACGTCTCCGTCTTCTCGTCGCGCTCATCCGTGAGCACAATTTCGATGCCCGGATTCAAAAACGCGAGTTCGCGCAAGCGATTGGCGAGAATGTCGAATTTGAATTCCGTCGTGAGGGTGAAAATCGTCGGGTCGGGTTTAAAGGTAATTAATGTTCCCGTTTTTTTTGATTTGCCGATGACTTCGAGTTTCTGGGTCGTCTTGCCGCGCTCGAATTCCATCGAATACACTTTTTCATCGCGCGAGACCTCGACCTTGAACCAGTCGGAAAGCGCATTGACACATTTCGCGCCGACGCCGTGCAGACCGCCAGAATATTTGTAGGCGCCCTGGCCGAATTTTCCGCCCGCGTGCAAATTCGTCAGCACCAGCTCGACGGCGGGCATCTTCCACTTGGGGTGCATGTCCACCGGAATGCCGCGTCCGTCATCCCGGATCGAAACCGAGCCGTCCACGTGAATCGTCACTTCGATTTTGTTGCAATAACCCGCCAGATGTTCGTCAATCGAATTGTCGAGCACCTCGAACACGCTGTGATGCAGACCGCGCTCGTCCGGGTCGCCGATATACATGCCGGGCCGCTTGCGAACGGCTTCCAAACCTTCGAGCTTGTCTATTTTTGAAGCGTCGTATTTTTCGGTCGCCGACGGTCTGGTTTTGCTGGTTTCTTCGGCAATATCTTCTTTGGTTTTCGGCATAAAAAGCTCACTTTTACGGTCGTTTTGACCGGGTCCGTGAAAGCTTAAAAAGTATAGAAAAATTGACGATTTAGCACAACCTTTATTTGGTCAAAAAAACGCCCAAAAACACTATGAATTGTGGTTATGCCGACCGCCTTATGCCGCATATTGGGGCGTCACCAACCCGCGACCACTGCTGATTTTATGGGAAAATGGCGCTGGATTTTGCCATCGTTTTACCCTGGAATTGTTTTAGCAGTTTGGCAATCATCGGTGGACTTATTGCGTCACTGTATTTTCTGCATGCGCAAGGAATTCCAACTCGCTTTTTTCGGATGTGAACCGTAATTTCCCCGAATGGCTTTGACTGAAAATCTGACCGCTTCTCCCGACCGGTTTGTCCACCGCCACATCGGCCCGCGTCCAGCCGACGCCGGCGAAATGCTCAAGCAACTCGGCTACGCGAACCTTGACGTGATGATTGACGCCGCCGTTCCCAAACCGATTCGACTCGCGCGTCCGCTGCAACTGCCCGCCGCGCGCAGCGAACATGAGGCGCTTGCCGCGCTGAAGGAAATTGCGTCGCAAAACCAAGTCTGCCGTTCGTTCATTGGCATGGGCTATTACGATTGCATCACCCCGGCGGTGATTCAGCGCAATGTTTTGGAAAATCCCGGCTGGTACACGCAATACACGCCTTACCAAGCTGAGATTTCTCAGGGCCGTCTCGAAGCGCTCCTGAATTTTCAAACGATGGTTGCTGATCTCACCGGCCTCGACATCGCGAACGCCTCGCTTCTCGATGAAGCCACCGCCTGCGCCGAGGCCATGACGATGTGCCACCGGCTCAAGGACGGACGGAATATTTTCTTCGTTTCCGAAACCTGCCATCCACAAAACATCGAAGTCATCCGGACCCGCGCGAAGGCGCTCGGCATCGAAGTCGTCGTCGGCAGCCACGAAAAGTTTTCGTTCGCCGAAAAGGTCTTCGGCGCGCTCGTGCAATATCCCGACACGTTTGGCGCGATTCACGATTACTCCGGTTTCACGGAGAAGGCCCACGCCGCCGGCGCGCTGCTCGCCGTGGCCACGGATTTGCTCGCGCTCACGCTCATCCAACCGCCCGGTGAATTCGGCGCGGACATCGCCATCGGCAGCGCGCAACGCTTCGGCGTGCCGCTGGGTTACGGCGGCCCGCACGCCGCGTTCTTCGCCACGCGCGACGAGTTCAAACGCCAGATGCCCGGCCGCCTCGTCGGCGTCTCCAAGGATTCCCGCGGCAAACCCGCGCTGCGTCTCGCGCTCGGCACGCGCGAACAGCACATCCGCCGCGAGAAGGCCACCAGCAACATCTGCACGGCGCAGGCGCTGCTCGCGAACATGGCGTCCATGTATGCCGTTTATCACGGGCCGGAAGGATTGAAGAACATTGCAGAGCGGATTCACACGCTGACTGAAATTCTCGCCGCTGGTCTGGAGCAACTAGGTTTCACCGTAGGACAGGCGTCGCGCCTGTCTCCATCTAAATCTGAAAACCAAAAAGAAGTGAGACAGGCTGGAAGCCCGTCCTACTTTGACACGATCATCATCGCCCTCGGCGACAAGCCAGCCGCCGACGTGGTGAAGCTGGCTGAAGCGCACCGGATGAATTTCCGGCTGATTGACGACCATACGCTTGGCATCTCGCTTGACGAAGCGACCAGCGAGAGTGATGTGGTCGAAATCTGGCAGGTTTTCAAGGGCAACAAGGCCATCGGCTTTACGCTGGCGGACGTTGCCGCAGATCTCATTAGCACCGGGCTTCAGCCCGGTGTAAAAACAAACGACGATAAACCAGCCGTTTCAACAGCTTCCTCATCCGCGCGCGAAACCGTTAAAACGGTTATATTTTCCGCCACCCAAAACACCGGGCTGAAGCCCGGTGCTAATGAGAGTGGAATTGCGTCATACTTCGCCCGCACCACGCCCTTCCTCACGCACCCGGTCTTCAACTCCTACCACTCCGAAACGGAGATGTTGCGTTACATCAAGCGGCTGGAATCGCGTGACCTGTCGCTGACCGCCTCGATGATTCCGCTCGGTTCCTGCACGATGAAGCTGAACGCCGCGGCGGAGATGCTTCCCATTTCGTGGCCGGAGTTTGCCAAGCTTCATCCCTTCGCGCCGTTGAAACAGGCGCGCGGCTACCAAATCCTTTTCCAAAACCTCGAAGATTGGCTCATGGAAATCACCGGCTTTGCTGGAATCTCATTGCAGCCCAACGCCGGTTCCCAGGGCGAATACACCGGCCAGCTCGTCATCCGCGCCTGGCACGAAAGCCGGGGCGAAGCGCATCGCAATGTCTGCCTCATCCCGGCCTCCGCGCACGGCACAAACCCCGCCAGCGCCGTCATGGCCGGGCTGAAGGTCGTTGCCATCGCCTGCGACAAGGACGGAAACATCGACGTGGCCGATTTGCGCGCCAAGGCCGAGTTGCACAAAGCCGACCTCGCCTGCCTGATGGTCACCTATCCGTCCACGCACGGTGTGTTCGAGGAGACGATCAAGGAGATTTGTGAAATCATCCACGCCAACGGTGGACAGGTTTATATGGACGGTGCGAACCTGAACGCGCAGGTCGGTTTGTGCCGTCCGGCGGACATCGGCGCGGACGTTTGCCATTTGAACCTGCACAAGACTTTTAGCATTCCGCACGGCGGCGGCGGGCCGGGCGTCGGCCCGATTGGCGTGGCGAAACATCTCGTGCCGTTCCTGCCGGGGCATCCCGTCGTGAATTTCAAGGTAGGGTCGTCGCGCTGCGACGACCGGACGCCGCAGCGCGGCGTCCCTACCAATATCGGCCCGGTTAGTGCCGCGCCGTGGGGCAGCGCGGGCATCCTGCCGATTTCGTGGATGTACATTGCCATGATGGGCGCGGATGGCCTGACCGAGGCGACGAAGTTCGCCATCCTGAACGCCAACTACATCGCCAAGCGGCTGGAGAATTATTTCCCGACGCTTTACCGCGGCCATGGCGGACTCGTTGCTCACGAGTGCATTTTGGATTTACGCCGGTTCAAGAATGTCACCGCCGAGGACGTGGCCAAGCGGCTGATGGATTACAGTTTTCATGCGCCGACACTGTCCTGGCCGGTCGCTGGCACACTCATGGTCGAGCCGACGGAGAGCGAATCGAAGTTTGAGCTGGACCGTTTTTGCGACGCGATGATTGCCATTCACGGGGAAATGCAGGCGATTGAATCCGGCGCGGCCGATCGGCAGAACAACCTGCTGAAAAACGCGCCGCACACGGCGGACGTGGTCGCGGCGGACAATTGGGACCGGCCTTACCCGCGCGAATCGGCGGCGTTCCCGGTCAAATCGCTGCGCGACTACAAATTCTGGCCTGCCGTCGGGCGCGTGGACAACGTCTATGGCGACCGCAACCCGGTTTGCACGTGCGCAGGGATGGGAAATTACTCTTAACCACGGATGGACACGGATAGACACGGATTGGAGTGAGAGCAGTCGGAATGCGATGCACGACACAGAAACATTCGCTCCACCGCATCCGTGTTCATGTGTGGTTGAAAAAAGCTAAGAAACGTCTGGCGGAATTTGCCGTATCGCGCTATTGATAAATGGGATAAAGTTAAACGGACTTTGACCATGAAGATCACCGAAGCGCTTTTGGCGGAACACGTCGTGTTCCACAACATTTTTGACCACATCGAACACGTCCTGCCGAAACTGAAAACGCTGGCCGAGGTGGTGGGCTGGGCGGAACTGATGGAAAACCTGTTGCTCGCCCACGGCAAGGCTGAGGAAGATTTGGTATTCGCTCCCCTGAATCATTATTTGGAACAACTTGGCCAGCGCGACAGTTTTGAACACGAACACCGGGAAATTGACGACAGCCTGTTGCGGGTGAAGACCGCCAAGCGGCTGCCCGAAGCGCAACAGTTGCTGCTGCGGGCCGTGACCGCATCGCGCAAACACTTCGACCGCGAGGAACGGATTGTTTTCCCGCTGGCCGAGAAAGTGATGAAAAAGGAAACGCTCGTCGAACTCGGCAAGGTTTGGATGAAACAAAGGGACGCGGAATAGGTTTGAAACGGATGCGAGACAGGCAGGATGCCTGTCCTACGTTGCCAGCGCGGCGTTCACGCCGGCGACGAGTGCGTTGACGCGGGTGGTCAACGGAAAATCCGACGGCGCTTCGAGGGTGTAGGACAATCTTGTCTTGTTCACGATCAGGTAAAATGCCTCAGCCCATTGCGGTCGCGTGGCAGGGTCGAGGTTCGGACGGATGATGCCGTTCCGCGCCGGGCGGTCCTCGATGATTTCAGATGGGTCAATCGGGCAGACTTCTGCGATGCGCGCAATCATGTTTTCGGCCAGCGATGGCCGCTTTTCCGGATTCAATTCGTAAATGTAAAAGCCGTGCGATTCCCAGTCTTCGTGCAGGCAGAGGCAGAGGTCGAACTGCGGCTGGCGCTCCAGCCAGGCAATGTGTGTGCGCGTCTCCGCCGCCTCCAGGTGCCGGTATTGCCGGTTGAGGTCAATGCCCTGGTCGTTCTCTCGCCGGTTCAAAACGAAACCCATCGGATTCAGGCACGGGCAAAACCACAGTTCGGCGTTCGCCGGCCATTGGTTTTCCTGGAGCAGGCGCAACGCAGCGAGCGGCCCGGCCGGTTCGTCGCCATGAATGCCGGTGCTTAGGTAAATCCTGGTTGAGGGTTGAGCCGTCTCCACTTCGTTTCGCCGCGCCAAGGAGTTGAGGGTTGAGGGCCGATGGAGGGCGGGCAGGTTGAATTCGCCCTGCTTCCCAAACGGCTCGAATGCCCAGCCGTGTTGTTGCGCGGCGGTTTCGATGTCGCGCAGGACGGCGCGGATGTCAATCGCCTCGCCGTGATAGCCGCCGTGATTTTTGCCGAGCCTTTCCATAATTTACGATTTACGATATACGAATTACGAGTCAAACACCAAAATCGCGTCAATCGTAAATCGCAAATCGTAAATTCATCCGACCATCAAGAAATTGTACAAGCCGCTTCGGTCTCCTGTCTGCAATCACACGCTTCCTGGTCGCTGAAACCATGGCTGTCCCAGCTCGGGTCGAGGCCGAGGTCCTTGAGCATTTGCAGGTCTTTCTCGACGGGTTGGTTGAGCGTGGTGAGATAATTGCCGACCATGAGCGCGCTCGCGCCGGCCATGAAAACCATGCTCTGCGCGTCGCGCAGGTTCACCGTGCGTCCGCCGGCGATCAAGATTTCCTGCCGCGGCAAAATGAAACGGAAGCAGGCAATGGTTTTCAAGATTTCCAGGACGGGCAGGGGATCGTTTTTTTCAAATGGTGTGCCGGGAATCGGATTGAGGATGTTTACCGGTACGACGTTCGCGCCGATGGCTTTCAATTCAAACGCGAGGTCGCAGCGGTCTTCGCGGGTTTCGCCCATGCCGATGATGCCGCCGGAACAAATCTTGATGCCGGCCTTTTTCAAATGGCTGATGGTTTCCAGGCGTTCGTCGTAGGTGTGCGTGGTGCAGGTCTGCGGAAAAAAGCGGCGCGAACTTTCGAGGTTGTGGCCGTAGCACTCGACGCCGGCTTCCTTGAGCCGGTCGGCCACGCGCCGGCTTTTGATGATGCCGAGCGAAACGTCCGGTCGGGTCTTGCCGCCGGCTTTCAGCTCGCGCACCCGGGCGCAAACCTCATCGAGCATTGGGCCTTCATTGAGACCTTTCCAAGCGGCGACGATCCCGACGGCCGTCACGTTGTTACGGTTCGCTTCCTCGGCGGCTTCGGCCACGGGTTCGGGATCCACAAAGCCATATTTGGGCGAGCCGGTCTGGTAATGCGACGATTGCGCGCAAAAACTGCAATTTTCCGGGCACGCGCCCGCCTTGGCGTTGACGATGGAGCAGAGGTGGATTTTGTTGCCCTTGAATTTTCCCCGGATGCGGTTCGCCCACGACAGCAAATCGAAAATATCCCCCGTTCTTTCGATGTCAAACAGCCACAATGCCTCATCGCGTGTGATGTGGCCGCCGTTCAAAACCCGTTGTCCCAGCTCCGCAATGCGGGTCGGGATGTTTGCGTCAAGCATGTATGCTGTCATGGTTGACAGCATATCGCGTGGATCAAATTCCGCAAGCGGACATCATTGGGCCGGCGGCGGCGCGGTTTGCGATGGGATTGCCATGTTCAGATAACCGGCGAGGGAGGCGATTTGCATATCCGAGAGCGGACCGCCATCGGCGGTGGAAAACGCGGGCATGAGGGAGCCGGCCTTGCCATGCGCAATCCAGGTTTGCCAGAAATCCACATTGGTCGGGGTTTTGATGTTGTGCAAATCCGGCACCATGCTGGCGCGCGTTTTGGATTCGTGACAGATGGCACAGACGGCGTCGGAAAGCGGCTTGCCGTATTTGCCCGTGCCGGGTTTGACGTGGCAGGTTGCGCAATCACCTTGAAAAACCGTCTGCCGGTCGGCTTTGGCCATTTCCAGGGCGTGCGCGCGGTCGGCATCGGACTGGGTTGGAACCACCGGCGGCAGAATGTTGATTTTGAGGATGAGTTGTTTGAAACCCTTGTCGGTCTTGACATTGACCGTCTTGACCTGCATTCCGGTTCTTCCCGCCAGGTTGACCGCGACGCCAAACTGCGCGTTTGTGCCGGCCGGAATGATCCAAGGCAACGGCGGCAACTCTGTGGTGGTGCATTGACACCCGGGATGAACCTCCAGAAAGGCCACGGGAACCGGCTTGGTAACGTTGTTCGTCGTGATGCTGGTGGCCGTGGAAAAGTTGGTGACGGAGGAAATTTTTTTGAACCAGAAAAAAAACGAATTGGTGACCGCCGTGATGTTGGTGACGGTCGTGACGTTGGTGACCAAGGCGGTTTCATGAACCGTTGCGATGTTGGTGAAGCTGAAAACAAAATGGGCATTGCCGGCATCCGCCGCCACCGTGGCATCCTGCGTCAGGCTGTTCCAAGCCAGCACGCCATCGGG
The DNA here is from genome assembly GCA_003134375.1 of Limisphaerales bacterium. Lineage (GTDB taxonomy): Bacteria > Verrucomicrobiota > Verrucomicrobiia > Limisphaerales > UBA11358 > UBA11358. The sequence continues at coordinate 8,189 of PLAY01000065.1, read as the reverse complement.
CAACGGGTCGTTTTGATGCGAGGTGTCCGGCACATAAACCGCCGCAGTGGCCGCCGCCGCGTTGGTGGGGTTGCCGTCCGCTGCCAGAAGTCTTCCGCCGGCAAGAACGATGCCCGCGACTCCGCAAACAAAAATGCGCTGTAATTTCATAGCCAAGTCTGGAAACTAAACCATTCGTCACTATTTGACGAGCCGAAAATGGCTTGATTACAAACATAATGCCGCTGGCGGGTGTCGCCTACCGGCGGTTTCCTTTCCTGTCCGAACACCCGGAAGGATGAACACCAAACGATTGGTGTCCATGCTTTGGCGTGTCATTTGATTACGACCGGTTCAGTGCGCTCAACACGGCGCGCACGGAGGCAAGCTCGATGTTCGTGTCCACGCCCGCGCCCCAGCGGGTTTTGCCATCGGCGTGCTTGATTTGAATGTAAGCAATCGCCACGGCCTCTTCGCCGGAACTCAAAGCATGCTCGCTGTAATTGGCAATTTCAAAACGCGACACACCGATTTTGCTGAAACCGTGGACGAGCGCGGCGAGCGGGCCGTTGCCTTCGCCGGAAAGTTCGACCGGCTTGCCGTCGCGCAAAAATTTTGCGCGGCAACGGACGACGCCGTTTTTGCTCTCGGTTTCAAAACGCTTGAGCTGCCATGGCTTGTTGCGTTCGATGTATTCGTGCCAGAACATCGCCTTCAATTCGGCGGCGGTGACTTCGCGTCCAAGCTTGTCCACCTCGTCATTGGCAATCGGGCCGAACTCGCGCTGCATGTCCTTGGGCAACTCGATGCCGAACTGGCTCTCCAACAAATACGCCACGCCACCTTTGCCGGACTGGCTGTTGACGCGAATGATCTCGCGGTATTCGCGCCCGATGTCCGTCGGGTCAATGGTGAGATACGGCACGTCCCAGTGTTCGCGTTTGCCCTCTTTCCATTCGTGCAATCCCTTGCGGATGGCGTCCTGGTGCGACCCGCTGAACGCGGTGAAGACGAGTTCGCCCGCGTACGGATGGCGCGGCGGCACCGTCATGCCCGTGCACCGTTCATAGACCTCGATGATGGAATTCAGGTCGCTGAAATCCAGTCCGGGATGGACGCCGTGCATGTACAAGTTCAGCGCCACGGTGACGATGTCGAGATTGCCGGTGCGCTCGCCGTTGCCGAAGAGCGTGCCTTCGACGCGGTCCGCGCCGGCGAGCAGGCCCAGCTCCGTCGCCGCCACGCCCGTGCTGCGGTCGTTGTGCCCGTGGAGGCTGATGATGAGCGACTCGCGGTTTTTGAGGTTCCGGCACATCCATTCAATCTGGTCGGCATAGACGTTCGGGGTGGCGATCTCGACGGTGTCGGGCAGGTTCAGGATCATTTTTCGCTGCGGCGTGGGCTGCCAGACCGCCATGACCGCCTCGGAAATTTCCCGGGCAAATTCGACCTCGGTGGAGCTGAAGCTCTCCGGGGAATATTGGAGCATGACCTTCGTGCCCTTGAGCCGGGGCAATCGCTCCCGGACCCACTTGGCGCCCTGCACGGCGACTTCGATGATTTCCTGCTTCGATTTCCCGAACACAACGCGGCGCTGGGCGGGCGAAGTGGAATTGTAAAGGTGGATGATGGTCTTCTTCGCGCCGACGAGTGATTCGAACGTGCGCTCGATCAACTCTTCACGCGCCTGCACGAGCACCTGGAGCCACACGTCGTCCGGCGCGCGATTTTCCTCGATGAGCCGGCGGTTGAATGCGAATTCCGTGTTCGACGCGGCCGGAAAGCCGATTTCGATTTCCTTGAAGCCAATTTTCACGAGCGTCTGGAACAATTCGAGCTTCTGGCCGACGTTCATGGGCACGGCGAGCGCCTGATTGCCATCGCGCAAGTCCACGCTGCACCAGATGGGCGCGTGGGTAAGGACGCGGTTCGGCCACTGCCGGTCGGGCAGGCTGGGCGCCGGGAACGGCCGGTATTTTTTTGACGGTTGTTTGTGCATAAACTCAGGTGTTGACGGAATTAAACCACGGATAAACACGGATGGACACGGATAAAATGCGCCGCCGGAGCGCGACGGTGTGCATAGCACCAGTCGCAGCAGCCACGCTGCGGTTGAAGCGTTGGAACTTGCGTGAGACTTCTCTGCAAGTGGACGCGCTGCGGCTGATCCCGCTTTGCGGGACACAGCCGCGCTCCGCCGGCTCCGGCTTTTGCCATTCGTGTCTATTCGTGTTCATTCGTGGTTAAAAGCAAAAAACCCCACCGCCGTCTGGCAGTGGGGTTCTCAAATTATTCGAACGCAATCAGAACCCAACCGCCGCGCGGCACAACCGCAGCACGTTTAGCAGCAGGTTCAGATTCAAATTGCGATTCACCTTGTAAAGATAGCAGTATGGATTCGTCGGGTCAAATCGTTTTCTTTCTTTCAAATCGTTGTTTTTCGCCGTTCCATTCCACGTTCACTTTCAAAGTTGAAGACAACAGCGGGGCGAGCAAGCGAATCGCATTGTTCATTTCTGTGGCATTATCAAACTCGCACTTGATTTTCTCTCCATGCCGCACTGAAAAGTTCAGCCGCCCGGCTTTTCCGCTGGTCTGAAAAAAAGCCGGGGCTTCGATGGCGGCGTCGCGAATTTCGGCCAGGTTCAACTTGAAATTATTTTCGCTTTCGCGAAGCAATTCCTCCGGGTCGCCTGTTTCAAGACGTTGGAGTTTCGCTTTGGTTTTTCTTTTGCCGAACAGCCACAGGGTCAGTGGAATTATATTGCCAGCCGGGCCGATAAAAGGAGCCGCCGCTTCCAAAATGGATCTTGATCCGCCCTCAACCTGAATGAAAAGCAGATCGCTCCGTTCAACAAAAACCCGGTATTTGCCGGCGGACGAAAGGGGAGAAACCAGTTTGACATTGAATGCTGTTTTAGTGGCTTTAGGTTGGGCCGCGAACTTTCCTTGTTTTTCCTCCTGGTTTATGACCGGCCGCCCGTCAACCGGACAAACAATGACATCATCGGCATATTCCTTTCCACAATAGGAACAATGATTCATTTCAGCCAATGAACGCCGCGTGAACGGCCTTCATCGCGGCTTCGCCCTTGGCCAGATCGATGACGACGGAAATTTTAATTTCGCTCGTCGAAATCATGTCAATATTCACGCCTTCCCGGGCCAGCGTATCAAACAGTTTTCCAGCCACGCCCGTGTGGCTCTTCATGCCGACGCCCACGATGGACAGCTTGCCGATTTTCTCAGCGGTGATCATTTCGCGCAGGCCGAGTTCGCTTTTCAGGCCGTCAATGACCTTCTGTGCCTTGAGCAAATCCGGCTTGTCCGCCGTGAAGGAAATGTCCGTCTGGGGCGTGCCGGTGCCGTGGCTGATGTTTTGCACGATCATGTCCACGTTCACGGTCGCGTCGCCGAGCGCCTTGAAAATGCGCGCGGCCACGCCGGGCTTGTCGGGCACGCCGACGAGCGTGATTTTGGCCTGGTTTTTGTCGAGCGAGACGCCGCGCACAACGACGCCTTCCATGCTTTTAGTTTCTTCTTTCACAATGGTTCCGGGGTTTTCATTGAGACTGGAGCGGACTTCAAAGACCACTCCGAATTTTTTGGCAAATTCAACCGAGCGACTCTGCATCACCTTCGCGCCGAGGCTGGCCAGTTCGAGCATTTCGTCGTAGGAAATCTCTTCGAGCTTCTTCGCGGTTGGCACGATGCGCGGGTCGGCGGTATAGACGCCGTCCACGTCCGTGTAAATCTGGCAGAGGTCGGCCTTGAGCGCGGCGGCAAGCGCAATGGCCGTCAAATCCGAACCGCCGCGGCCTAGCGTCGTGATCTGGCCTTCCGGCGTCTCGCCCTGAAAACCGGCGACGATGACGACGTTGCCCTGCTTCAAAAGCTCGTGAACTTTCTTCGGCGTGATGTTGTGAATTTTGGCCTTGGTGTGAACCACGTCGGTGACGATGCCCGCCTGCGGACCGGTGAGCGACACCGCTGGCACGTTCAACGCGTGCAGCGCAATGGCCGTGAGCGCGATGGTCTGCTGCTCGCCGGTCGCGAGCAGCACATCCATCTCGCGCTCGCTGGGCAGCGGCATGATTTCCTTGGCCAGCTTGATCAAATTATCCGTCACACCGCTCATCGCGGACACGACGACGACGATCTGGTCGCCCAGCGCGCGATATTTGGCCACGCGCGCCGCGACGTTTTTGATGCGGTCGGGGTTGCCGACCGAAGTGCCGCCGTATTTTTGAACAATCAACATGATTAAAATTTCAACCGCTCAGGAATTTCAGGCTCGCCCCGCGCACCGTGCCAGATCCGCGCGATGGCCACAACCTGCTGTTTCTCAATCACCTGATAAACAATCCGATATGAACGAAAAATGATTTCTCGAATATCTTCATCATCTTCTTCCGGCACAACCCGTCCCAATCGTGGAAATTGCGCCAGCGCATCCACCTTCGTCATCAGCAAATATCCAAAAGACTCAGCCGTAGTCGGATTGTCGAGAGCAATGAAAGTAACGATCTCCCGCAAATCCTCCCGCGCCTGTTCCGACCAGATTATTTTGAAAGCCATGTCGCCAGTTGGCGTTTGACCTCTTCGTGCGGCACGGTCTCGCCTTTTTTGATTTGATCCAGGCCCTTGCGAATTCCGGCGACGAATTCCAACCGTTGCGCGATGGCATCCAAACTCGCGTCGTCGGGCAGGCGCTCAATCGTTTTCAAGGCAAGTTGCTTGTCGCTCATGTCTTTAAGATGGCTGAATTTGCTTCAAAAGGCAATTCGCCGATATTTGTCATCATTCAAAATTCTCGACGCGAATCATCACCGGTTTGCCTTTGATGACCGGCAAGCGGCTGATTTTTTTCAATGCGCCGTTGACCGCGCCGTTGGTCGCGTAATGCATCATGAAAATCAGCGGCACACTTTTGCCTTCATGGCCTTCCGGCTGGATGACGGACGAGATGCCGATCTTCGCCGCGCCGAAAATGGCGGCGATCTTCGCCAGCGTGCCCGGACGGTCCACGACGTTGAGCCGGAGAAAATACTGCGAGACGGCGTCCTCGATCGGCATCACCGCCCCGGCGCATTCGTGCGGCACAAACGGCGGCACGCGCTGTTTGCATCCGGATTTCAAATCCAACGCCGCGTCGGCCAGGTCGCTGAGCACCGCGCTGGCGGTGGCGTCCTTGCCCGCGCCACGCCCATAAAACAACGTGTCGCCGACGATGTCGCCGCGCACAAACACGGCGTTGAAGACGTGGTTCACACTGGCGAGAACATGCGCATTGGGCACCAGCGTCGGATAAACCGAAACCTGCACTTTGCATTTACGATTTACGATATTCGATTTACGCGCCGGTTTGTTTTTGGTCGCGTCAATCGTCAATCGTAAATCGTCAATTCGTTTGATAATCCCAAGGAGCTTGATCGTGTACCCCAGCTCGCCGGCAAATTTGATGTCCAATGCGGAAACATGGCGGATGCCTTCGACATGGATTTTCTTCGGGTTCACCCAAAAGCCATGCGCCAGCGAGGCAAGAATGCCGATCTTGTGCGCAGCATCGTGGCCGTCAATGTCCAGGTCCGGCGGCGTCTCCGCGTAACCCTGCTTCTGCGCGTCGGTGAGCACGGCGTCGAAGTCCGCGCCTTCCAGCTTCATCCGCGTGAGGATGTAATTGCAGGTGCCGTTGACGATGCCGTACAGCGCTTCGATGCGGTTGCCGACAAAGCCTTCGCGCAGCGATTTGATGATGGGAATGCCACCGCAAACGCTCGCCTCGTAATAAAGATTCGTGCCGTATTTCTTGGCCGCGGCAAACAATTCCTCGCCGTGCGCGGACAGCAGGGCCTTGTTGGCCGTGACGACCGGTTTGCCGAGCTTGAGCGCCGCGAGAACCATCGTCCGGGCGATGCCCGTGCCGCCGACCAGTTCGGTGACAATGTCCACCTGCGGATCGTTGACGACGCTTTGCCAGTCCAGCGTCATGAGCGAACGCGGGATTTGATACGGCCGCGGTTCATTGAACGCCTTTACGGCGACTTTGCGGACGGCGACTTTCACGCCGATGCGCGAGGCCATGAGGCCGCCGTTGAGCTGGAGTGCGTGAAACACGCCGCTGCCCACGGTGCCCCCGCCGATCATGCCAAGATTTACCTGCTGCATAGGAACAGGAAGTTTGCCGCGAAATGGAGCAGGGGACAATTCAATTTTGGAGGCGGAAAGACTTTGACACGAATTTCACGAATTTACGCGAATTGAAGGCATGCAAGGTTGAAAGAAAACAACCGCGAAAAATGTGTTTGTCGCGTCGGAATCGGATGGTTCACGCGCCCGGTTTTGCCGCCACCAGCTTGAAGGTTTGGTTTCTGGCGCCGGTGGCGGGATAGACGACGACCGGCACGTTGTTGCTCAAGGCATTAACACCCCCGAGCACGTCGAAACCGTAGCCACTGTGCCGGGCGATGATCCGATAATTCCCGCTGGTTTCCTTCACCACGGTGAACAGTTGATAATCCTTTCCATTGACCTCGTTTTGCTGGACCACGGCATGGTCTTTCATCGAACCGTCCCTCACTTCCAAAACTTTGCCGCTGTGTTTGACGGTGATCTGGAAATAACCGCTCTGGATTTGTTTGAACTGAAAGAGCTGGTTGTCCGCCCCGGTGGGTTCATTCTGCTGAAGCTGCAAGCCGTTGTCCTTGCCGGCGCCCTGGATTTCCAGCGCCTTGCCGCTGTGACAGGCGACGATCGAATACCACGCGTCTTCCTTGATGTCGGCCAGCTTGATCTGGGCCATGGCCACCGTGCCCGTCAAAGCCAGCAGGATGATGGCGGAGAAAATTTTCATGCGCGGGGCGATTACAACGATTGGGTCAGGACCGCAAGGCCGGCCTGGGAAATTTTTACGTCGTCCGCGGAAGGGCCGCCGCTGAAGGCCGCGATCAAAATTCCAGTTCGTCCCTTGGCCACCACTCCGCCCTGCCAGCCGAACTCGCCTTTCAAAGGCGGCCGGCCCGCGCTGCCGCTGGCTTTGAGCGTGTCCGCCATTTCCGCGGCCTTGGCATAGGCAATGCCGAGCAGGTTCGCTCCGGCGGGATCGTTTTTGGAAGGGCCGGTTTTCAGATTGCCCACCACCACCATTTTCGACGACCAGGATTTGACACTGTCGCCTTCGCTGAAGGCGACCACGGCCACGCCGGTGGCCTTGAGTTCTGCTGCGCGTTGCTGCATGGCCAGCAGCGCCTTGTCCGCCAGTTCAGCGAAACCAAGGGCGGATTTCTCGCTGGTCGCAACCGGCTGGGGTTTGCCGGCGTCGGGTACGGGAACAGCCGGTTTGTCTTGGGCGGGCACGTTGGGAGCATTCATCAGCATGGCCAGTATTGGTAACGCCAGCAGTCCTGGCAGGCAAGATTTCTTGTGGTTCATGGTGAAGCCTTCAATGGCAGGCGGGATGCGAAAAGTCAAGACGGAGCGGCGCAGGCGGATGGCAGCCGTTTGCAAAGACCTTGCCTGCCATTTGAAATTAAATAATCTCCCGACATGCCTGAATTGAGCCGGTTTTACGGGATCATCATCCGCATGTTTTATGGCGACCATGCGCCGCCGCATTTTCATGCCGTTTATCAAGGCGAGCAAATCAAGGTGAACATCAACACCCTTGAAGTCATTGATGGCGAAATGACCCGCCGCGCGCAGGCGCTGGTGCTCGAATGGGCGGCGTTGCATCGCACGGAACTGCGGCGGGCATGGGACATGGCCAGCCGCAATCAAGAGCCTTCCAAAATCCCGCCTTTGGAGTAGAATAAAGACATGAATCGGATTGTTTCCGCCGAACCGTTGCCGGACTGCCGGTTGAAGGTCACCTTCAACGACGGCGTGAGCGGGATTTTTCCCGTTGAACCCGAACGGCGCGGCGGCGTGTTTCTGAAATTGCTCGACCCGCGGATTTTTAACGCCGTCACCGTCAATCCCGATTTCGGCTGCGTTGAATGGCCTGGTGGCGTTGACCTTTGCCCCGATACCATGCATCAGGCCATGGCCGGTTCTGAATCTGAAGTGGAACTCCCTACGGCAGTGGCCTTGCGCGAAGACGCGAAAAAGAATCAATAAGGAAACCAGAAACGCAGGAGAAACGGCAAGCCCGCAGGGCCGGCATTTTTTGTAGCGTTGATTTAAGTGGATGGATTTAGAGCTTATCCGTAAAT
>PLAY01000018.1 GCA_003134375.1 Limisphaerales bacterium | reverse complement strand
TGATTCAAAAACGCGCCGCTGCGGAGCGCCGGTGATGCCCATTGCCAGACTGATCCACACTGGATGGCTCTTGATTTCTGGCCACGAAACGACTGCGTCTCCTCCCTGTTTGTGTGCGACTTTGGCGATGGCTGACTCTCTGTCGCCAGAATCTGAAAAGAGTCTGTTAAAGCGTCCGGGCAAGTATCCGTGCTTGTGGCTTTCATCAATGACTCCCAATATCTTATACTTCCGGTTGGAGTCTCCGTTCTCCCAGAAATCAATGCCATCAACGACTCGCACTGAGCCGCCCGTGCCTTGGAAAACCTCTGATCCATGATATTCCGTGAACTTGGTGCTCGAACAACCACAGAGAAAAACCGTGGCGACAAATAACGTGGAAAGTATAGGGATTTTCATGGTTGCAGGAGCGATTTTAAGCATCGTTGCAATGTAACAAAGCTAATAATCTGGCTTCGGTTCGATTCCGTATTGCAAAGAAGAATTGATTGTCGAAATGGGCGTGGTATTGCCGTCGTCACGCTGTTTCATATCAATCTTGGGTGCGTGGTCCTGTCCAAAATGGTAAAATGACGGTTATGAAAGATACATTAATTGACAGATCAAAAACGGCGCTGGTAGTCATCGACCTCCAAAAAGGCATCGTCGGACGGCAAACCGTCCCTTATGCGTCGGACATCGTAGTGAAAAACACGGCGGCTCTTGCCGAAGCGTTCAGAACAATTGGAATGCCGGTTTTTTAGTGAGGGTTGCTTTCTCATTGGACAGTAAAGATGCCCTGCGGCCCATCGTTGACGTGCCATGGCCGGCTCAAACCCCTCCGCCGGACTGGACGGACATTGTTCCGGAATTGGGACCGAAACCAGGCGATTTCGTGATCACCAAACACCAGTGGGGCGCTTTTCACGGGACAGAACTGGATTTGCAATTAAGGCGGCGCGGCATAACGACCATTGTCCTGTGCGGGATTGCTACAAACATCGGCGTCGAGAGCACAGCCAGGTTTGCTTTTGAATATGGGTTCAATCAGATTTTTGTGGAAGACGCCATGTCAGCGTTGTCAGTCGAAGAGCAGGCCTTCACAGTTTCCAAGATATTTCCCCGCCTGGGTTTGGTGAGAAAAACCAAGGAGCTATTAACCGAAATTTTGCCGGTTTGATTTCCAGAATATCTCTGTTCATTCCGGCTCACGGGCAGTCGTAGGATTTCTACGCACCGCCCACCACGTCACCAGACCGGCCCCGGCGCATATCAAAGCCCCGACCGTGATGGTCCATGGCACGCCCACGGCGTGCGACAGGAATCCTGATTCAATGCCGCCCATGGGCATCATGCCGCCGAATACCAGCGCCCAGACGCCCATCACCCGCCCGCGCATCGCGTTGGACACACTGCTCTGGATCAGTGTGTTGGTCGTCGAGAAATAAAGCAGCATTCCCCAGCCGCCCACAGCCAAACACGCCAGCACCAGCGGATACCAGCGCACGACCGCCAGCAGCACCAGCATCGCCGAGAACAGCCACAGCCCCCCGAGAATCATCAGCCGCGGCCGAACACGGCTGCCCCAAGTGGCCACCGTCAGCGCACCCAAAAGCGCCCCGAAGCCGTTGGCGCTGAGCAGGACACCATAACCACTTTCACCGACATGCAAAATATCCGTCGCGTAGGCGGGCAGCAGCACCGCATATGACCAGCCAAAGACGCCCACCACACCGAAGAGCAGCAGCAGGGTGCGCACCCGGCGATGCGCGGCCACATAGCGAAAGCCTTCCAGCACATGCCGTCCGGTTGAATGGGGGTTTTTCGGGGGCACAAACTGGGGCAGGCGCATCATCAACAGTCCAACGATGACCGCAATGAAGCTGACGCCGTTCAGGATGAAGCACCAAGTGATGCCAACGGATGCCATCAGCAAACCCGCCACGGCCGGGCCGACGACCCGCGCACCGTTGACGATGGAACTGTTCAGCGATATCGCGTTCATTAGATCTTCGTGGCTGGTCATTTCCACCATGAACGCCTGCCGGGCGGGCATGTCGAAGGCCATCGCCACGCCGCCCAGCGCCGCCAACGCGAGGATATGCCATGTCTGGATATGTCCGCTTCCCACCAGCGCCGCAAACACAAAGGCTGTCAGCATCATCCCGGTCTGGGTGTAGAAGACGACGGTGCGCTTGGAATGCCGGTCGGCCACGGAGCCGCCCCAGAGGGAGAGCAGCAACATTGGAAGCGTCCCGACGGCGGCCACGGTGCCCAGCAGAATCTTGGAGCCGGTCAACTGATAGACCAGCCAGCCTTGGGCGGTGCTCTGCATCCATGTCCCGGTGAGCGACACGAGCTGGCCGACGAAGAACAGCCGGAAATTGCGATGTTTCAGCGCGGCGAAGGTGTCGCGCCAGGACACGCCGCCCACGACCACGCGCCGGGGCTGCCCGGTGCCCTCTTGCGGAACACTGGCGACTTGTGCGGGTGTTTCAGATTGTTCAGAAGGCATCGCGTTGCCGATGGGATACTACGCGGTCACAGTCTCTGAATCTAGGTTGCGTTGGGGGAAAATTATGAAACGCTTGTTCAGTTCACTGGACACATCCGGCCCCCGTGACCCCACCCGCCGGTGGCAGCACCGGCGAGGAGCACGTAACGCCCGATATTATCTGGTCGGTTGCTGCCGATTCTCTCCGAATGGCGCGCCCAGTATGTGTGGGTTTTGCGGACCGTCAATATCCGGGTGCTTTCGGGCTGGTCCCAAAGCCCAGAACCGAAGCGTCCCAATCCAGCTTGCCAAATTTGCGAAATTGCATGGTAACGAGTTTGAAGGAGTTCATTCACGAACCAGGGCGGGCGGGCGACTTCCGGTGTATTGATGGATCGCTTCGCCCAACCAGGCGATGGTCTGGCCCAGATCATTCATGTTGCGGGAAGCCTCGTCGTCCTTGGCCACCTCGCCCTTGTCCAAACCATATCCGAGGTTCCAATATATGGATCCCGGCACGATGACGCCGGACATGAGGAACATGTGATTCATCGTGTCGAAGGCGTGCGTGCCGCCACCGCGTCTGACCGCCACCACGGCAGCCCCGATTTTCCCGCGGAACAATCCATCGTTGGCCAGCGCCACCAGCCCGGCGCGGTCCAGCAGCGCCTTCATTTCGGCGCTTACGTCGGAGAAGTACGTCGGTGATCCGAGGAGGATCGCGTCGGCCGCAGCCATTTTTTCAAAACACTGATTAAAAACATCGTCCTTCTGGCTGCACTGGGAATTTTTCTTCTTGAAACACTGATAACAGGCCTGGCATCCGCGGATGAGCGCTCCGCCGAGTTGGATGAACTCGGTTTCCCAGCCGGAGACGGCCAGCGGCGCAAGCGCCTTTTTCAAAAGAATTTCAGTGTTCCCGCCCTTGCGCGGGCTTCCATTTATGGCAACGGCTTTCATAATTTTAGTCCTTCAGGTGATTCATGGCTGACGATCACTTGGCCGACACTGGAGGAACTTCGGCGGATGGCTGCCAACCGCAACCGAGGGCCTTGATCAGATTGACTGAAGTCACCAGACGCGCGCCTTGCAGCTGAACGGCGTTGCGCTCCTGATTCAAGTCTGCGGTTTGAGCCGTCGCCACGTCGAGATATGTCACCAGTCCGGCTTTATAGCGATGGTTGGCAATTTCCAGCGCGCGACGCACGGCGGCGACCGCCTCATTTTCCGCATTCCATTCCCTGGCCAGCAGAAGTTGCGCGGCGAGGTCGTCCTCCACTTCGCCGAAAGCGCTCAAGACCGTCTGACGATAATTGGCGACCGTTTCGTTGTAAGCGGCGTGGGTGGCGGCGAGGTTCGCGCGGTTCAAACCGCCGGTGAACAGCGGCAATTCGATGGAAGGTCCGACCGCCCAAAACCGGCTCGGCCAGTTGAACCACGAATTGAAACTGATGGATTGAAAGCCGGCGAGGCCGTCAATTTTGACTGTCGGGAAAAACGCTGCTTTGGCGACGCCGATGTCCGCATTGGCGGCGGCCATGCGGCGTTCCGCAGCGGCAATGTCGGGACGATGTTCCAGCAATTCGCCCGGCAAACTTGGTGGAATGCCGGGAACCATGGCCGTTGCGGCATTGGTCGAAATGGAAAAAACAACCGGCGACCGGCCGCACAAAATGGCGAGCGCGTGCAGGGTTTGCGCGCGATGCAATTCAATGTCCGGCAATTGCACCTCGGCGATGTGCAGTTGCGCCGCGGCCTGCGCGACATCGAGATCAGAAACGACTCCGCCACGGCGCCGGTTTTGGGTCAGTTCCAATGACTGTTGATACGCGCCAATGGTGTTTGAGACCAGATGGTATTCCTCATCCAAAGTCCGCGCGTTGAAATAATCGGCGGCCACTTCAGCGGCGACGGCCAGTCTGGCGGATTCAAAATCGTCCACGCTGGCGGCAAAACGTGCGTGTGCCGCTTGCGACCGGCGGCGGACGCGCCCCCACAAATCCATTTCCCACCCCAGATAAATCGGCGCGGTGAATGTGTCGTAAGTGTGCGCCGCGCCGGCAGCCTGGCCGTTCTCAGGTTCGTTGACGCTGGTGCGCTGGCGCGTGAGATCGCCGCCCGGCGTGCCGCCCGCTGTGAGTTGCGGAAAATATTCCGAGCGCGCGGCGGCGGCCAGATCGCGGGCCTGCTCAAAACGCGCGGCGGCGGCAACGAGATTCTGGTTGTTCGTCAACGCCAGCGTTTCCAGCCGGTTCAATTCCATGTCGTTGAACATTTGCCACCACGCGCCGCGCGGCAGGTTCGCGGACGGTTCGGCGATTTTCCAAAGGGTGGCGTTCGTCGGATTGTTGTCGCTGAATTGTTTCGGCAGCGGCTGGTTGGGCAGCGCGGCGGCACGATGATAATTCGGCCCGACGGCGCAACCGGCCACGCCAGCCGCCAAAAGGCAGATGAAAACAAAGTTTTTCATTTCGCCGAATTGGTTGCCGACGGTTGCGCGATTTGCACCGTCATGCCCTCGGCTATGGAATCCGGCGGGTTGATGATGGCCCGGTCGCCCGGCTGTAGTCCGCTCAATAACTCAACGACATCACCAAAATCACGGCCAATTTTAATCGGGCGCAGTTGCACTTTGTTGTCGCTGCCGACAACGGCGACCTGCATTCCCTGCGCACGGAAAATCAGCGTGTTGTCCGAGAGCGTCAACCCATGCGGATCGGTGGCTTCAGTGAAACGCACTTGTGCATAGCTGCCGGCAAGAATTTCGCCATGCGGATTGGGCACCTGCAATTCCACCTGCAATGTGCGCGAACTCGGATCCACCGCGCCCGCCGTGCGCGTGACCATTGCTTCGAAGGTGCGGCCCGGCAATTCCTGAAACGCCAGCTCGGCTTTCTGGCCGGGTGCGATGGCGTGGACGAGCGGCTGCGGCACGCGGACATAGACGCGCAACGGATCGGTCTGTGCGAGGCGAAACAATTCGGGGCCGCTGGCGGCGGAAATGAGCTGGCCGATGTCCGTGCTGCGCAACGTCACCGTTCCATCAAATGGCGCGGTGACGCGATCAAATACTTTCAAGTCTTCCAACCGCTGCACATTCGCGCGCGCGGCTTCGACGTTCGCCTGCTTTAAAGTGTAATCCGCCGTTTTTTCCGCCGTTTCCTGTTCGCTGACGCTGGCGGTTTTGAGCAATTCCGTCCAGCGGTCGGCGGTGACTTTGGCCAGGTCCAACGAGGCCTTCGCCTGGTCCAATTCCGCCCTGGCCTGCGCGAGTTGCTGATCCAATTCCGGCGTGTCAATTTCCGCGAGCACCTGGCCGTTGGTGACGTGTTCGCCGATGTCCACAAACCAGTTTTTCAAATAGCCGCTGGCGCGCGCGTGAATTGAAGCTTCGACGAAGGCCTGAACTTCGGCGGGCAACGGCGTGCCCAAATCCGCCTTGGCTGCGGTCGGCGAAACGACATCAACGGTTGGAACGGACTCTGCGCGCGTCTCCGCGCGCAATTGGTGACGGTGGATCCAGCGCGGCACGAAGCCGATGAGCAGGCCGACGATGACGAGCACGACCACGATTTCGGCAATGCGCCGCAAACGAATGGGCGGCGTGGATGAATTTGAATTTGAGTTCATGGTGTTACAGATGGATTGGTTGGCCGGTGATGCCGGTGCATGAAACTGAAAACGATGGGCACAAAAAACAACGTGGCGATGGTGGCGAAAACCAGGCCGCCAATCACCGCTCGGCCGAGCGGCGCGTTTTGTTCGCCGCCTTCGCCGAGGCCGAGGCTCATGGGCAACATGCCGATGACCATAGCCAGCGCCGTCATCAAAACCGGACGAATGCGGCCGACGCCGGCTTCGAGCGCGGCGGCAATGGGATCAAGTCCGCGCTGCAAATTTTCCCGTGCGAACGTCACGACGAGCACCGAATTGGCCGTCGCCACGCCGAGGCTCATGATCGCGCCCATCAAGGCCGGAACGCTCAATGTCGTTTGCGACAAAAACAGTCCCCACACGACGCCGGACAGCGCGGCGGGCAGCGCGGTGATGATGATGAACGGGTCGAGCCAGCTTTGAAAATTAACCACGAGCAGGAAATAAATCAGCACAATCGCGCCCATCAAACCAACGGCCAGACCGAAAAAGCTGGAGCGCATCGTTTCGGCCTGGCCGCGCACGACAATGCTGCCACCGCGCGGCAGGTCTTTTTTGACTTTTTCGACGAGCGGCTGAAGGTCGCCCAACACGCCGCCGAGATCGCGCCCGTCCACGTTTCCGTAAACATCAATGACGGGAATGACGTTGTAATGCGAGACGACCGGCGAGACATTCACGCGCGAAATGCTCGCCAGATTGGCTAAAATCTGCGCGTCACTCGTCCCCGGCTGATTGGCGCTGATCGGCATCGCGTTGAGTTGTTGCACGGAATCCATGGCGTATTCCGTCGCGCGCACGTTGATGAGATATTGAACGCCGATTTTCGGATCAATCCAGTAGGCCGGTTGCACCTGGGTGCTGCCGCTCAAGCCGAGCAAAACCGAATTGGCCACGTTTTGTTCCGTCAGGCCGAGTTCCGCCGCTTTGGAACGGTCAACGGAAATGCGGAATTGCGGCCAGTTGTCGGGCTGTTGCACGCGCACGTCCACCGCGCCGGGAATTTTTCTAATCTGCTCCGCGAGTTGCACGGCGATGGCGTGGCTGGCGGCCTGATTGCGTCCGACGATTTGCACGTCGAACGGCGCGGGCAAACCGAAATTCAACGTCTGGCTTACGATGTCCGCCGGCAGAAAATAAAAAGTCGTGCCGGGAAACTCACGGTTCAACCGCTCGCGCAACTGGCGGACGTAATTTTCCGTCGGCGCGTGGCCGGGTTTGAGCTGCACGAGTATGTCCGCGTCCGCCGGCCCGATGACGCCGCTGGTATTGTAACTCAAATTGATCGAGGAATTCGGAATGCCGATGTTGTCGAGAATGCCGGCGATTTCGCGCGGCGGGATTTCCGCGCGAATGGCGTGGTTGATTTGACCGGCCAGCCGCTCGGTTTCCTCGATGCGCGTGCCGGTGCGCGCGCGGATGTGCAGCAAAAATTGTCCGGCATCCACCGCCGGGAAAAAATCCCGGCCAAGCACCGGTGCCAGCAGCCAGGACGCGGTGCAAAACAGGAGAAAGAACATCGCAAATGGCCGGCGATATTCAAAACAGCTTTTCAGCAGGGCGCGGTAGCCGCTCCGAAAACGGTCGAAGCCGTTTTCAAAGGCGCGTTGAAATTTGACCAGCGGCAAAAGCCGGGCGGGAACTTTGGCTTCGTCAATGTGTTCGCCGTGCAGTTTCACATTGCGGTAAAACCACATCACCAGCGTGGGCACGAGCGTCCGCGAAAGGACGTAGCTGGCGAGCATGGCAAACACCACGGCTTCCGCCAGCGGTACGAACAGATAACGCGCCACACCGGTCAGAAAAAACATGGGCACGAACACGATGCAAATGCACAGCGTCGAGACAAACGCCGGCAACGCGATTTCCTGCGAGCCGACGAGAATCGCATCCTCCAGCTTTTCGCCGGCCGCCATGTGGCGATGGATGTTTTCAATCGCCACCGTGGCGTCGTCCACCAGGATGCCGACCGCCAGCGCCAGACCGCCGAGCGTCATTAAATTGATCGTTTCGCCGAGCGCGCTCAAAGTGGCGATGGAGCACAGCACCGAGAGGGGAATGGAAAGCGCGATGATGATGGTGCTGCGCCACGAGCCGAGGAACAGCAGAATCATCAATGCGGTCAGCGCGGCGGCAATCGCGCCCTCGCGCAGCACCCCGCTGATGGCCGCGCGCACGAACAGCGATTGGTCGGCAAATTCCTGGACGTGCAAATCCGACGACACGGTGGCCATGACGCGCGGCAGGGCGGCCTTGATGTCGCGCACGACATCCAGCGTCGAAGCGGAGCCGGTCTTCATGACTGTCAGCAGCGCGCCGCGCACGCCGTCCTGGCGCACGGCATTTTGTTGCGGCGTGAAGCCGTCGTGAACTTGCGCCACGTCGCTCAAATAAATCGTCGCGCCATTCACAACCTTGACTGGCAGGCGGTTCAAGTCATCAATCAGGCGCGGATTGGAATCCACGGCCACATCGTATTCGGTTCCGCCAATTTTCGTCGTGCCGCTGGGCAGAATTATATTTTGCGCGTTGATGGCGTTGACGACATCCTGGGCGATCAGATTTTTCGCCTTCAGCGCGGGCAGGCTCAAATCCACCGCGACGACGCGGGTTTTACCGCCGTAGGGCCAGGGAATCATTGCGCCGCGTGCGCTGGCCAGCCCGATACGAACCTGGTTGGCGGTCACGTCAAAAAGTTGTTGCTCCGACATTTTCGGACTGCTGAAACTGTATTGCAAAATCGGCACCGTGGAGGCGTTGTATTGGATGACCAGTGGTGGCGTCATGCCGGGCGGCATCTGCTTCAAAACGGTTTGCGCCGAGGCCGTGATTTGCGCAACGGCGGCATCCACGGACGCGCCGGGCTGTAGAAAAACTTTTACGATCGAAATGCCGTTGTAGGAAGTGGACTCGATGTGCTCGATGTTGTTGACCGTCACCGAGAGGGCGCGTTCATGCGTGTAAGTGATGCGCTGCTCGAACTGCTGGGAATCGAGGCCGGTGTATTGCCAGATGACGCTGACGACCGGGATGTTGATCGCCGGGAAAATATCCGTCGGCGTCCGCAGCAAAATCAGCGGCGTCAACAAAACCAGCAGCAGCGCGGCCACCACAAACGTGTAAGGCCGGCGAAGGGCAAGTCTGACAATCCACATAAAGGTTAATTCATTGAAACCGGGCTTATTGGCGGCTTGGGAAGCGTCTCATTACGAACGGCCCTTGGGAATTTCCGCGCCGATTAAGGCAAACAGTCCCGCTTCGAGCTGGCCCAGTATTTTAAGGTCGTTGTAAATTTTGGCGCGCAGCAAAAGCCCGACCACAAAGGCGTGAACCAGCATGGCTTTGGTTTCCGGATCGCCCGCCGAGGCGTTCCCGTCCTTGATCGCGTCAGCAATGGCGCCCGACAGATATTTGACAAACCGGTCAATCAAGGCCTGGGTTTCGAGCCGGACCTTTTTGTCCTGGGTCGCCAGTTCGCCGCCCACGCTGGTGTAGGGACAACCGCAAACATGGCGGTATTTCCTCTGCCGCTGCCGCTGCGATTTTCGGATGTAATCACACCACAAGCGCAGCCGTTCCAGCGGCGGATTTTTCCGGGAAAACATTCGTTCATAGTTCGGCTCCTTCAAACGCCAATGCTCTTCGTAAGCGGCAACGACCAAATCCGTCTTGGTTTTAAAAAAGTAATAAAAACTGCCCTTATTGACCTTGGCTTGGTGGCAAATCTGTTCCACGCTGACCGAGCCGTAGCTGCTCTCATGGATGAGATCAAAGGCCACGGACAAAAGCTTTTCTCTGGCATCACTGGTTCGACCCATAATTATATCGCGGATTCATTGCGACGCGACGCACAATAACCTATTTATACAACCGGTCAACTATTATTTGAACCCGTTGAGGTGACATGTGCGAGTTGAAAGCAGTCCATCGAAGCAGCGGTTTATGATTTCCTCCTACCAACCGGGTAAGAAACGCGACTGCAACGGCTCTGTGAACCCTATATTCGAAACACGGATCAACTCATGTTTCATGAAACAGAATGGCAGGCAACGCTCGAAGGCGAGGGTCGGTTCCAAACCATTTCAAACCAAGAAAAAGCCAATAAAGTGCAGTGTTTTGAGCGTGCAATAAATTCAAATTGGAGGCGGAGGTCGGAATCGACCGAGTCTCGTCTTCCACAAGCCACTCGAAATCAATCGTCTATGGCATCGCTGACTATTTGACTATAAACGAGTTACGTTTATTGTCAACACATATCCGGCCATATCTTTTCTTACCAGTTTTAGCCCTGTTAAAAGGGTCCGTGCTGGCACTTTTGCTGGCACTTTTTTCGTCTTTTTGGTCCTCGATAGGCGATCCCATCTTGCGAATTGAAATAGAGCTTGACAAACCGCTCAAATGAATATACGCTTCCGCTGGNNCCAGCGGAAGCGTATATTCATTGTGCATTTATCAGTCGTCCAAAATTCTGAAACTTGACAACACAGTGTCATTCCCGTATGCTCCAAAGGAGCATACGGGAATGACACTGTGAATTCGAATAAACCGCCAACACAAGTTCCGATGGACCGATGGGAGGTTTTTTTGCGGACGTTGGGTGATCGCGTGTCAGCAGCCAGCGAAAAAAATTTGACTGCTCGTTGCTGGAAAATTTCCACCCTCCGCCGCGAGATCAGAGCGGTTACCAAATCGAACCAAGAAGTGTTGCGGACAACTTTCCCGCCTGCTCATGTTGTTATTGAGCAGCTCAAGCGGATGGGCTGGATACACTCAATCAAGGTGCAATCTCCGAACGGCGCCGAGTTAACAGATTTTCTGCTGCTGGATATGGAAGCCGGAAAAGGCGAACCTATTTATCCGCTGGAACTTCTTCAGGCTTATTTGCCGGACGGCGTCGTCTGTTATTTCAGCGCCATCAACTACTACGAACTGACCACACAGGTTGTCGCGCATCACCATGTCGCCCGGCTCAACCCGCCGAGGGCCAAAAAAAGTGTCGAGGCGGTTGACACGACAGAGCCGGATCTGTCGGGTGAAACTGTGGAACGAAACCCACTAGGGACAGATATTTTCCATTTTGAGGATGTTGGTTATTACCTAAACAAACGCGATATCTCACTTGTTCCTGGTATTCAGTTTCGCGTGGTGTCACCGCGTTGCTGGCTGCGAATCACAACACTGGAGCAAACCTTGCTGGATGCACTGATGCAACCGGTTCGCTGCGGTGGTGAAGCGGTCGTTTTGGAGGCATGGGAAACTGGTGTTAAGCAAATTGACGCTGACCGCATGGTCGAACATCTGGCAAAAATACAGCGTGATGATCTTGACCGGCGCGTGGGTGCTGTTCTGGAAATGATCGGTGCTGATTTTGCAGCATCAACATTGGGTCATAGGCTGAATGCAATCAGAGAACGATTGATGACACAGGATCTTCCTGAAATTTCACTCTTGGCTGGTTTTGAATTCCCGGAGCGGAACAATACTTGGAAGGTTCGGACACCGTAACCATTGATTGCAATGAACCGCGAAAGCCGAGAGCACTGGATCAACGAAATTCTCAACGAGGTTTTTCTGGCTGTGATTGCTTGGGAACCGCTCAGGAATGCTCTTATTTTCAAGGGCGCGCGAATTTTGAATCTGCATCTTGGGGACAATCGTCAGTCACTCGATATTGATAGCAACATAGCACCCGAGTTGGTTGCGTCCACCCCAGACCTCGGAGCGCAGGCAAGTTTTCTGGAGGAACAAATTCCACCAGCGTTGCGACGCCATTTCGAGCGCCAGAATCCAGTCAAGTTCAAGCTAGGCAGGGTAGATGTTGTTCGCAAACCACCAAAAGGCCACTTGCGCGGATGGAATGCGTTTCTTTTGAGGATTGAGGTTCAAGACAACAGCTTGGCTGGAGTCCGTGGCTTGCCGATGCTGGAAACCATGGCGCAATTCCATTTTCACATCATTCCCCGCCACGGTGGCGATGTGCCTGATCCGCGCGGCGGTGTGCGATGGGTCATCCCGGGGAAAGCAAAGTATTGGTGATGCTTACTTTTGAGGCAGGTTGTGGTGAAAAATGATCACGACGTTTTGGCGAACCAACCGAAGCGATGTTCGCGGTGCCACGCGAGTGCTTCCTGATGTGGGTGGTAGGCCGAATCACTGGGCAAAATAATCCGCTTTCGGTCGGTGGCCATTAGCGGAAAGGCTTTGTAGTCGGCAAGCTTTGCTTTGGGATGGATTTCGACTTCGTATTGGTCAGTGATCGTGAAGATTCCCTGGTCGAATGCCCAATGCACTGACTTTGATAGCGCGAGGCCGTTGCGAGGATCATCCGTTCCAAGGTTGCCTTTGCCAATGATGTGGGCGGCATCCGCCTCCACCGTATCAGAATAGACAAATTTCTGACCTGTCACAGCACAGGTTTTGTCATAGTTGTCGAGGACCACGTCGCGAAAAGCCTGGTCACGCCGCTGCGCATTAACTTTGTATAGTACCCGGTCTTCGCGCAAAAACGGCTGCCAGTCTTCCAAGGATTCCAACCGAAGCGCGGTTTCGATCAGTTCATCCTGAAGCGGGAGGTTGAGATAGTCGGTAAATCGGTCAGCGGGGACACCGCGGATGCTGAACAAGTCTTTTCGATCATCAAACGACTCGACCAGACCCAAGCCGAGCAAGCGATAACGCGTGCCGGTGGCGGACGTTTTATCGCTGAGCATGGTCAGCGCATATCGGAAGGAAAGCCAACGCCAGAAACTGATGATAAAAAAGGCGCGGGTTTGCGATGCCAGACTGTCCTTTATCGTGACGGCCTTCAACAAGCTGCTGGCCGATGAAAATTTCTTCACGCTGTTAAGAGCAGAGTCGCTGGCCACGATTCCAAAATATCTGTCGGTAAAACTTTCCCCAAAACAGAAGGAGGCGGCATGAACGAGATGAGAATAGGGTTTGAGATGCGGAAAATCCGGCTGGCACTGGAAAATATTTCGCCGCTGCGGCAAATCAAAGACCTGGACAAAGGCATCATGCGCTACAAAAAGATTCTGGCCTCCATCAAGGAGGTCGGCCTGGTCGAACCGCTCGTGGTGTATCCGCAAAAAGACGCGCCGGGGAAATATCTGCTAAAGAACGGGCATCTGCGCTATGTTGCGCTGAAAGAATTGGGGGAAAAGTCCGCTGACTGCATCATTGCCACCGACGACGAATGCTACACCTACAATGCGCGTGTCAGCCGACTCCCGCCCATTCAGGAACACAGAATGATCGTCAAGGCGGTGAACGACGGAGTCAGCCCGGAGCGGTTGGCGGCGGCGTTGAACATGCCACTCCACGTCGTGAAAGCGTCCATGAATTTGTTGAACGGCATTCATGAGCAAGCGGCCGATTTGTTGAAGGACAAAAACATTTCGCCCCGGGCAATCCAGCTATTGAAGCGGGTCAACGGGATGCGGCAGATTGAAATCGCGGACTTGATGGTGAAGCACAATAATTTTTTCACTGGCTACGCTGAAGCGCTGGTTTTGGGAACGGTCAAAGATCAAATGGTTAAACCTGATGAGCCGAAGAAAAAGAAGGGCATGTCGGCGGAAGACATCGCGCGGATGGAAAGTGAAATGGAGTCGCTGGAACGAGACCTGAAAGCGGTCACAGATAATTACATGGAAAACATGTTCACCCTGCAAACAGCGCAAACCTACATCAAAAATCTGTTGAAGAACGCCAAGATTGTCCGGTATCTGAATGCCAATCACGCTGAAATCTATTCGGAGTTTGAAACGATTGCGGCAGCGGAGACGGTGTGAATTGTGCGCTGCATTGAGCCTGCGCGGATAGACCGGGACTTTTTTGAGCGGCAATAGTGGGGGGGATGAGGGGAAAGGCTAAAGGCTGAAATCGCGAAAGCGGAGATTCTTGATGGTTGAGGGGGAAGGTTGAGAGTTGAGGGGGGAAAGTGTCAAAAGTGAGGACAGACCCGCTTCAGGGAATCGTGTGGGTCGGCGTGGTTTTGTTCCTGTTCGGCCTGGGGACGCTATTCTATCCGCCGTTGCGCGCCATTATTGGAAGCGTAACGACGAGTGCGGCGATTTTGGTTGGCGGTCTGGTGCTCATGGTGTTGCCGACGCTGGTCGTGGGGAATGAACTTATGATTTTAGGCGGCGTGACGCTGGCGGTCGGCGGATGGTTTGTAGCCCACCGTTACGGGCAAATGCGCGGGTTGGTGGATGCGGCGAAAAATAATTTGGAAACCAAGTGAGAGCTTTTAGTTATCAGGTTTCGGCATTGTCATAAAGCTGACGGTGCTCGACTTGAATGACATCTCTAAATTACGAATCTCATCCGGCTTGGCTGGAGCGACAATGATTTTTACCCAGTTCCACTTACC
Organism: Limisphaerales bacterium; assembly: GCA_003134375.1. Taxonomy (GTDB): domain Bacteria; phylum Verrucomicrobiota; class Verrucomicrobiia; order Limisphaerales; family UBA11358; genus UBA11358. The sequence goes on along the minus strand of PLAY01000018.1, from coordinate 12,776 downwards.
CGGCATAAGACTGTCAGTGAGGGTGACGGTATTCGAGCGCTGTAATGATTGCCATTTAGCGGAGATTGCTTCGCTGAAATTATTTGTTCCTGCGATGTCTTGCCACGATGGACCCCAATACGTCGTTGCCTCAAAACCGCTGTATGTCATATAGGAGGGATTACCGATTTGGAGCGTAAGGCGGTAGCCATCGAGGTAACTCTCCATGCTATCAACTGAAACCATTAGGGGGCCATTATTGCACTCCACTCTTTGGTAGCTTTTTTGCGTTGGATCCAAATGCACGCGAGTTTTACCACCTTCCTCAAGTGACCGCATGAAAGATTCTGATTGCAGTTGCTGGACTGATTTTTCCAATTTGTCCACATGCTGCCCCAAGGTCAGCAGGGCGTTACTATATGTTGTCAACGTGGTGCGGGTACCCGCCGGGACGGGAAAGTCTTTTGCCTCCGTGACATAAGGGTCCAAACAAAGTTTCAGTTCACAGTTCGCATAGTCGTTTTGGTAGGCATAGGTGCGAACCTTAAGAGATTGGCCGTCTGAGGGCAAAAGTGCCGCCAATGCATGGCGGACGACGCTGTAGCAGGCATCGTATGCCTGCTTTGCATCAGTGCCGGTAGCGAACACGCTCGCTGTGCCATTGCCATCATCGGTAACCATAATTCTCCCGCCTTTGAGAATTGCAGCCCATGCTGGTAGCGGTGAGTTTTCTGGCAACTCGTCAATTATACTGGTTCTTGGAAGTTCAGCAGGACCACCCCTGGCTGTTTCCAGAGCCTGGGGCAATAATCTGGAGAACTGGTCCAGTAAAGGTTGCAGCTGGCCTTTTTCATATCTGTGTTTTACCCCCTCTGCGATCACGGACTGAATCGTTTGGCCTGACTGTGTCAAGTCCTGTAAATCAACAAGACCACGGTAATTGGCGTGTATCCAACGGGGAGCCGGTGGGACTGGATGCGTAACGTTGGCAGCCGGCGGCGTGGATGTAGTCTGGGCCGTGGCCGGAACGGGTTGTGGTTGGACGAGACTCTTTGATCCTGAGTCAAATAGCGGGCCAAGCAGGAGAATAATGCCAAAAACGATTAGGCCAGAGATGGCAATGCCGACGAACTTGCCGTAATTCTTTTGCACCTGCGCTCGCTGCGGGAACTGAGTCCCCGTGGCGGGGTGAAATGTCTGCTTACAGACGGGGCATCGGACCATCGTGGCCTGACTGGTTAAAAGGGGGAACTGCAACTTGGCGTTACATTTTGGGCAAGTGGTTTTGAACATGGCTTATCCTCCCCATTCCGCGCATAGCAATTCGGCCTGCTGCAGGACGGTTTGCGTGGCCTTTTCCTGCTTGTCCGGCGGGTAGCCGAATCTGCGGAGCACCTTCTTGACCATGACGCGTAGCTTGGCACGCACGGATTCCTTGGCCGTCCAGTCGATGCTGACATTTTCACGGATGGTTTTCACCAGTTCCTGAGCGATAAATTTCAGGTTTTTATCGCCCAACGCTTTTACGGCGCTGTCGTTGGTTTCCAGCGCGTCGTAAAACGCAACTTCGTCCTGGCTCAAGCCAAGGTCTTTGCCACGCGTGTCGGCCTGGCGCATGTCCTTGGCGAGTTGAATCAATTCCTCAATCACCTGCGCCGTTTCGATGGCGCGGTTTTGGTATTTACGGATGGAATTTTCCAACAGTTCGGCAAATGACTTTGATTGAATCAGGAATTTTTTGGAACGCAGCTTGATTTCGCTGTTCAGGAGCTTGCGCAACAACTCGACGGCGAGATTTTTCTGCGGCATCCCGCGAACCTCGGCCAAAAAGTCGTCGGACAAAATCGAAATGTCGGGCTTCTTCAGACCGGCGGCGGCAAAAATGTCCACGACTTCATCGGATGCAACGGCACGGGAAATAATCTGCCTGATGGCGGCATCAATGTCCCCCGGCGATTTATCCTTGCCGCTGATTTCATTCTTGGCGATGGCGGCGCGGACGGCCTGGAAAAATCCAACGTCATCGCGGATCTCAATCGCCTTGGCGTGCGGAACAGACAGCGCAAACGCCTGGGAAAGCTCGGTGACGGCGCGCAAAAATGTTTGTTTGTGGTCGTCGGGCTTTTTGGTCTTGGCCCCTTGCGCGTAAATAAATTCCTGCGCCGCCGGGAGCAGGCCGAGTTTTTCAGCGGGTTTGCCCTTCGTCCATTTTGACCAGTCGAAGCCGTGGAAATGGTCACAGCAAATTTCGTATTTCTCCAGCATGACGGCGACGGCTTCCTCCTGGTCAATCGCCGTTCGTCCGTGGCCACCACTTTCGGTGTAGGTGGCCAGAGCATCTTTCAACTCATGGGCAAGGCCGAGATAATCCACAACCAAGCCGCCTGGCTTGTCCTTGAAAACGCGGTTCACGCGGGCGATGGCCTGCATCAGCCCGTGGCTGCGCATGGGTTTGTCCAGATACATCGTGTGCAGGCACGGCGCGTCAAAGCCGGTCAGCCACATATCGCGGACGATGACAATTTTGAACGGGTCTTCGCCCTTCTTGAATCGTTTCGCCAGCGCCTCACGGCGCGGTTTGTTGCGGATGTGATCCTGCCATTCGAGCGGGTCGCTCGCCGAGCCGGTCATCACGATTTTCATCACGCCCCTGGCGTCATCCTTGTGATGCCACTTGGGGCGCAATTTGCGGATGGCCTCGTAAACCTCAAAACAGATGCGGCGGCTCATGCAGACAATCATGGCCTTGCCGTCCATCACTTCCAGCCGGGCTTCCCAATGCTTCACCAAATCGTCGGCAATGAGGCCGACGCGCTTATCCGCGCCGACGATGGCTTCCAACGCCGCCCATTTTGATTTGAGCTTTTCCTTGTGCTCCAGTTCTTCGCCTTCGGTCGCATCCTCAAAATCCGGGTCAATCTTCGGTTTTTCCGACGGTTTCAATTCCAGTTTGGCGAGCCGGCTTTCGTAAAAAATCGGCACGGTCGCCTTGTCCTCGACGGCGCGCTGGATGTCATAAATGGAAATGTAGTCGCCAAACACCGCCCGCGTGTTGGCGTCGGCCTTTTCGATCGGTGTGCCGGTAAAGCCGATGAAAGAGGCGTTCGGCAGTGCGTCGCGCATGTGGCGGGCGAAACCGTCAATGAAATCGTATTGGCTGCGATGCGCCTCGTCGGCGATGACGACGATGTTTCGTCGGTCGGAAAGCAAAGGGTGTTTGCCGCCTTTGTCTTCCGGAAAAAATTTCTGAATGGTGGTGAACACCACGCCGCCCGATGCGACGGCGAGGAGTTTTTTCAAGTTATCCCGGTTCTGGGCCTGCACCGGCTTTTGCCGGAGCAATTCATGGCAGCGGGCAAAAGTGCCGAAAAGCTGGTCGTCGAGGTCATTGCGGTCGGTGAGAATGACCAACGTTGGATTCTCCATATCCGGCTCGACCACCAACCGCCCGGCGTAAAACGCCATTGTCAGCGTCTTGCCAGAACCTTGGGTGTGCCATACCACGCCAACACGCTTGTCGCCGGTTTCACCGCCAGGCTGTTTTCTGGCGAAATAGCCGGCACTTTCCTTTAATTCCATCGCCCCGGCACTGGCGGCGCGGATGGTTTCGGTCACGGCGATATTGACGGCATGAAATTGGTGGTAGCCCGCCAGTTTTTTGACGACACCATCACCGCCGTCATCCTCGAACACGATGAAATGCCGGACAAGGTCGAGGAAACGGCGTTTATCACACACGCCGCGCAACAACACTTCCAGTTGCGGCATGGTGGCGGGCGCGACGGTTTCGCCGTCAATGGTGCGCCAGGGCATGAAGCGTTCCTTGTCCGCGCTGATGGTACCGATGCGCGCCTCCAAGCCGTCGGAAATAATCAGCACGGCGTTGTGGACGAATAACGCCGGGATTTGATGCTTGTAGGTTTGGAACTGCGCGAACGCCTGCCAGATGTCGGCGTTTTCATCCGCCGCATTTTTCAATTCAATGACGCCCAGCGGCAGGCCGTTGATGAAAATCACCACGTCGGGCCGCCGGTTGTGCTGACCTTCGATCACGGTGAACTGGTTCACCACCAGCCAGTCGTTATTGTCCACGTCGGCAAAATCAATCAGCCGGACGATTTCCGCGCCGATGCTGCCATCCTTGCGGCGGCATTCGACGGCGATGCCGTCCACCAGCAGGCGATGAAAGGCGCGGTTTTGGGTGATGAGGTTTGGGCCGACAGGGATGGTGATTTTGCGGAACACTTCGTCCAGTGCTTCGGCTGGCAACTTGGGATTCAACTTGCGCAACGCGGCGCACAACCGTTCCGGCAAAAACGCCTCGCCAAAACTTGTCCGTTCCGCTTTGGCTTCGCCGGGGGCGATGATCTGACCATGGAGCCGGGAATACCCCAGCTCCCCGAACCAATTCAGGGTGGCGTCCTCGACGATGGATTCGGTGAAACTCATGTTTTTACAGAGTGTCGCGATTCGCCGTCCGCCCGATGATCCCCCCCCAAATCCCGACACTTTGTCGGGATTTCTGTCGGGATTGGGACGCAGACACCGGAAGAAGCCAGGACCGGACAATATGTCCGGATAAATGTCCGGGTAGAAAAAAGGGCTTTATGGCCCCGGCGCTACCCGGACAAAATGTCCGGGTAAATGTCCGGGTAGTAATTCCGGACTGCTTCATGGCAAGGGCTCCCATCATTTGATTTGATATTCAGACATGGGGCCGGACTCAATCTTCCGCACGAGGCCCAACTTGAAAAATTGGTTCAAATGACGACGGGCAGTCCGATCGTCCACCCCCAGCGCCGCCGCATACTCGCCCGACTTGGCGTGACCTTTCGACGCGAGCCATTCCCAGCCGGACCGTTCCGACTTGCTGAGTTTGTCCAGAACTGCGGCATCGAGAACCGTTACTGCCGCCTGCTTGTGCCGGTAAATGGTCAGATTCAAATAAATTCCATCAAATGCATATTTCGGCACCGGCAATCCATGCTTGGTGGCGGCTGCACTGAGAGTTCTCATCCCCAAGCCACGTCCTTCCAGCAGTTTTGTCCCGCTGAAAGCAAACTGAAGCTTGGGATTCCGATTATACATGGGCGCGGTGAACGCCTGCATCTGCTCCAAGGTGATGGGAAATAGCGGAGCGCCCGGGCTGCGCACCGTGACCGTATCCGCCGTGACCACCAAATGACAAGTGGCGCCGGTCAGGTCGTAATCGCGATGCACCAGCGCGTTGATCACCGCCTCACGAACCAGCTCGAACGGTAGAGCGGGCCGTTCTTCCCGCGTCATCCGGCTCCGATCAATCACGTTCGGCAGCTTCGGACGCAGCCAGTCCTCCACAAAATCAGGAATCAGGATGGCCGGTCCGTCAAAGTTCTGAATCTCGTGCGTGCCATCAGGAAACTCGATGGTCGCATTCAGCCCGGCATGATGCAGGACATCGCGCGGTGCTTTCCCGAAAAGCAGGAATCCAAACCCGGTCGGCACGAGCTTTGAGCCTCGGCGGCGGAGCAAGCCCTGACGCTCCAAACGCTGGAGGAACCCGGCTGACACCGTCTTGTCCGGAATTTTCGTTTGCTCGCGATAGCGCGCCAGAGCGTCGGACGCCAAGTCGGCCAATCCAACGCCGGCCAGCACTTCGTCCCATTTTGAAAGTGGCGACGGCTTGGCCGTTTTCCCGGCCTTGATCTCGGCGGCACGTTTGAATGCCTGCTCAATAAATTTCTTGTTCACCTCACGAATCTGTTCCTGCAAATCGAGGTCGAACAAGTGAACCTTGACGCCATTCCGCTCCAGATACCTGATGCCCTGCCGATCCACGGTGGGGTCCGGGTCTTCAATGCCTACCCAAACCTCGGCAATCCGGGCGTTCACGATCCGTTCGGCACAAGCCAGCTTGGGATGCTTCCGCGCCCCCGGCGCACATGGTTCCAGAGTCGCAAACAGAACCGAGCCATCGAGTCGTTCGCCAGGATGCTTGCGCTCCAGCAACGTGTATTCGGCATGGTCGCCAAGCCGGAGTTCCCCTCGAAACGCCGTGTCCACGGTCCCGTCCGGCTTCAACAGCACGGCACCCACCAGCGGACTGGCCTTTTTGTCGGCGCGAGGCTCATTGATGGATTGCTTCATCACCTCGATGGCCTGTTCCATCAACTTTCTGGCATCAAACTCGGGCTGCTTTGGCATGTTTGAAAATGGTTACGTCAGAGTTTTAACAATGTGCGAACAAATGACAACTTTTCCCGCTGCCGCTGCTGCTGCCGCCGCCGCCACCATCGCCACCATCGCCACCGTCATCATCATCGCGCTCATCTTGCTGTTGCTGTCACACGCAACCAGCCGGACAACAGCAGCAGCGCGTCGCGCTGTACGGCATTATTCGATGCCTAATCGGGGTTTGAACACCGCGACAAACTTCTCGGCGGTTTCGCGGATCCATTGATGCTGACGCTGCCAATCATCAATTGCCTTGATGTCCGCCGAAAGAACAGCCGATAAATAGGGGTCATCAAGGTGTAATTTTTCACCCGTCAAAGTTTCCAGTTCCGGAATATGAGTTTCAATGAGCTCTTTGAACAGGCGGCGCTGGTTTCTTCCGGCAGCATTCGGAACCCCCAAATAAACATAGAAAGACATGATTGAGGGATAATATTGGACGCCAAATTTGATGCCATCGTCGAGCGGATTGAACCGGCAGACCGTCTGGCCCTTGTCGAGATCGTTCGGTCGCAACGCGAGTTGAGAGCCAGTGAGAGATACCGAGCAGGCCCGCCAATATTTCGCCTGCAAACCTCGCTGTTCAAGCGCTTGTCGCAACTCCGGGTCATTGAGCGCCTCTTTTTCCAATTGAATGACACGAGGCTGAAGAACTCGCTGGAAATCCTCAAGGCGATCCCCGAACCAATCGTGCTGAACCGGCCAATCATTCTGGTCACGGATGGGAATGCCTTCATCGGTGGTGTAGATTTCTCCGCCGTTATTATTGAGTTCCCAACTGAGCTGATAGCCGAGTTCCTGTTGGATGACGGTCTTATCTTTTTCCAAGCCCTGCGCGATTTTTTCCCCGACCTTGCCGGAGAGTATCAGAGAAAAGTGAATCTGGCCGCGCTGCTGGTTGAAACTCATTACAAACTCTGCCTCGCCGGTTGTGCCAATGGACAGGGACAGCCACGAGTCCGGGACGGGAACTATAAAATCAGGCGGAACACCCCGTTCTTCCAAGCGCGAATCCAAATGCCGCCAATATTCAAGCTTTGCCTTAGCAGCGTTGGTCAATCCCTCTGGCTCGGGCATGGCCTCCGCTGAAGCGGCATAGGCGGTATCAGTTACCGGGCGAGGCCAAAGGGACACCACGCGCGTCGCGAGCGTGACGGTTCTTTTGGCGATGGCCTCCGCATCCCATTTAGGCAGGCCAGCGAAATAGGCGTTTAGATCCAAGTGGCTGTTGGCAAGTTCGACCTGCTTGGTTTCAAATGGCCAGTTGCTTAACTCCGTGTTGTAGCCGGTGAGCGTCAGATTGCCCAAGGTATGCAGCAAGGTATCGTGGATATTTTCCCAGCCGTCACCCAGCATTTCCTTCCACGCCCGGCCATTCTTATTGTTGGTGATGGTTTGAGGCATGACGTGTTCTATGGTCAGGGTGCTCAAATCCACCCGTTCACGATGGCCGAAGCTTTCTTCCAACGCCTCAAGAATCACGCGTGTTTTTGTGCTTTCACGGCGATATAACTCGAAGCCGGGCAGGCGGGCCAGAACCGCCGCATCATCCGGCCAACGCCGGCCAAGCCAGTAGGCTTGGAGATCGTTGCGCGGCTGGCCGCGAATTACGGTGATGGCTTCGACGAACCACTTGTTGTATGGACGGGTAGATTCACCGCAAATGGAGCGGCGCAGAACGAAGCTGACAAGATCAAGAAGGCAACCAAACAATTCCTCCTTGTTCAACTCGCCGCGGTCATTCCGGTCGAGCAGATTCAACATGAGCGGATAGGCGGTGGTGATTTCCATGCCGGCCACTTGCCGTAGAATGGTACGCAAAGTCGCATCCTTGACTGACGCCGGACGGCGTAACATGAGGTCTAGTTTGGCGAAACGTTTCAGTTCACCAATCATCACCTCCGGCTGCCGCACAACAGTTTCATGGGCATTCTTGAAATCCACGAATGTGGCATCTTCCTTGGAATATTTGCCGTTCCGCATGAGGTAATCCCGGTAAAACGGCGTCATTTCGATGGCCGGGTCAGTGTCACTGGCCGCGAACATCGCCTCAAATGGTTTCCAGTGCTGGTCATCAAACTCCTGTTGTTTGGCAGACGGAATTTCCATGAATACAAAGTTGCGGACAAGATCGGACTCTTCGAGGGGCAGGCCGGTGGAATTAAGGCTGTCAAAAATCTCGTAGGGATTTTCACCATCAATTGAAACAGCCACCAGATTCAGCCGCGTCGTGACAACATCGAGCAGCTTGGCCAGTTCTTTTTGCGTTTCCTTGCGGGATAAGTGCTGGACGTGACGATGAAAATATTTCCAGGCTTCAAAAACTCGGCTGTCGGCGAAGCCAGTCATATCATTCCCCTCAACCATCGCGGTTAGCACTTCACGGTCGCCGAGCCGGGGAAGCACCTTGTAGCGGTCGCTTCCTTGTTTGCGTTTGAACAGGAGGTAATCCTCGGTGATTTCATCTGCGAACTCGTTAAGATTGCGCGTTCGGGCTACGTCGCGGATGGCGGCCAAGAGGATGGTCAGCGTAGTAATGCGCTGCTGTCCGTCTATTAATTGAAATGCTGCGGCATTGCCTGGCAGACGTGGCGGCTGGGTGCAAACCAGCGGGCCAAGGAAATGAACCGGCTTCGCGCCGTTCTCCAACAAGGCCCAGATGTCCATGCGCAGGCGTTCCCAATGCATCTTCTCCCACGAGTAGAAGCGTTGGAACAACGGAATGATATATTGATCCCCCGAGAAAAGGATCTCTCGAACGGTTTTTGGCTTGGCATCCATAAAGTGTTATTTGATCCCTTGAATCATCTGCGCGACTTGGGCGGCCTGGATAAAGGCCGCGCCCTGATGGTTCTCGATTATCTTAAAAGCACCCGTTTGCGACATGGTTAACATGCAGGCGTGATGTATGCTGAGAACCGCGTCCTGCAACGCCTGTTTGTCCTCAAGCATTTCGATGCTCAAGCCCATCTCAACACACGTTTCCGCCGACAGATGCCGAGCGTGGGACAAGGTCAATGCGTGGTCGGTCAACTCCTTGACGATCCGGTCAATTTTTTGATCGCGGGCTGCATCACCGGCGAGCATTCCGGTGGCGAGCCAGTCGCGGACGAGTTGTTCGGACCAAGCGATGGCCTTCTGGCACTCACCGATAAATGCAGGGGAATACTTGGCGATGATGGGCTGCCAGACGGGAATTTTTGCCGGGTCAACTCGGATTTCTTCGTATGCCCGCCTAAATTCCTCGATCACGCCATGCGCGGGAATACCATTAAACTGTGGATCAACCGGGCCTAAGCTGGATTGCTTGCCCATCAAAATCACTTTGCAGGAACAGGCAATCATCGTTCCGCCCGACATGGCAATCTGCGGCACTATGGCCCGAATATCGCCGTTAAACATCTGGCGCAGGTAATCCACCAACGATTCGGTGGCGGCCGTGTCACCGCCCGGCGTGTGCAAAACCAAGTCCAGGCCCAACTTCCTGTCCAGGCCATTGATGGTGGTCATGAACCCGTTCTTGTCCTCGTCATTGATTCCAGCGCCGGGAAAGCCGGGTTTCTGCAACCAGCCGCTGTAATAAATGATGATATTGCGCTTGGTTTCCTCGTGAAGTTTTCTGAGATATTTCCGCCGAAGCACATCATGCGCGCTGCCGATGGCGCTGACCTCGTTTAGCAGGTTGTTCCAGTTAGGCATAATTTCCCCCTTGCGCTTCTTTCATACCAGTCGTCGTGCCTGATAAATAGATGCGGACTTTTTCGTTCTCCGGGGTTTTTACTTCGGCCAAAGAACGGAACTTTTCCCGGTCTTCGTCTTTCTGCAAACCAAGCTGGGAAAACACCTCGGAGATTTCCTGTGGTTGCATCGGTTTCTTCCGGTCTGCTGCCGACATGTTTGGAATTTCATTCATGGTTTATTCTTTTCTGTTTATTTCGTAATTTTGGCCGGCATGCACAACTCGCCGGACAGCAGCGCGGCAATTTCAACGACGGAAGTTGCGATGCCCCGGCTCATTGGCGTTTCGGTTTATCGCGCAGAACAATTTCGGGCAGACCATGGCTGCCAATCTCTTTCGCCACGTGTTCCGCGAAGTGTTCCAATTCATTTTCGCGGACAAGCTCTTTGTTTCCGGGGATTTTGCCCAACAGGTGAATCGCGTTTTCAAACGCCTTCTTCGTTTCATTCTGTCGCGGTTCGCCCAAGAGGAAGTGAATCTTAAATTTCTCCCGCGCATCATGCAGCGCCACTCCCCGGCCCAGCCACTTATTCGCCTTCTCGCGGATGCTGCCCGGATCAACCAAATCAAATGAAACCGGCTCGTAAAGATGCCAGATGTCATTTTTCCAGGCGAAGCGGAAGTCATATTGATAATCCTTCGTTTCAATTTTCTTTTCCGCCAGTTTCTCCGCCGTCCGGCCCAGCCGGGCTTTGAACGGCTTGGCAATTTCCTCGTCGCTCCGGCTCACCTGTTCCGCGCCGGCGACGTAACGCTCGACGGACCTTTTGAACAATTCATCCAGCGTCGCCGCCGCGTCTTCCGTAAAGCCGCCACCCGGTTCCGACCATTGCAACGAGCTATCGTCCGGCGGCAGCACCTGGCGGACAATTTCTTTCAGCGCGGTCACGGGCGGAACGTGCAAGCCATCGCGGATGTCGGCGGCGATTTCGTCGAACCGGTTCGCCAGGTAACGCATCAGGGCGCGAAAGTGCAGATGGTCAATCTTCAAAAATATCGCGTTCAACCGTTCGTAGGACGTGGTGAAACGTGCCTCCAGAAACCGTTGCTCTGGCGAATAGAGCACAACCCCGATGTTGGCAAATTCGCCGGTCACAACGTCGTGCAGATAACGCAGGGTGATGGTGTTGTAGGTTGTTTTCATCGCAGTATGTGTTTTACCAAATTTACCAGACCTTCCCGTTGCTGGCGAGCCTCGCGGAGATACCCGGCGAACTGCCCGCCAAAATCGCTTTGCCCCAGCCACCCGGCCGGAACAGTGTCAAGATAGCCTTGAATCTGTTTATCGGTCAGTGCGCCGAGTTTTTCCTTGAACGGGCCCAAATCCAACCGCCCGCCACGCAGATTCCGATAGAAAACGTGTTGTTCCAAAAAACGAAATCCGTTTCCATGACTTGCCGCCACCCACGGTTTTGGCGCGCCGCCGATGATGGGCACGGATAAAAACGAAAATGCCTGTTCATGGTCGTAAACACCGAGCCGGTCGGAACGCGCCCATAGGTTCGGGTTCACCGCCCGCCGGTCCGGGTTTTGAACAAGTGTGTCGAAGGCAAAAATATCCGCGGCTTGATCCCGCTGCGCGCCCACGGGATTGCGGCCCGGCGGCCAGGTGGTAAATCCCGCGCCAAGGTGAACCGAGCCAAAATTCAGGCCGGGACTGCCTTTTACCAGCTTTGCCAGTTCATGCCCGGGGATGATGGCTTCAAACCCGGCCGGCAAGTTCACCAGCGCCGCTTGCGGCGCTTGCAGTCCCAGGTCATCCGCCAATTGTGCGGTGAGCAGTTCGGCCATTTGAGCCGTCTCGTCCATCTCCCGCCCGCGCAACTTCACCACCACTTCGAACTTGTCCCCGCCGGCATTCTCACATCCCAGCAGCAGCGGATGATTCCGCCCGGTGGACATCGGCTTGAGGAGCGTGCGGGATTCGTGGATGTTCGCGATGATGCGGTCAACCATCGGGCGGATGAGATCGGTAAATTCGGCAGCGAGCGTGTCGGGCGGCAACGCGACTTCAAATTTGGCGATGTCATTCCAATTCGCGCGGGGCATCTTCGTGCCGGTGGAAGCGGCGTTGGTGTGGTTCACCAACTCGACGCTGGAAACATGGCCGAGAACGAAGCCGAACCAGTCCGGCACTTTGGGGCGCACGACCAAAATGTCCGTGGAGCAAACGCCGTCCACGGGCGCGACGCCGACTTTGTGAAAATAGGGCCGCAGCTTGCCGAAAAGAATTTCGCCGCGCTTGAATTCCAGCTTGTTGCTTCCGAGCTTGGTGTCGGATTCCCATTCGGATAATGCGATGCGTCGGCGCGGCATATTATCAAGGCCGATGTAGGACGTGGACGATTTGATTTCGTCTGGCTGGATGCCACGGCGCGGATTTTCCGCGACTTCGCCAAGTGTTCCCTTGCGCCATCCCTTTGGCAACTTGGTGGCGGTTGCTTCGACGAACCAAGATTTAAAAATGGTCTTCGTTAGCGCCTCCAAAGTTTCATTCATTCGCCGGTTCAGTTCAATCTTGTCGTCAAACGCGCCAAGGACTGCCGCGATAGACTCCTGCTTGGCGAGATTGGGGATTTCGGCTTTGTGCGCAAGGATGCGACCGGGCGAAGTATGTTTTACCGTCGTGCCAGTCGCACTTGCCAATACCTCGTGACGGTATTCGGCGGTGCGAAGGAGGTAGAAAAGAAATCGCTGGTCTAGTTCAGCATCGGGCTTGATGAGAACCTTGCCGAGTCGCTGATTGTGCAGGAAACGAGGTCCACGCGATTCAGGGACAAATGCTGGATAGCCCAATGTATCAGCCTGCTTGCTGAGGTCAGTCATGAATGGCCCTTAGATAAGG
>PLAY01000091.1 GCA_003134375.1 Limisphaerales bacterium | reverse complement strand
TTTACGGATAAGCTCTAAATAACTGTTATGAAATACGGCGCACAAATTACTACGACCAAAGACGGCTCTTGGAGCGTCTGCCAACTTGTCCAAAAGAAACCTAACGGAAAATTCATCAAAGATTCGTTCGCTGTAACTTGGGTTTTACAGGAAAGCCCAAATGCCGATCGCAACTTGCTCAAGGCCATCAAGAATGCGCTGGCTGGAAAGATTAAGAAAACAAGCCTTTCAAAGTAGCCCACTACCCAAAATTTCAAAAAAAGTGCTTGCATAGGTTTAGGAAACCGCTGCTCTATCCATTTGAGCTACGGGAGCGCGCCATCGCTGGTGAAAATACCCCCGCTGCCGCGAATGGCAAGCCCATGCCGCTCCACGGCAACAGGTCGGTTTGTGTTTTGCCGACGAGGGAAAAATGGTAGGGACAGCGCGCTGCGCTGTCCGGACGCCGCAGCGCGGCGTTCCTACCACGCAAACCGACCCGCGCCATTTCGCTTTTCCGCCGGCGCCGTTTCGCCTAGCCTGCCGCCATGTTCAAGCCAGCCGACCTGTTTGACCTAAGCCAGACCGAACACGCCGCCATCTTTGACGGCTGTAAATTCGCCTGGGACGCGCTCAAAAAAATCGAGAGCTACCTCGCCGCCAATTTGAAACCGGCCCTGCATAACCAGTGCGCGGGCCGGGCCTTCATCGGCGAAAAGGTTTTCATCGGCCAGGACACGGTCGTTGAGGACGGCGCAATGATCAAAGGCCCGGCCATCATCGGCCAGGGCTGCCAGATTCGCCACAACGCGTACATCCGCGAAAACGTCATCATCGGCGACGGCTGTGTCGTCGGCAATTCCAGCGAGCTGAAAAACTCGCTGCTGTTCAACAACGCGCAGGCGCCGCACTTCAATTACGTCGGCGACTCCATCCTCGGCCACAAGGCGCACCTCGGCGCGGGCGTGAAAATATCCAATTACAAACTGTTCCCTGGCAACATCGAGGTGGAAGTGGACGGCGTGCCGTTCGACACCGGCCTGCGCAAATTTGGCGCGCTGCTGGGCGACGGCGCGGAAGCCGGCTGCAACGCCGTGCTGAACCCCGGCAGCATCCTCGGGCGCGGCGCGGTTATTTACCCGAACATCTTCTGGCGCGGCATTCTGCCCGCGAACATGATCGCCAAGAACAAGGCGGGAATTGACGTGGTCATCAAGCGACCAAGAGAAAGCCAAAATTTATTTCCATGAATTACTTTGAATCTGCCAAAGAACTTTTAGCCAAATGGAAAGCTCAAGAAGCAGAGCCTTGTGGAAACCTTACGCCGCGTGCAAAGCAAATAATTGCACTCGCTTACAAAGAAGCCGAGCGGTTAAATCACAAGCCCATAGCGCCAGCTGTGGGTTTGGTTGCACAAAATCACAAGCCCCGGCAGGGGCGACAGATAAAACCGTTTGTTTGTTTTCTACCGCCCCTGCCGGGGCTTGAATTGTTTTGGATGATTCCACCCACGGTTTCACCGTGGGCTATTATCGTTCGTCGCTCCGCGACTTCAAAAACGACACTTCCGAATCACTGCACTTTCCGTTCGTGCAAGACTTTCAGGAAGGTTTCATAAACCACGTCGCGGCTGTCGGCGTATTCCAGCCGGATGATTTGCCCGCGATGTTGCGAATAAACAATCCGCAATCCGTCAATCCGCAAACGGCAAAAGCCATCCAACTCGCCCCGCAACGCCTTGATGTCACCGCGTCCTTTCTCCAATCCGCGCACGGCGGCGCGCACGCGTTTTTTGGTTTCCGGCGGCAGCGCAATCAGCCAGCGCTGCACCAGGTCAGAGGCCAAAATTTTCATCGGCCAGATCCAGTTCCTTGTAAGCCAGCCTGCCTGCCTTCGCCGCCCGCAGTGTCGCCACGGCCTTGGGATTGCTCAACAATTCCATCGTCTCCAGCAGCGCGTCATAATCCTCCAGCGGCATGGCCACATAAACCGGTTTGTCCCGCCGGGAAATCACGAACCGCCTGCCCGTCCGGCACAGCCCCGGCAGATTCGCCTGGGCCTCGGAAACTGTATATGTAACTTTGCTCATGAAGTTACATATAACAGCGCGCTCAAGCCGCGTCAAGCTGGCAACGCAGATTTGTCGCAGTTGCCGCCAGCGACGGCATGGTTCGCGGATTGGTTTTGCCATAAGCGCCGGTGAATGACTGCCAGCCAAACCAGCAGGGCAATGGCCGCCAGAGCGGCCAGCCACAGTCCGAGAATTACGCTGGCGGGTTGGTAGTTGAATTCCAAGGTCCCGGTTCCGGCCGGCACCACGACGCCGCGGATCGTATAATCCACCCGGAGAATGGGCATTGGCCGGCCATTCCAAAAGGCGTGCCAGCCTTTGTCCCAGTTGTCCGCCAGCACAATCAGTCCCGGCGTTTCCATTTGCGCCGAGATCCGGATGCGCGTTGGAATTTCATTGGTGATTTGAACCGCGCCGCGGCACCGGGCGGGCAGTTCTACGGGCGAGGTCACGATGGCTACGTCCGCCGGGTTGAATTGCGGCGATGCGACTTCCTCCAACTCCTGCCCGACCGCCACGGTTTTGACCGTCTGCGGCACGAAGACGCGCGGCAGGGCATTGGAGTTTGCCAAAACCCAGTAATCGGCGCTTTGAAAAGGGGGGTGCATGAATGGCGGGGGCGTTCCGCGAAAAATGACGTAGCGCACGTTTAGCAGGTCCAAAACCG
Organism: Limisphaerales bacterium; assembly: GCA_003134375.1. Classification (GTDB taxonomy): domain Bacteria; phylum Verrucomicrobiota; class Verrucomicrobiia; order Limisphaerales; family UBA11358; genus UBA11358. Next base: position 21,798 of record PLAY01000091.1, on the reverse strand, counting down.
GCGGCAGTTTAACGCCGGAGGGAGGCAGCAGTTTTCCCTTGGGCACCAGCAGAAAGGTTTCCGCATAGGTAAGATTCGTGGATGACACTCCGGCGGTTGTTTCTAACACATCCACCATGCGGGCCGGGTCAATCGAGTCGTATCCCCGGATATCATTCAATCCTTGGATGACTCCCACGGAGGCCGGAAAGCCGCCGATAATCCGGCCGGGCGGGGAGCGGGTGATTTCCTTCAGGGCGGGTATTTCGGGATAATAAAGCGCCGGGTTGCATTGCGCGCTCCGTCCGTAATCGAACCACAGCAAATCCGCCACCAAAAAAAAAGCCAGCACCGGAAACAAGCGAAAGCATCCGGGCTTTTGAAACCACAACCCCAACCAGCCGATGACGCCGACGAGGCAAAACTCGGCCATGATGGTGTAATGTCGGATGAACCAGACCTGGACCTGATGCACATCGCCGGCGGCCTGAATGTCCCCCCATTTCTTCACGTAGAAAGCGTTGAAATCAGCCTGGGTGGAGATGGCTGCGGGCAATACGACGCTTCGATAAAGACACCAGCCGCCCAGCGCTGCCAATGTAATCGTCGGCAGCCAAAACCACCATTGTCGCCGGACTTGGCCATTCAGCAAGGTTTCAAGCCCGTTGGCTGTCAGGGGGAGAATGGCGAAGGCGGTCAGGAACACCAGACGGTTATGGGACAGCATGTTCAATTCGGGCAAACGCATCAACTGGACAAACCCCGGAAGATTCAAGCACCAGCTCAGGCCGAAGAGGGCCAGAAAGGTCCAGAACAAATTGCCGGCCCGAAGACGACGCTGGCACCACGCCAGGGGAGCAACCAGCAAGGTGGCCAGCACGCCGGTGTATGCCGCGGAGGCGCTTTCCAAAAGATTCTTCTCCGGTGCCGGGGCGATGAACGCGCTGTTTTTTTCCGTTGAGCCGTAGAGGTCCGGCAACACCACTTGGGGCAGAGCCTGCCATCCGATTGGTGGCCGTTCTTCAACGCCCGCGTTGCGATGTATCATTCGGGAACCGGTCTGGGCGTATTCCAGCAAAGGCAGAAGGTGCGGGGCTGCCAGCAGAAATCCAAGTCCCCATCCCAACAACACCATGACCAGGGCTGTCCTTGATTTCTGGTCCAGCCAATTTCCAGGACGCACCCGCCACCAACACCAGAGGGCATAAATCCCGGAACCCAGCAACGCTTGTCCGGCAACGTCAATGTGTCCGCTGACCAAAGTCAGGCAGGTCACCACACTCAAACCGGGTGCGGCCAGGGGATGAGTGCCGTGGATGGTTCGATCAACGGCTAGAAAAAGCCACGGCAGCCAATAGACCGCCAGACCGGTGGGAAAACCCTGCCAAAGGACAAAAAAGGCCGTCAACGGGTAACACCAGGCGCAAATCGCCGCCGGCCAAAAACTGACCGGCAATGCCTTCCGGCAAAAAAAATACATTCCCGTGCCGGCCACCAGCGCGGCAAGGAGTTGAACCCAGGCAAGGATTACCGGTGACTTCGCCAGACATTCCAAAAGCAGAAAAGGCGAAAACTTCGGCCAGATAAACGGGACGCCACCATATTGATAAGGAGCCCACCAGGGAAAACGGCCCTGATGAATTTCTGAAATGGCAAATTGCCGCGCGGGTTCGAATTGATAGACCAGGTCGGACAAAGTCATGTTGTGCGGCGCCAGGCCGGCTGTTTCCGCGGTTTGTGGAATGTAAACGCCCGCTTGGGCGAGAATGTCCAAAGGGAGCAGGATTTTGTTCCCGGTCAATGAAGGGCCATATAAGACCGCCTGCCCCAGAACAATGCCGGCGAGAACCAACAGCAAGCCACGCCATTTCAGGCCGGCAACAGGCCCGTTTTCCTGGTTTGAACTTGGAACATTCACGGCGGGATTTGTGTTTTCAATCATCCATCCAGTATGCGAAACCAAAGCTGGCACCCGGCACGCCGGCCGTTTCCGCATGGCCGGGATCATATTCGGTTTTACTTCCGGATCGCACGAGAAATTTCCGGCAGCCATTTTTCGGGGGAATCGTCCGGTTTCAATTCAAGCCACTGCGCGCCGGGTTGGGCGCGGAACCACGTGAGTTGCCGCTTGGCAAACTGCCGCGTGCGGATTTTCACCAGTTCAATGGTTTCCTTCAATGGCCGTTCACCGCGCAAATGTTCCACCACCTGCCGGTAGCCGATGGCCTGCATCGCTGTTTTGTTTTCCGCAAGGCCGCGCTTGAGCAGTTCGCGGGTCTCGTCCACCAGGCCGCGCGTGAACATCGCGTCCACGCGGGTGTTGATGCGGGCGCGCAAATCCGCCGGCTGGCGTGTGAAACAATAAAGGTGATGCGTGATCCCGTCTTCGCTTCGCTTCGACGCGGCAAGGCGTGATGCGTGATGCGTGACCCAGTCCGCGCGCTGTTTGGAAAACGGTTTTCCGGTGAGCCGGATGACTTCCACGGCGCGGATGACGCGGCGCGGATTTTTTTTGTCAATTTTTTCGTAAGCCGCCGGATCGCGTTCGCGCAACTCTTCCAGCAACTTTTCCAGCGGCGCGGCTTCGAGTGCGGCGCGCAATTTTGCGTCGGCGGGCGGCGTTTCACCCAGGCCGTCAAGAAAAGCTTTGAAGTAAAGTCCGGTGCCGCCACAGAGAATCGGCACAAGTCCGCGTGACTGGATTTCCGCGACGGCGCGATGCGCGAGCCGGGCAAATAGCGCGGCGTCGAACGATTCGGTCAAATTGCAGATGTCAAGGAGGTGATGCGGCACGCGGGCGCGGTCGGCGGGCGACGGCTTGGCCGTGCCGATGTCGAGTCCGCGATAGACCTGCATGGAATCGGCGGAAATGATTTCGCCGCCAAGCTGCTCCGCGAGGCGCAGGGCGATTTCGGATTTGCCAACGGCGGTCGGGCCGGCGATCAAAACCGGGCAAGGATGGAGAATGGAGGATTGAAGATGGCAAAATCCATCCTCCATCTTCCATTTTCCATCTTCGTTTTTTTTCATCTATCTTCGTTTAATTCCACGGTGCGAGAGCATGACCGCGATCAAAAGACCGGCAACAAAGATGGGAATGCTGACCAGTTGCGCCGAGGTCAGGCCGTTGTGGATGTGGTCCGGCGGGTAATCGCCGCGGAACAATTCCACCAGGGATCGGAACACGGCGTAGCACATGAGATAGGTGGCGAACACCTGGCCATCGAATTTTTTGCGGCCGAACAGCCAGGCAAGACCGAGATAGAGGGCAAAATTCAACAGCGCGTCGTAAATTTCCGTGGGATGCACCGGCAATGAAGGGTCGCCACTTCCCACCAGTCCCGCCTGAAAATGTTGCTGCCAGGCGGCGGACTGATTGGGAAAGCGGATGGCCCAGGGCAGATGGCACACGCGGCCGTAACAACAGCCGTTCAGCAGGCAGCCGATGCGGCCGATGGCGTTCCCCAGCGCGATGCTCGGCGCGAGGATGTCGGCGGTTTTCCATAGCAGAAGTTTTTTCCAGCGGATGTAGATGATGCCCGCGAGGGTCGCGCCAATCAGTCCGCCGTAATAAACGAGTCCCCCGTGCTGGATCATGAAAATTTCCCGGAACGGCTGGCTGGCGAACTCGTCTTTCCAATAAGTCGCCACATAAACGGCACGGGCGCCGAGAATCGCGCCAACCATGAGCCAGAACATGATGTCGGCGATTTTCTCGCCGGAGATGTTTTCTCGCCGGGCGCGGCGGGTGGCTGTCCAAAGCCCCGCCAGGAAGGCCAGCGCGATCATCACGCCATACCAATGAATGGTGAAGGAGTCGAATTGAAACGCAATCGGATGCACGGTGGGAAATTAAGCTGCGGCGGGGGAAATGGGAAATTGAAATTTATGCGTGTTCAATCGTGATTGGTGGCCACAGCGGAGTGAGCCGTCGCCGGTACCAGCGGCGGTGGCGGCAAGAAACCGGGCGGCAACGGCGGCCACTCTGGCACATGGGTCACCAGATCGCGCCAGGTCTGGCGATCGGCGGGTGACATCTGCGCCCAGCGGTCGGCATTTTTGAGAAATTCCTGCTGTTCCGCCGGGCTTAAACCGGCAAATTTTGCAAAGGCCTGAACGCACTCGGTCCGTTGTGAAACGGGCATCCGGTCAAAGGACTGCAAGGTTTTTTTGATCTGTTGCCGTTCCACCTCGGACAGCGTATTGAGGGTTTCCTGTTTTTCGTCTGCCGTCAGCTCGAAGAACCGGTTGACCTGCTCGGCGATATTCCGGCGTTGGACATCGGGATAGAGGGATCCCGGGACTGTGACGGCATCGGCTCCTGGCGGACCGCCGATCAGTTTGACCCGTTCAAAATATTTCAATACGCTTTCATCCTCGAGAAATTTCTGCTGGAGTGGGGACGGCAGGAGGTCCCATTGCGAAATCCGGTCCTGGACCAGATCCCGGATGTCATCCGGGACCGCCGCCAGTTGCGTGGCACGATTGGTGGATGATTTGTGCATCAGCGGGAGCAGGTACCAACGCAACTCCGTCGCCCGCAACCGCAGTTCGCGCTCGTTGGGATCGAGCGCCTCGTATTCGGCGACCTTGGCCAGAATCCGGGCGCCGATTTCAGGCGGGCGGTTGGTCAGATACTTTTCCCGGTCTTCCGGCGTCATGGCCAGCAGTTCGCGGAATAAATCGACGGGTGACTTCGAATGCGCCATCGGAGGTGGCGAAAGGTTGGCCGGGGCCGAAAATAACCTGTGCGGGGTGGGGCCGTTGGTGACCGTTTCAGCGGCGAGAGGGAAGGTGGCAAAAAAGCCGACGGTTGATGCAACGACAATCCAATCCCGCAAAGCGGGATGCTGCAGCGAACGAATCATTGCATCAAGGCCAGCAATTCATTGTCCGCATGCTGTGGCTGGCTCATGCGGCGGATGGCGTCAAAATTTTCCAGCGCTTCCGGGCTGGGCATCGGTTGGCCCCGGGTCACGAGCGCAACGTTCCGGGCGAGCGCGGTGCGCTGGCGGTAAATTTCATGGTGCTGAAAGGCCAGACCGGCGAACGTAATCACCACTGCGGCAAAGGCGATGCGCGGCACCAGCGTGTGCCAGTTCCAACGCCAGCTCCAGGCGCGGGGCCGGGCCTCTTCGTGTTCGACCGCCTGTAGCACGCGCGCGGTGAAATTCGACGGCACATTTGCATCCGGCAATCGGGCGAGCGCGGCGTTCAAGGCTGATTCCATTTCCCAATCGGCGCGGGCGTCGGGATGGGCGGCGAGATAAGCGCGCATTTCGGCTTGTTCGGCTTCGGTGAGCTTCCGCCGCCAGCCTGATTCGCGGAGTTGGGAAAGGTGTTCGTTGTCTTTCATGGTCTCGCTTTTAATTAAAAACCGGGGTTCGGACAAAGTTGCTCGAAAAATGAAGTGCAACTGGCTGTTCAAAACCGATTGGGCATGCTAATAACACTACAAACACTACAGCCGTAACACGCTAAAACCCATGTCCGCCATTGGAACCAACGCCAATGCCAACGCGCCCGCTACCACGGGCAAACTGACGAACCGCCGCCGGTTTCTCGACGCCTGCCACTGCCGCGTGGTGGATCGTCCGCCGGTCTGGTTGATGCGGCAGGCCGGTCGGGTCTTGCCGGAGTATCGTGAACTCAAGGAAAAGCATTCCTTTTTGGAACTGATTCAAACGCCCGAGCTGGCCGCCGAAGTCACGCTCCAGCCAGTCCGGCGATTCGGATTCGACGCGGCGATTTTGTTCAGTGACATCCTCGTCATTCCCGAAGCGATGGGTCAGTCTTACCGTTTCCGTGAAACCGGCGGCCTGGTCATGGATTTTGCCGTGCGCACCAGGGCCGATATCGAACGCCTTTCCGTCGAGCGCGTGACCGAACGCCTCAGCTACGTGGACCAGGCGTTGCGTCTGCTTCGGAAGGAACTCGGCGACCAGACCGCGCTCATCGGCTTCTCGGGTTCGCCGTGGACGCTGGCCACGTTTATGATGGAAGGCGCCAGCGCCGAAAAATACACCCGCGCCTTGAAACTTTTTCACGAGGACCGGAAAACTTTTTTCAAACTGGCCGAAAAACTCACTGCCGCCATCACTGCTTATCTGCAAATGCAAATCAACGCCGGCGTGGACGCGCTCCAGATTTTCGACAGCCACGGTGGCCAGCTCGCGCCGACGGAATTTCAGGAAGCCTCCGGCCGCTGGATGCGGGACATTGTCGCCAGCATCGGAGCGCCGGCCTCCGGCCCGGTGCGGAAAGCTGGAGTTCAATCCCGCGCTGTGCGGGATTGTTCCAAAGACACGCTAAAGCGTGAACTCCAACACGCCGTGCCGGAGGCCGGCGCTCCACCTGTCATTGTTTTCTCCCTCGGCACGCATGGGAATTGGGATGACCTGCTGGCGACCGGGGCGAGCGTGCTGGGGATTGACTGGCAATTTCCGCTGGCTCACGCGCGCCGGCTGTTGCCTGCGGACATCGCCCTTCAAGGCAATCTAGCGCCCGCGCTGCTCAGCGATGCCACACCGGAAATTGTCGCACAGGAAACGCGGACCGTTCTCGAGACCATGCGCGGCCGCAAAGGCCATATTTTCAACCTTGGCCACGGCGTGCCACCCAATGCGAAATTGGAAAACATCACCGCCCTGGTCGAAACCGTGCGTGCTTTCAAATGAGAAATTCAATTCAACGCAGAGACGCGGAGAACGCAGAGTTTCGCAGAGATGAATTATTTTTTCCTCTGCGCTTCCTCTGCGTTCTCTGCGCCTCTGCGTTTATTTTTTGCCCATGAGCACGCTGAAGGTTGATCTCGGGTTGGTGGAAAAATACAACGTGGCCGGGCCGCGTTATACCAGCTATCCGCCCGCGACGAAATTCACCGACACCATCACGTGGCCGCAGTTGGCTGAAAAAATTGCCGCGAACAACCGGACGACCCGCGACCTTTCAATTTATTTTCACATTCCATTCTGCGAAACGCTCTGCTGGTTTTGCGGCTGCACCACCGTCATCACGCTCAATCACGACAAGGGCATGGCCTACGTGAATTCCCTTGGCCGCGAGGTGGCGGAGATGGCGCCGCGGTTGAATCCGCAACGCAAAGCCGGGCAGCTCCACTTTGGCGGCGGCTCGCCGACCTTTCTGAAACCGGACGAAATCCGCCGGCTCGGCGAAATCATCCATAAACATTTCACATTTTCGCCGGACATCGAAGCTAGCGTGGAAGTGGATCCGCGCCGGCTCACGCGCGATCACCTGGTCGCGCTGCGCGAGATCGGTTTCAACCGCGCTTCGATGGGCGTGCAGGATTTCAACCCGAAAGTTCAGGAAGCCGTCCATCGCATCCAGCCGCGCGAAATGACGCAGCAGGCCATGGATTGGATGCGCGAGCTGGGTTACGGCTCGATCAACCTCGACCTCATCTACGGCCTGCCGCACCAGACGCCGGAATCGTTCAACGAGACACTCGACACCGTGCTGGAAATGAAGCCGGACCGGCTCGCCGTCTTCAGCTACGCGCACGTGCCGTGGGTCAAGCCCGCCCAAAAAATCCTGGAGCAGCAAGAGCATCTTCCCGCCGCCGAAACCAAGCTTCAACTGCTCAAACTCGTCATCGAGAAACTCACCGCCAACAACCAGTACGTCTATATTGGCATGGACCATTTCGCGCGGCCCAACGATGAACTGGCCGTGGCGCAGCGCAACAAGCAGCTCCAGCGCAATTTCCAGGGCTACAGCACGCGCGCCGGTTCGGACATCTACGCATTCGGCATGTCGAGCATCTCGCAGATTCCGGACGCCTACTGGCAGAACGAGAAGGAACTGCCGAAATGGCAGGAAGCCGTGGACGCCGGCCGGGTGCCGTTGCAGCGCGCATATTTCCTGACCGATGAGGACAAAATCCGCCGCGAAACCATCATGCGCGTGATGTGCGACCTCTCGCTCGATTACGCCGCGATGTCGCAAAAGCAAGGCATCAACTTCGCGGAACACTTTGCGCCGGAACTCGCGTCGCTCGCGCCGCTGGAAGCCGACGGCTTGGTGCACCGCACACCGGCCGGGCTGGAAGTAACTGACACCGGCCGCCTGTTCATCCGCAACATCGCGATGTGCTTCGACAACACCCTCGCGCCCGTGGCCGAGCGGAAACATTCGAGAACGATTTGAAATCAAATGATATCGCACATCAAAATCGAGCCGACATTCAACGCCTTTGTAAAACAATATGGAGGGGAGTTAATTAGTGAAATCATCAGTTCTTCCCCAGATTTTCCCAATGCTGACTACTTGTTTCGCAAAGAAAACGTTGTCGCAGAGTTGAAAGTTCTAACCGAGGACAAGTTGCATGACCCGGAATCGCAGAAGAAATTTGGCGAGCTATTCCGAAGCTGGGTTGAGCGGGGCATTATTCCCCCTCAACAAATGCCACGGTTCTTAGACTCAAAAGATTATCCAGTTACCTGCCAAAAGGAGATGTATAACATTTGGTCACCTCCCGTCGAGCAACAACTCAAAAAGGCTAACCTACAAATTCGTGAAACAAAAAAACGTTTAGGAATCGAGACAGCAAAAGGACTTCTCTTAATTGCCAATGACGGCAATTTAGCGCTTCCTCCGTTGGCGCTTCTCCACATTTTGTTTAAGTCCATCAATTCCAAATTCCGTTCCATAAACACGTTTGTTTTCTTTTCTGCAAATATGTTTATGCGAATTGCAGAAACTCAAAAGCCTGCTCTTCCGTGGTTTGTCGGAACACGAGGAGATGGCGGTGATGTTCCTGAAATATTCACCAAAAGTTTAGGCGACGCGTGGGGAATATTTTTAGAAAAGTATCAAGGTATCAAAATGGATAAACTCGCCAGTTCTGGAATTGACGGGCTTGAGCATTTAAATTTTTGGAATCCGGTTGTTCGTTAGCAGTTAATAGATCATGAAATCTGTCGCCATCATCGGGGCCGGCATCACGGGGTTGACCGCGGCGTTTTATCTGAAACGCAAGGGCATTCCGGTCACGGTTTATGAAGCCAGCGGGCGCGTGGGCGGGGTGATTCAATCGCTGCGCCAGGACGGCTGGCTCGCCGAGTTCGGGCCGAACACGTTGCTCGAAACGTCTCCAAAAATTGGCCAGCTTGTCCGCGACGCCGGGTTGCAGCCGCGCCGGCTGGATCCGGACCCGAAGGCCGGGGCGCGGTATGTCGTCCGTTACCAGCGTCCCATCGCCATGCCCGGTTCGCCGCTGGGTTTTTTCACGACGAAGCTTTTCACCGCCGGAGCCAAGCTGGCTGTGTTGCGCGAACCGTTTGTGCCGCGCCGCCGCGATGGCGTCGAGGAAAGCATCGCGCAGTTTGTCGTGCGCCGGCTGAACCAGGAATTTCTCGACCAGGCGATTGATGCGCTCGTCGCCGGAATTTACGCGGGCGATCCGCACCAGCTTTCCCTGACGCACGCTTTTCCCAAGCTCAAGGCGTTGGAGGACAATTACGGCTCGCTGATCAAGGGCCAGATTTTTGGCGCGGGTGCGCGGAAGCGGAGCGGCGAAATCGCGAAGGACCGCGCGCCGAAGTTTTCCTTTGACGAAGGCTTGCAGGTTTTGCCGGACACGCTGGCGGCGCAGCTTGGTGAGGCGGTGAAACTGAACACCACGGTTACCAAGCTGACGCAGATTGCTGACGGCTGGGCGTTGACGGTGCTCGAGAACGGGCGTGAGCCTCAAGGAAACATCGAACATCCAACATCGAACATCCAACATCCAAGTTTCCAAATCGAGCACAGCGCTGTGATTTATTGCGGCACAGCGTTCAAGCTGGCGGAATTGCAGATTGAACTTCAAACGAACGTGAACGCGCCCCTCGCCCCGGCCCTCTCCCCGTTTGGCGGGGAGAGGGAGAAAACTGCGACGTGCGATAACATTCCCTCGCCCCGCCCAAGCGGGGAGAAGGTGGTCCACGCAGAGCGGGACCGGGAGAGGGGAAATATTATAAGTTTGGATGCCTTTTCCGAAATTCGTTATCCGCCGGTGGCCAGCGTGGTTCTGGGCTTCCGGCGCGAAGACGTGGCGCATCCGTGCGAAGGGTTTGGCATGTTGATTCCCAAAATCGAGGGCTTCAAAATTCTCGGCACGATTTTCTCGTCGTCGTTGTTCCCCAATCGCGCGCCTGCCGGCCATTTGACGCTGACGAGTTACATCGGCGGCCAGCGTTATCCGGAACTGGCCCTGCTGCCAGCGGAGAAACTTGTCGCGCTGACATGTGAAGATCTGCGGGTTCTGCTGGGCGTGACCGGCAAGCCGGTGTTCCAGCATTGCGTGCTTTATCCGAAGGCGATTCCGCAATACAACGTCGGCTACGGCCGTTACCGCGATTTGATGAACGAAATCGAAAACCAGGCGGCGGGCCTATTCTTTGCCGGCCACTATCGCGACGGAGTTTCGCTGGGCGATTCGATCCTGTCGGGCGTGAACATTGTGGAACGGGTCACCAATTTTTTGTAACCACGGATAAACACGGATGAACACGGATTGGGTTTTGGGCTGGCGCAAAAATGTGGCTGTAGCGCCGGGCCCGCAGTGCGGAATGCACCTACAAAAATCTGGCTGCCGCCGGAATTTGTGCTGCATTTTATCCATGTCCATCCGTGTCCATCCGTGGTTTAATTCTCGTGTATGAACAAAGCCGTTTTGCTGGTGAATTTGGGTTCGCCGGACTCGACCTCGGTGGGCGATGTGCGGCGTTATCTGAACGAGTTTTTGATGGACGGGCGGGTGATTGACACGCCCTGGCTGCTGCGCCGGTTCATCGTGGGAATGATTCTCATCAACCGGCCGAAGGAGTCCGCGCATGCCTACCAGTCCATCTGGACGAAGGAAGGTTCGCCGCTCATTGTCACAAGCCGCAAGGTCCAGGCGAAGTTGCAGGAGCGGGTCACCGTGCCGGTCGAACTGGCCATGCGTTATCAGCATCCGTCCATCGAAAGCGCCATCCGCAAGCTCGTGGAGCAGAAGATTGACAAGACTTTTTTGATTCCGCTGTTTCCGCATTACGCGATGTCGAGTTACGAAACCGCGGTGGTGCGCGTGCGGGAAGTGGCGCGGCAGATCGCGCCGAACATGAAGGTCGTCGTGCAGCCGCCCTACGGCGACGCGCCGGATTACATCGCCGCACTGGCGGACAGCGCGGCAAATCATCTGGAGGCGGGCTTTGACCATTTGTTGTTTAGTTTTCATGGCATTCCGGAACGGCATCTTCACAAGTCCGACCCGACCGGCGGCCATTGTCTGATCGCGCCAAATTGTTGTGAAACCGCCAGCCCGGCGCACGCGACGTGTTACCGCGCGCAATGTTTCAAAACCATGGCGGCCTTTGTCGAGCAGGCGGCCATCCCGGCGAACCAGTGTTCCATTTCGTTCCAATCCCGGCTCGGCCGCGACCCGTGGTTGAAACCTTACACGGATTTCGAACTGATGGAGCTGCCCAGGCGCGGACTCAAGAAACTCCTGGTCATCTGCCCGTCATTCGTGTCGGATTGTCTGGAAACACTGGAAGAAATCGGCATTCGGAGGCGGAAAACATTTTTGGAGGCCGGCGGAAAGGAGTTCGCGCAAATCCCGTGTCTCAACGAACATCCGCTCTGGCTTGCGGCGCTGGAGAAAATGGTGCGGCGTTTCCTAAAAAACGAATCGCTGACCTGAAGCCGGACCTTGGACCTTAAAATTTCTCGCGTTTAATGGGGTTCCGGAACCGGATTTTGACGGTATCCCGCAAAAAGCCGATGAACGTTTTTTTCTTCACCTCTTTCACGGCTTCAATGCGTTCGCACTTGTGGCTGCAAACCGTGCAGAGGAACAGCGGCAGGCCGCCTTTGCGTTGCAACACATGCACACACTTATTGCACATCACCTCGTTGCAGTGGGTGCATTTGTAGATGACCGGCATCTGCGGATGGCGCGGGCAGAGGATCACGCCGCCTTCCAGCACCACCGGCGGTTTTGGACGTTCGCGCTCGTACTTGGGGATCGCAACGTTGACCTCGGTGGATTCGATGAATAATTCCACGTCGCCCAAATTCACCGTCTGGCCGGGAAGCAGCCACGCTTCCTTGACCGGATCGCCGTTGACGAACGTGCCGTTGGTCGAGCCGCAATCGCGGATCAACACGCCTTCGCCCGACAACACCAGTTCGCAGTGGTTTGAGGACACGGTGGGATGATCAATGGGGAAATCACAGCCGGGGTCGCGCCCGACGCGATTGGTGCCAAAACGCAACTCAAGCGTCTGGTTTTCCAAACCCCCGGTTTTGATGAGCAGTCTGGCCATGTTTTTCCTCCGAAACTGAGAAATTTTGCACCTCCGGAGAATGAAAGTCGAGCGGAAAATGAGGTGCAGCCCGCGATTGAATCATGGCGATAAAGATTGGGAATTGGTGTTAACCGGACCCGCTGGATTCACGGCAGCGGATTATGCGCAAAGGCAAACTCCCCGACAGTTTTCCCGCCGATCAGGTGCTCCTGGATAATGCGTTCCAGCACTTCCGGGGTGCAGGAGTGATACCAGACGCCTTCGGGATAAACGACCGCGATGGGCCCGCGCACGCAGATGCGCAGGCAGTTGGCCTTGGTGCGATACACCAGCGGTTCAGGGCCGACGAGATTCAGTTCCTTGAGCCGCTGCTTCAAAAATTCCCAGGCGGCCAGACCGGCCTCGCGCGGGCAGCATTTCGGCTCGGTCGCGTCGGCGCAAAGAAAAATGTGGCGCCGGAATTTTTCGATGCCGAGCGTTTCAACGGCGGCTGGCAAATCCGTTTTCACAAAAAGTTCGCACTCATCCCTGGTTTCAATTGTTCGATTACGAGAACGAGGAGGAGGACGAGGACGAATGGAAGATGGTTTTTCAAAATGATTCAATGCCAAAATGTCAGGCCCAACACGCCGGCGACGGCGATGAGGCCGCCGAAGAGCGACCGCGCGGTGATTTTTTCACCTTCAAAAATGCGCGCCAGCGGCAGCATGAGGATGGGCGTCGTGGCGATGATGGCGGTGACGATGCCGGTGGGCGTGTTTTCGAGCGCCCATTGCATGCAACTCACGCCAATCGTCTGCCCGGCCACGCTGTTGACCAGGACCCACGGCCAGAGCTTGAATTTTTCACGCGCGGAAAAGGAATCCATCATTTGCGCATCATCACCGCGCCGGCGGGCATGCCGCCATTTCACCATCAGGAAAACCAGGCCGAGCACAACGGCGCCGCCGACAACGCGCTGGTAGCCGGTCGTGCCGGGGTCGGGATGTTCGCCCGCCGCGTGCGCAACGAAGTAGGCTTTACGGCTCAACACCGCGCCGAACGCGCCGCCGAGTGAAGCCATGGCGCAGGCCAAAATGCCCATCCACAACCGGCGCGGGGCGAATTTCAAATGATCACCCGGCGCGAGCGCGACCACCACTCCGGTGAGAATCACGGCCACGCAAACAATTTGCGCGAGGTGCAGCCGGGTGCCAAGCCAGAGCCATTCAATCAACATGGCACACGGAGCGATGAGACATTGCGTGAGCAAAACCGTCCGCCGGCTGCCGAGCCGCGGCAACGCCTGAAAATACGCGGTATCGCCGAGGCCGATGCCGGCCAGTCCGCTCAAAATAAAAAGCGGGAACGCCTTGCCGGCCGTGCCGGTGCCGAAAACGTTGGCCCAGATCGCCAGAAAAAACATCGCGCCGCAGATGCGCCAGAAATTTGCCTCCGCGCCGCCCAGCCGCATCGAGGTGCGATGGCCGCAAATGGCGGAGATGGAAAACAACAGCGTGGTGAGCAGCGCGGCGAACATGTCGGGTGCGAATGGAAAATTTTTGGCGTGGCAAATCCGGTTTGACGATTGCGCCGGGCGGACGGACGGTCAGAGTTCCTCGTAATACTCGTCCGCGGCAATGTCCCCGCCGGCTTCAACTTCCACGCCGCTTTCGTTGAGGATTTTGGCGATGTCCGGCGCGACCCAGCGCTTGTTTTTATCCTTTCGGGAAATCGGTTTGATGCGGTAGCGGCCCTGACTGTCGCTTTCCAAAATGGCGCGTTCCTCCATCCGCATCAGGACCACTTTGGCCCAGTTGGGGTCTTGGAAAAATCTTTGTTTGTTGCCGGCGCGCCGGCAAATCTCCATTGCGCCGACAAAGTCGGTTCCCCGGGTTTTGAGAAATTGAAAAATGTCGCGCTCGTCTCCATCCATGACCCCAGTTTTGCAAACAACACCGCCGGAGTCGAGAAATTTCACCTCGCGGTTGACGGGAAATCCATTTTTCGATTCCCGGCGGCTGATTCCCGATGGCGTCTTAATTTGGGTTGTAGTGCCGGCGCTGTGCGCCGATTCGTTCGAGCCACAGGCTCGACGCTACAGCAAATTAGGACACTATCTGATTCCCAATCCCTTTGACGCCGCGTTTGCATGACGTAAAATGCGCCAGCATATTTTTCACCATGCCCACACATTATCTCGCTTGCGACCTCGGTGCGGACAGCGGGCGCCTCATGCTCGGCACGCTCGACAGCGGGAAAATCACCCTGGAGGAACTGCATCGTTTTCCCAACGGCCCGGTCAAGGCTTCCGGCGCGTTGTACTGGAACATTGACGGCTTGTTCGACGAGTTGAAGGCCGGCCTGAAAAAAGCCGCCGCGCGCCGGTTGCCCATCGCCAGCATCAGCACCGATTCGTGGGGCGTGGATTACGTGCTTTGCGACGAGCGCGGCCAGATCCTGCCACCGGTGTGGCACTACCGCGACTCGCGCACCGCCGCCGGTGTCGAGAACGTCAAAGCGCGCGTGGACTGGCCGACGATTTACGCCGAGACCGGCATCCAGTTCATGGCGTTGAACACGATTTACCAGCTCGCCGCCGAGCCGCCCGCGCGCCTGGCCGGCGCGAAGCAGCTTCTCCTCATCGGTGATGCGTTCAATTACTTTTGCTCCGGCGTGGCAAGAAACGAGGTTTCGCTTGCCAGCACCACGCAGCTTTACAATCCGCGGACCGGAACGTGGTCAAAAAAACTTTTTGCCGCGCTGGATTTGCGCGAGGAATTGTTCGCGCCCCTCTGCCCGGCCGGTACCCGGCTGGGGCCGCTGAAAAAAAATCTCGCCACCGAGGCCGGTCTGCCGCAGATCGAAGTCATCGCGTCCTGTTCCCATGACACCGGCTCGGCGGTCGCCGCCGTTCCGGCGAGCGGGGAAAACTGGGCCTGCCTCAGTTCCGGCACGTGGTCGGTCATGGGCGTTGAATGGCCGTATCCCGTCATCACCGAACCGGGCCGCGATCTCGGGTTCACCAACGAAATCGGTTTTGGCAACACCGTGCGCCTCCTCAAAAACACCGTCGGCCTCTGGCTGGTGCAGGAATGCCGCCGCCAGTGGGTGAAAGAAGGGAAAAAATACGATTTTGCCGCGCTCGAACAGCTTGCCGCCGCCGCGCCGCCGTTGGTCTCGCTCATCAATCCCAATGGCCCGCGCTTTTTAAGCCCGGACGACATGCCGGAAAAAATCGCCGGGTTTTGCCGGGAAACCGGCCAGCCGGTGCCCGCCAATCACGGTGCGTTCATGCGCTGCATTTACGAAAGCCTCGCGCTGTCCTATCGCGCCGTCCTGGGGCGGTTGGAACGGCTCATCGGCAAAAAAATCGAGCGGTTGCACATCGTCGGGGGCGGCAGCCAGGCCATGATGCTCAATCAATTTGCCGCAAATGCGTTGAAAATTCCCGTCCTGGCCGGACCGACCGAGTGTGCTGCGCTCGGCAACATTTTGATCCAGGCCATCGCGCTCGGCCATCTGCCGTCGCACGCCGCTGCGCGCGAAGTCGTGCGCAATTCATTTGAACTGAAAACCATCACGCCGCAGGACGCCGCGCAATGGGACGCCGCCGCCGCGCGGTTTGAAAAATTACCGGGCTGAAAATTGTTTTGTGATCTTCAGCGCCGCAGGCGCGGCATATTCCGATTATGTCGCTTCTGACGGAGCTTAAAATTTTTTACAAATATGCCGCTCCTACGGCGCTGCTGCCTCCAGCCGGGCCAATGCAATTTCAGCCGTATTCTCCGCCGCCGATTGTTTAACCAAGCCAAGGAAACGTGCGTGGCGCGAAGGCGGTCTGATTATTATCGATAATGGGCAATTGGGTGGAGAATTGGTCTAAAAATAGCTCTCTTCTCGCCTAAATCATGCAATGGTGGACGTATCAACAACTGCGCGCCAGCAATGCCTCAACGCGCCTGACGGCGGTCGAAAAACTTGCGCAATCGGAAAACGCCGATTCCGTCGGGCCGCTGATTTTTGCCGTCAAGGATGAGGACACCGGCGTGCGTTGCGCGGCCGCGCGGGCGTTGGGACGCTTTAAAGACCGGCGTGCGACGGAACCTTTGATCCAGATGCTCCGCGACGCGGTACCGCTGGCCCGGGCGGCGGCGGCGGAAGCTTTGGGGAAACTCGGGGACCCGCAGGCGGTGAACTGGCTGGTGGCCATGCTGCGGGACAACGATCCGCAGGTGCGCACCATCGCCTCCCGCAGTCTGGAAAAACTCGACTGGCGGCCCGATACGGATTCCCAGCGGGTGCTGCAAATTCTGGCGACGGGCAAACGACATCAGATTGCGGCGTTGGGGGCTGAAGCCATCGAACCGCTGTTGGAAATGCTGGACACCGGCCCGCCAAACAAACAACTCGAAGCGGTCAAAACCCTGGGGGAAATCAACGAACCGCCCGTCGTCCATGCGATGCTGCGGGCGTTGAAGAAAGGCAGCCCGGCCGTGCGCATTGCGGCGCTGGAAGCTTTGGAACAATTCGCCGACCCGTCCACCTACGCCGAGATGGAACGGTTGTTGAGGGACTCCAACGCCAATGTTCGTGGCGCCGCCGTGGATGCCGTGGCCCGTTGCGGTGGAGTTCAGGCGGTGCCGCCGTTGTTGCGCATTTTGAAGGATTCCTCCTGGGAGGTACGTCGGGCTGCCGCCAAGGCGCTGGGTCTTTTGGGTGGAACCTCGGCGGTGGAGGGACTTTGCGAATTGGTGCGCGATCGGGACCGCGACGTGCGGGAAAGCGCCATCGTGGCCTTGGGGCAAATCTGCGATTCGCGGGCGATTTACCTGCTGGTTTTGTCGTTGCTCGATCCCGAGAGTTGCATCCGCAATGCCGCCGCCAACTCATTGCAGAACGTAGACCGGCATTGGAAGAACGCCGAAGGCGTCCGGCAGGCGCTGCCGGAGATCAAGGCGGCCTTGAATCACAGTGATTATTGGATCCGGAACAGCGCCGCCAAGTTGCTGGAACAACTCAATGTTGATCCGAATGCCATGGAACCTGTGGCCCCCGCGGCGTTGCCGCCACCCCCGGCCCGTGATTTGCCAGCAGCGGCCCTGCCCATCCCGGCCGATTTGTCCATCAACTCTGACCGGGATTTGCGGCCGGCGGCGCCGTTGAATGATGGAAACATGAGCGGCCCGAAGCAGCGCCAGATTTTGTTCGTGGATGACGAGGATGTTTTCCAGGAAACCGTCCGCAATTTGTTCGTCATGCTGAGCAATAACACCTGGCGGGTCCACTGCGCCGCCTCGGCCGACCAGGCCCTGGCCATCCTGAAGACGAACAAGATCGAACTCGCCATCGTGGACATCGTCATGCCGGTGCTGGATGGCGCGCAATTTCTACGCATCCTCCAGCGGCGTTATCCCGATCTGAAAAAAGCCATTCTGACCGGCAATGCCACCGAGGAAAACCGTTCCGACTGCCTTGCCAACGGCGCCGACCTGTTCATTGAGAAACCCCATTCGTCCGAGGGTTTGAAATCCATCTTCGTCATGCTGGATGAATTGATCACCTGGACGCCGCAGGAAGGGTTTCAGGGAGTGCTGCGCCGCGTCGGTTTGCAGGATGTCATCCAGATGGAATGCCTGGGCCGCAACTCATCCATCGTCGAAGTCCAAGACCAGCAGATGCGCGGGCGGATTTACATTGAAAATGGCAGCATCATCCACGCCGCCGCCGGCGACGGTACGGGCGAACACGCGCTGCAACAATTACTGGCTCTGGCCGGCGGTTCGTTTGAACTCCTGCCCTTCGAGCCGCCGCCGCAGCGCACCATCAATGGCCAGTGGGAATCTCTGCTCATGGAAGCCGCCCGGTTGCGCGATGAAACCGCGGCGCAACAGGTCGCCGGCCAATGATGGCGCCGCGGAATCTACGACGCTCCATTTGACCAGTTGATTCGCCCGTTTTTGCTTTCGCCTTTTTCCCTTCGCCTTCATCCTGACGGCGTGGAATTGTCCGCCGCAGAAATCCGCCAGGCTGTCCAGGCCGCCCTTGCCGAAGACATCGGCAGCGGCGACGCCACGACGCTCGCCACCGTGCCCGAAATCGCGGTGGCCAAAGCGGTCATGCGCGCGCGGGAACCGCTCGTCGTCGCCGGACTCGATTTCGCCGAGGTTGCTTTCTGCGAAGTCTTTCCCTTCATCAATCGGAGGGGCGAGCTCTGCGAGCCCCAAAAATCTCAAAACGAATCAGGGCGTCGTATAACTCCGCCCTCCGAAGTAGAAATCAAAATCGAGCGATTGGTCAAGGACGGGCAGCCGGTCAAAGCCGGTGACATTTTGCTGAAAATTTCCGGCCCGGCGCGCGCGATTTTGAGCGCCGAGCGCGTGGCGTTGAATTTTGTCCAGCGACTTTCCGGCGTTGCGACCTTGACCGCGCAATTCGTTGATGCCATCAAAGGCACGCTGGCGCAAATTCTCGACACGCGCAAGACCACGCCCGGCTGGCGGCGGTTCGAGAAATACGCCGTCACCTGCGGCGGCGGAAAAAACCACCGCCTTGGCCTGTTCGACATGGTGCTCATCAAGGACAACCACCTCGTTGCGCTGCGTGGCGCGAAGCCGAATGCCATCGCCGCCGCCGTCCGGCGCGCGCACGAAAAATATCCGCAACTGAAAATCGAGGTCGAGGCTGACACGCTGGAACAGGCCGGGCAGGCTGCCGCCGCGGGCGCGGACATCATTTTGCTCGACAACATGAATCCCGTGCAATTGCGGCTCGCGGTGCAAAAAATCAAAGGCCGCGCGAAAACCGAGGCCAGCGGCGGCGTGCATCTGGCCGGCGTTCAGACAATTGCGAAAACCGGCGTGGATTTTATTTCCGTCGGTGCGCTCACGCATTCCGCGCGCGCGGTGGATATCGGACTGGATTTTGAAAGCTAACCACGGATTGACACGGATGAACACGGATAAATTTAAACGCGCCCCTCGCCCCGTCCTTCTCCCCGCCCGGCGGGGAGCGGGTGGCCACCGGCCAGGTGAGGGGACCTCTTTTTCAAGCATCCGTAATACAATGACAAGAGTTCGCGCACGGACGACAAAGATTTGGACTGCGGTGGCAGCTTGCCGAGGCGAAGCGCAGCGAAGACTGGAGCGCAGCGGCGACACCGCTTTCCGTACGACCGGTTGCGTCCAAAAGCGGCGTGGCTCCCGCTCTGCGGGATTCCCGCCGCAATCCAAAATCCGTGGTTGCGGCGCAAGCCGCGTCGGGTTTATCCGTGTTCATCTGTGGTTAAAAACCCATGACGACTGACGCAAAAATTCTTTCGGCGCTGCGCGAAAATCCCGACGGCGTGTCGGGCGCGGACCTCGCCGGGCAATTAGGGGTCACGCGCGCGGCGATTTGGGGGCGCATCGAGCAGTTGCGCCAGCTCGGTTACGAAATCGAGGCCGGCCCGCATTTCGGCTACCGGCTCGTCAGCGCGCCGGATGTGCTGCACGCGGACGATTTGCTCGCGCGTCTTGGCAAAACAAAGGTCATCGGCCGCGACATCCGCGTATTCGAGCAAACGACCTCGACGAACGACGTGATCGAAAAACTCGCCCGCGACGGCGTCAAGGAGGGCGCTGTCGTTTTTGCCGAGTCGCAGACAAAGGGCCGGGGACGGCTCGGCCGCAAATGGATTTCGCCCGAACGGAAGGGACTTTGGTTTTCCGTTTTGCTGCGACCGGATTTGCGCCCGCAGGAAGCGACGCAATTGACAGTCGCTTCCGCCACGGCCCTGCGCCGCGCGATTCAATCCGCAACCGGCTTGCATCCCGAAATCAAATGGCCGAACGACATTGTCATTGGCGGGAAAAAGGTCGCCGGTATTTTGACCGAGTTGAGCGCGGAACTGGACCGGGTGCGTCACGTCATCCTGGGCATCGGTGTGAACGTAAATCTGGGCACGGGCGAGTTTCCGCCGGAGTTGCGCAAGCTGGCGACTTCGCTCAAAATTGAATCAGGCAAAACGATTTCGCGCTCCGAACTGGCGACGGCGATTTTGCGCGAACTGGATGATGATTACACGCGGATTTGCAGCGGCCTCTTCGCGGAAGTGGCGGACGAGTGGCAGGAGTATTGCAAGACGATTGGACGCAACGTGACGATTCAAACCGGCGAGCGCAGGATTCGCGGCCGCGCCGAGTCGCTGGATGACGACGGCGCCCTGCGGCTGCGCACCGAGCACGGGCATCTGGAGCGCGTCACCGGCGGCGATGTGACGCTCGAAAAATGAACCGCGGATTACGCGGGTGGTATTTTCAAACTTGCTTGCTTTTATCTGCGTCTATCCGCGTAATCAGCGGTTAAAATGATTCTGCTTTTCGACATCGGCAACACGAACACGCACGTCGGTTTGGCAAACGACAAGCGGGTAGTGAAGCAGGCCGACGTTCCCACGGCGGGCTGGTTCAATGGCACGGCGGCGAAACTCGTGAGGAAATTCGCCGGTCACGCCACGCTCGACGGCGCGGTGCTGTGCAGCGTTGTGCCACGCGCAACGCCGGAGGTTCGGGGGTTCATCGCCCAACTCGGAGCGCCGGGCACCGGCTCGGCCCAAAAGAAAATACATCAACAAGCCGGGACGGTGCCCGGCGTTCCCATGCTCGAACTCACGCCCAAAACGCTCCGCGGCGTGGGCATTGATTATCCAAAGCCGGACACCATCGGGCCGGATCGCCTGGCGAACGCGGTCGCCGCGCGGCACCGGTTTGGCGCGCCGGTGGTGGTGCTGGATTTCGGCACGGCGGTCACGTTCGATGTCATCAATCGCGCGGGCAATTATGTCGGCGGCATCATCTCGCCGGGGCTGGCGGCGATGACGGATTATTTGCACGAGAAAACGGCCCTGCTGCCGCGCATCAAAATCCGCGAAATCAAAACGAGCATCGGCAAAAGCACCGAGGAAGCCATGCTGGTCGGTGCGGTCCACGGTTATCGCGGGCTGGTTCGGGAATTGATTGGCGAACTGAAGCGCGAATTGAAAGTGAAACGATTGCCGGTCGTGGCCACCGGCGGTTACGCGAAGCTGATGGCGTCCAAACTGCCGGAGATTTCAGCCGTTGAGCCGAATCTGACGCTGGAAGGTTTGCGGCTGACGTGGGAAGCTACGCGTTCTTAGACAAGCCCTAGTAGGAATCTACAATCATCCAATGCTTGTCCAACAAATCAAGGCAAGACCAGGCCAAACGGGGAAGGGAGTTTTCTTGAACCGCCCTCACCTTGACGGAATTGGAATGATTTTTACGTCCGCCCTCACCTTTTATCCTCTCCCCGAGGAGAGGAAATAGCCGCAGTCCGGTTTTAATTTTGCGGACGATCGCTCGGCAAATTCAGTCGCAGGTTTTTCATGGAGACGGCGGACAATTCTCCTTCTCCTTCCGTCTTCGCTTCGCTTCGACGCGACTATAAATCTGAACCGCGCCGTAGCGCAGCGTAGGCGGGTGGGGAGAAGGCCGGGATGAGGGAGGACGTGGCTTGAACTTTTTGTCGCGGGGCGAGCAAAACA
>PLAY01000029.1 GCA_003134375.1 Limisphaerales bacterium | reverse complement strand
ATCTAAATAGAAAATGCTCTAGCGCATGAAACAGCCGGAAAAATTTTACGCGCCAGCCTACCACTCGTCACGTGTCACCTGCCACATGACACCCGCCACGCGGCTTATTTTGCTCCCTGATCAATCCAGGCGCGGATCAGGCCGATTTGTTCGGGTGTGAGCGGCCCGATGTTTGCCTTGTTGTGGGCTGGCGGCATCCAGGAATCGTGGTCGGCGGTTGTGTGCGCGACGCATTTGACAATGAGGCTGTTGGCGCTGTCGCCGGCCGTGATGACCTTGCCGTCCTTGCTGCCTTTCAGCGCGTTTTCAAGGCTGTCGAGCTTCAGTTTGGCTTTTGGTTTGTCGCCGCTGTGACACTTCACGCAAGACTGATCGAAAATGGGCTTGATGTCGGTGGCATAAGTTACGCCGGTTTTCGTTGAAGCGGGCGGCAATGGCGCGGTGTCGGCGGCAGCAGCAGCCAGCGCCAGCCCGAAAGTGGTGGCCAGTGCGATGGTGGTGAATTTAATCGAAGTCTTTATTTTCATGGGTTTGGTTGATTTCGCGGACAATTTGAACTTAGGACGCCCGAGGTGTCAAAAAGTTTCAAATAAAAGTATTCTTCTTTTGGGAGCGGTGCGTATCTGGACACTGCGACAAACAAAGTTGCATTGTTTCGGAAGGAACGCCGGATTTATCCGGCAGGGCATTCAATCAAGCGAGCCCGCTGCCGCATGAATGCGGCGTTCCGTCGCAGTGTCCAAGCGCTCCCAGGAGGTGGAAATTGTGACAGTCGAAACAGATTTGAATCTCGGTCCGGCTTGCGAACGGTTTGTTCGTGCGCCAACCTTGCCGCGTGAACGGTGACAATTTCTCCGACGCTGTGTTGGTGGTGCTTGGCCACGGCTCGACGCAAAACGCCAATTCCGGCGCGCCGGTTTACCAGCACGCGGCGGAATTGCGCCGGCGGAAAATTTTCGCCCAGGTCCGCGAAGCGTTCTGGAAACAGGAACCGCAAATCAAAAAGGTTTTGCCGGAAATTTCCACCCCGCGCGTCTTCATCGCGCCGCTGTTCATCAGCGAAGGTTACTTCAGCGACGAAGTCATCCCGCGCGAACTCGGCTTTTCGGAACCCTCAACACCCAACCTCGTAAAGGGGCGTGGCCCCCACGGGGCTTTACGCCCTCAACCCTCAACCATTTTTTACTGCCGCCCCGTCGGCACCCACGACAGCATGGCCCGTGTGCTTTTGGCCCGCGCCAATGAAATCGTCGAACGATTTCCATTCCCGCGCGCGCCGAAGCCGAAGGACATGACACTTTTCATTGCCGGACACGGCACGGAGAAAAACGCGAACTCGCGCAAGGCCATCGAACGGCAGGTCGAATTGATTCGGGCGATGAATCTTTACGCCGGCGTTCAGGTCATTTTCATGGAGGAATCACCGCGCATAGCCGATTGTTACAAACTTGCCCAGACGAAAAATCTGGTGGTCGTGCCGTTGTTCATCAGCGACGGTCTGCACACCCAAGAGGACATTCCCGTATTGCTGGGTGAACCCAAAAAGGCGGTCGAGCAACGTCTGGCCGCCGGGCAGCCGGCATGGCGCAATCCGACGGAAAAAAACGGCAAGCTGGTCTGGTATTCGCCCGCCATCGGCAGCGAACCGCACCTGGCCGACGTGATTTTGGAACGGGTGAGGGAAGCGGCGAAGGTGGAGAATTGAGGATGGAGAATAGCCCGTTGCCAAGCCATCCTCAATCTTCCATCTTCTATCCTCGTCGGTTGCGTGATGGCGGAACGATTGCAAAAAATGAATAAATTGAGATTTGGAATATTGAGCACAGCCAACATCGGCCGCCAAAACTGGAAGGCCATTTTCAATTCCGGCAATGCCATCGTCACCGCCGTTGCCAGTCGTGACGCGGGGCGCAGCCGCGAATACATTCGCGCCGGCCAGCGTGAGTTTCCGTTCGCGGCCGAACCGGCTGCCCTCGGCAGTTACGAGGAACTGCTCGCATCGCCGAACGTGGACGCCGTGTACATCCCGCTTCCAACCGGACTGCGCAAGGAATGGGTTTTGCGCGCGGCGGCGGCGGGCAAGCACGTTGTTTGTGAAAAGCCGTGCGGCGTCAGTTTCGCCGACGTCCGGGAAATGACCGATGCCTGCAAAAAAAACCGCGTGCAATTCATGGACGGCGTGATGTTCATGCACAGTCCGCGCATGCCGCGTGTTCGTGAAGTGCTTGACGATGACAAGAGCGTTGGCCCGGTGCGGCGGATTTCATCGGCATTTAGTTTCCTCGGCACCGCTGATTTTTCGCGCGGCAACATTCGCGTGGACGGACGGCTCGAACCGTTCGGCTGCCTTGGCGATTTGGGGTGGTATTGCCTCCGGTTCACGCTCTGGATGATGAAATGGCAACTGCCGCACACGGTCACCGGCCGGATTCTCTCGCAATCCGAACCCATTGGCGGCCGGGTGCCCGCGCCCACCGAATTTTCCGCCGAACTTTTTTTTGATGGCAACATTTCCGCCGAATTTTACTGTTCCTTTATCGTCGCCGATCAGCAATGGGCTTTTATCAGTGGCAGGAATGGCTGGCTGCGGCTGGCCGATTTTGTCCACCCGTTCAACAGCCGGGAACCGGCTTTCGAGGTCAACCGGACCGAAATTCGCGTCCGGGAGGCTGACGCCGCTCAAAGGCAAACATCCATCCCGGAATCGGCCGAGCTGGGCCATCCGACCGCGCAGAACACCATCATGTTCCGCAACTTCGCCAACCAGGTTTTCTCCGGCCAACTGAACAACGAATGGCCGATGTGGGCGCTGAAAACGCAGCAGGTGATGGATGCCTGCTTCGAGTCGGCGCAGGAGGCTGGAAAGCCGGTAAGGACTTTCTGAAGCCACGAAACACCCGGGAGATGAAACGTGTCAACGGTTTTTTTGGGGAAATGACATCCCGCTCTGCGGGATTGGAACCTTTCATCCGTTGGCGAAAAGGAAGTGTAATACCGGCCTTCGCAGCTCGTTAAAGAAGCAGCCGCCGACGTGAGAAGGCCCCAAATGAATGATTGTTCACAGGGGAAATTGAGCCTCCTTACGTCGGCTGCCACGATGATTTTGGCGATCAGGGATGGCGACACGCCGTCCCTTCCACGATTATTTTGAGGGAATCTTTCGTTGGTCGGCCCGCCAATCGGACGGCGGCGGCGGTTTCAGCCAGCGGGAACCGATGGGTAATGAGGTTGCGGACATCCAATTGGCGGGAGAAAACCAGCCGCGCTACTTCGTCCTGCAACGTGAAATCGGATGAGTAGCTGCCGAGCAAATCCTTTTCGTCCACGCAAACCGTCGCCGGATCAATTTCCATGACCGCCCCGCGTTTGGTGTGGGCAAAGAGCATGAGCTGTCCGCCGCCGCGCAACCAGGTTTGCGCCTGCCGTACCACCGCGTCGGAAGGAACGGCCATGACGGCGGCGTCAAGGCCGCGGTCGTGCGTGGCGCGGTGGATGAGGGTTGGGGGTTGAACTTTGGCAGGGCGCGTCACTCCGTGCGCGCCGTCAGACGGCGGGCAAGAGACTGCCCGCCCTACCTGGTCAGGTTTGGACGCAAGCATCGTCCATTTCGCGCCGAATTTTTTGGCGAGGCGCAGGCGGGATTCCATCAAATCGGTGGCGATGACTTGGGCGCCGGAAAGCTGGAGCAGCCGGGTGAACATGAGGCCAATCGGCCCCTGCCCGGCCACCAGCACGACGTCACCACGCAGCAGTGACAATCGGCGGACCGCTTTGAGGACGGTGTTGACGGGTTCGAGCATGGCGCCTTCGGCAAAGGAATTTTGGGCTGGAATTTTCACGACGCCGGGCAGGACGAACGGCATGACGCGGACGTATTCGGCGTAACCGCCACCGGCGGGTTGGAAGCCGGCGGTGATGCCGGTGCGTTTGTAAGTCTCGCATTGGGCGAAGGCGTGATGCCGGCAAAAATGGCAATCGAGGCACGGGACATGGTGGTGCAGGGCGACACGGTCGCCGATTTTGAAGCGGCTCGCGAGGACGCTCGCCCCACCGCCAATATGGACGACGGTGCCGGCGGTTTCATGTCCGAAGATGCGCGGCGGCGGCACGGTGCCGTATTGGATTTTTTTGATGTCGGTGGGGCAGACGCCACACACGGCGACTTTGACGAGCAGTTCGTTGGTGCCGATGCGCGGGACGGGCACGATTTCGAGGCGCAGGTCGTTTACGCCGCGATAGACGATGGCGCGCATGGTTTTGGGGATGTCAAACACGCAAACTTTTTTACACGAATTGCACGAATTATCACGAATTTAATTTCTTATTCGCGGCAATCAGCGGTATTTGCATCGCAAAAACCGGCAAACCACGGCTCGGGTTCGCAGCAAAATTCCATCGGCTGGCCGCGCCAGGTGAACCGAACGGCGCGGGCGTGCAGGGCCTGATTTGGCAAAATGAGCCGGGCGCGTTGCTCCGGCGTGAGGCGATTTTCGACCAGCGCCAGATATAAATCCTCGTCACCGCCGTAAAGTTTGTCGCCGACAATGGGATGGCCGAGGTGGGCGAGGTGAATGCGGATTTGATGTTTGCGGCCGGTGCGGGGAGTCACTCGAAGCAATGTAAACGAGGATGGAGAATGGAGAATGGAGGATGGCGCGATCTGGGTTACGTCTGACAAACGAGCTTCGGTAGGGCGCGTCACTTCCGCCTTTATCGGATTTCGGCGAGACAAGCCATGCGCGTCGGCGGAGGTTGTGGTGACGGCGGCGGGCAGAGGGCTGCCCGCCCTACCCGCCATTTGGCGTCCAACGCCGGAGAATCTTTTCTCCACCCAGAATTCAGTTTGGGCGGGCGCGCCATCGGGACGCACGCAGTCCTTGACGGCAACAATGCTGCGCTCGTCCTTGCCGAGCGGCACGTCAATCAGGCCGTGGCCGTCGCGCACGTGGCCGTGAACGATGGCGAGGTATTCCTTTTGGACGGCACGGGATTCCCAGATTTTTCCAAGCTCGCCGGCGACTTCGGAATTTTTGGCGATGATGACGATGCCGCTGGTTTCCCGGTCGAGGCGGTTGACGAGATGGGGTGTGGCTGCGCCAGTTGAGGGTTGAGCCCCGAAGGCATTCGGGGTGCAGTTGAGAGTTGAGAGCAAATACAGGCGGACGCGGCTGATGAGGCTGGAAAATTCATCGCCCTTGGTCGGATGACAGACGAGTCCCGCCGGTTTGTTGACGACCAGCAGTCCGGCGTCTTCGTGGATGATGGCGAATAGTTTGTTCAGTTGTTAATCGTTGCCTCGTTTGATTGGTGTCGAACGATCCGATGCAACGGTGCGAAGATGTAACAGCATAATCCTGCTTCCGGCGACACCGAAAAGCTTGTTCCGGCCGCGCCGTGAATTATTCTACCCGACAGTGAACGAAAAGTGGAATCGCTGGCTGCCGTTTTTGTTTCTGGCGCTCTTCGCATTGAGCCGCTGGCCGGGATTGTTCCCGCCAAACTTCAGCGCGGCAACGGCGCTGGCGTTCTGCGCGGGCGTCTATTTTGCGGGCGCGACGGCGTGGTGGCTGCCACTGGGCACGATGCTGGCCACGGACGTGGCGCTCAACGTGTTTTATTATCACGTCGCGCCCCTCGGTTCCTACCTGTTGTTGAACTATGCGATTTACGCCGGGCTGATTGGGCTGGGCAAGTGGTTTGGACGGCGCGCCGCATTTTTGAAATTGCTGCTCGGCGGTCTGGCCGGCGCGGTGATTTTTTATCTCGTCACCAACACGTTGTCGTGGCTGCAGGACCCGGCCTACGCCAAGACCATCGCCGGCTGGATCCAGGCGCTGACGACCGGACGGCTGGACGTGCATCCGACGACGTGGGAAATGTTCCGCAACACGCTGGGGAGCGGCGGGCTGTTCACCGCGCTGTTTGCCGGCGCGGCCAAATTGACGGCCCCCGCCGAATCGCCCGCCGAAAAGGAAGCCGGCGTGCGCGGGCCAGAAAACGAAACTGAAGCCGAACCGGAGGAGGCGGGGGTGTGAAACGTGATACGTGATACGTGAAACGCAACCTGGCCACCAGCAACTCATTACGCATCACGCATCACGTTTCACCTGTCACTTTTATGAAGATTGGCGTCATTTCCGACACGCACGGTTTTCTTGACCCGAAAGCCCCTGACATTTTCGCCGGCGTCAGTCACATCCTGCACGCGGGCGACATTGGCAACGATTCAATCATCGTTGAATTGGAAGCGATTGCCCCGGTCACGGCTGTGCTCGGCAACACGGACAGTTCACCCACCTTCCGGCTCCACGAAGTTGTCACGCTCGCCGGGCACAAATTTCTCGTTCATCACATCGTGAACCCACACGCGCTGAAGGAAAATCTCCAGCTCCAGATTGCGCGCGAACGACCGGACGCCGTCGTGTTCGGCCACACGCACAAGGCTTTTTGCGAAACGATTGGCGGCGTGCTGTATTTGAATCCCGGCTACGCGGGCAAACCGAAGTTCGGCGCGGAACGCACCGTGGCCATTCTGCACTGTGGCGAAAAGGAGATCCGGCCAGAGTTTCTGCCGTTATAAACGTCAACCGCCACTGTCCGCTCCACCCGGTTTTCGTCCCGTCAATCCGGCCAGGGCGCGGTCACACCACGGGGAGATTTTCGCGGCGACACCGGCGACCAGCAAGGCGGTGACGGCGCCGGTAAACACGTCCATCGTGTAATGCGCGCGCAGCGTCAGGACCGCCGCCACCTCGAACAGGGCGACGCCAACACCGAGGACGCCCAGCCAGCGCCGGCCCAGACGCGCCAGTTCGACCGCGCCAAACACGGCGATGGCCGTGTGCCCGGAAAAGAAAAGGTCGTTGGCTACGCTGTAGGTCACCACCAGCGAGGGCAAACCGGGGTTGTGCCAGATCATTTCCTCCGGCGGCGGCAAGGCACAGAGGGCCTGGCAAATTTGCCGCAGGGCGAAGAGCATTAACAGCCCGATGAAGGGACGGAAGGTCGGCCCGAAAATGGCGCGACCCAGCAAAAAGATTGCGAACAGGTCGATGCCGGCCGAACTTGCGATGAGCAGGCCGTTCGCCGCACGCGGGTGGTCGAGCAGATACTGGTGCGCCGGCGCGGTCAGGACCTGCAACTCATCGCCGATGGCCTGCCCGGAAATCGCCCGCTGGCCGATGAGGGATTGGGTCCAAAACCAGGCGGCCAGTCCCAGCGCGACCAACAAGGCGCGAAACCACCACGGCGACGGAACCGCGGCTGGTGTCGGGTGAATTTCCGGTTTTGGGTTGTTCATGGTGAATTCTCCGCGAGGGGCGTCGTTTCCTTTCCGCTCCGTTCGAGCAGCGTCTCCATTTGTCGGCGGATTTTTTCCATCAACGGGTCCGGCCCGCCGCCGCGCTCGCGCACCGGGCTGACGGGCAGCGCCTCGCCGACCTCGATGATGGCGTGGAGCGGCCGGTGGCTGCGCGTGCGGTCGGTCAGGTCTTCTTCAAAGCGCTCGACGGTTTCCATGAGCCGCTCGGGTGTGGGCCGCGAGCGGATGTAGTCCGGCGGATAACAGGAGAGCTGCTGGGCGAGGTAGAGATCGGCCAGTTGACGCCAGCCGCGGGCGCGTTCGGCCTCGTCAATTTCGCCGCTAAGCAATTCGGGCAGGATGGCCATGCGCAGTTTTTTCACCCGCGCCACCACGTCGCCGTCCCCTTCGCCTTTGAGCCACTCCTTTTCCAACGGCTGGAGCAGGCAGTTGATCAGGCGGTCGAGGCGCTCCGGCACTTCGCCGGTCTGCGACCGGTCGAGATATTCCAGCTCCTTGAGGCAGAGCAGCGCTTCGCCGACCCGGTTGATCCGTTCGCGCAACCGGCATCCGGACGGCGGACGCCACGAAAAACGCGCTTCGATTTCCTCCAGCACCGGCGTGAGCGCGGCACCGAGGTCGCCACGGAAAAGATAGCGGATGGCGATGGGGTGGACGACCATCTGTCCCGCCGGCGTGGCGGCGGCGCGTTGTTTGGCGGCGGTGTGGGCGATGAAAGCCGTGCCTTCCATCAAGTTGTTCAGCCGGTCATTCGTGCGGGAGACAACGCCCTCGGGAAAGAGCACCAGGGGCCGGACGGCGTCGCTGAGAATCCCGACGGCGGTCTTCAAGGCTTCGCGGTCCAGGCCTTCGCGGTAAACGCTGAAGGCGCCGATGCGCGGGAGCACCCAGGTTTGAAAGCGGCTCTGCCGGAACAAGTGCCAGCTGGCCATGGTAAAGAACGGCTGCCGCACGTTGAGCGACAACATCCCGAGTGTCATTGGGTCGCTGGGGCGGCAGTGGTTGGAGGTGAGGAGAATGCCATGGCCGGCGTCAAGCGAGCGCCGCAGGTGTTCCGTGCCGCGGCATTCAACGGATTCGATGCCGTGACTCCGGTTCAAATAACGCGGCAGCCAGAGGCCAAAAAACGCGTACCAGAACCGGCCGCGGTGCGGCGGTACGAACCGGTAGGGCTGGTCAATGACGATGTTCTGCATGGTGGTTGCTTCAGGTTTCAGTGGAAGATTTCATCGCGATTTCGCGCACCTGGCGCAGGTCCAGTTTGCCGGTGCCGAGCTGCGGGAAGGTGTCCACGCGGAAGAACTGGTCGGCGCGCGGCTTCCACAAATTCGGCAGGTCACACCGGGAAAGCTTTTCCAGAACGGCCGGCAATTGCCCGTCCGCCAGTTTGTGCAAAACGACCAGGCGCTCGCCTTTTTTCTCGTCCGGCACGCCGGTGACGACAAACGTCTGCCCGATTGCGCCGGCGAGTTCGTGGAGTTTTTCCTCCACCTTGATGTGCGGCACCATTTCGCCGCCGATTTTGCTGAAACGGCTCAGGCGATCCGTGATTTGCAGGAAGCCGTCCTCGTCAATCGCCGCCACGTCGCCGGTGGTGTACCAGCCATCGCGCAAAACTTCGGTGGTTTTTTCCGGCTGGCCGAGGTAACCCTGCATGACGTTCGGCCCGCGCACGAGCAGCAGACCGGGCTGGCCGGCGGCCAGCGGCGCTTGCGTTTCCGGGTCAACAATGCGCACGGAGATGCCAGGCAGCGGGTGGCCGATTTTGCCGCGTTTGCCGCCGACCTGGCGGAAACCGGCGGAGCGGAAGTCCGGGGTGTTCACCGCCACCGCCGGCGCGCATTCGGTGCAGCCGTAACCTTCGAGCGGACGGATGCCGAACTGCTCCTCGAAGGCCGTTGCCAGCCGGTCCGGCAATTTTTCCGCGCTCGTCATCACCACGCGCAGTCCGCCAAAATCCTCCGCCGCACAGCCGCGCAGGTAAAGCTGCAGGAACGTCGGCGTCGCCAGCAGGAACGTGACCCGGTAGTCGCACACCAGCGGCCCGATGGCTTTGGCGTCGAGCGGGTTCGGGTGATAAACCACGCCGATGCCCAGCACCGCCGGCAGGCAGAGCGTGCCCGTGAATCCAAACGAATGAAAGAACGGCAGGACACCCAGCACACAATCGCGGCGACTCAACCCAAAGACCTGCTCCAGTTGTTCGAGGTTCGACCCTATGTTGTAGTGGCTCAACATCACGCCTTTCGGATCGCCCGTGCTGCCACTGGAAAAAATGATCGTGGCCAGATCGTCCAGCCCGGCTTTTCTCTCACGGCCGAGCGACCGTTCCAGCAAACCGACGGGCAGGAAAAACGCCATCAAAAACGCCGCGAGTTTTTCACCTGGTTTTGGATGGCGACGCTCTGCGACGCTCTGTTGCTCATGATTATGGGGGCTCGCCGAGCTCGCCCCTCCGATGACCTCTTCCAGCATCACCGTTTCGCACGGCACCTTGAGCTTCAGTTTGTCCAGAAACCCCCTTGACGTGACGACGGTTTTGATTTCGCACTGGCGAATGCAGGAGGAGAGCGTTTCTTCGGAAACGGTGTAATTCAAATTCACCGGCACTTTGCCCATCAGCATCGCCGCAAAATTCACCAGCGCGCCCGGCACCGACGGCGGCAAAAGCAGCCCGACCATTTTCTGGCCCGACCAGACCGGCTTCAATCGCCGCGCGAGGAAAACCGTTCGCACCAGGGCCGAGCCGAAGCGGACCTTCGCGTTCTGGGCGTCGGCCATCGCAAACCGGAACGGATGCACCCGCGCCGTCCGCACAAACGCGCGCGGCAATGTGTTCATCCGGGACTTGCGATGACGCCACGCCTCGACCATAAGTTCCTGCACCGTTTGACGCACTTCAAATGGCGTCGCCATGTGTGGCATGGGGCGGCCGTAATTTACCGTTACCGGATACGGAATGCGGCGCGGCATTTTCCAGAGGAACCGGCCTTTCTGGAAGCTGAAGATGCTGCCCCACACGCCATCGAGCGCCACCGGAATGATCGGCGCTTCCACATCCTTCATAATCCGCTCGAACCCGCGCCGGAACGGCAGCGTGTGGCCGATGCGCGTGATCTGGCCCTCGGCGAAAATGCAGACGACTTCGCCGTTTTTAATGGCCTTGCTGGCCTCCTGCAAAGCATGAATCATCTCGCGCGGGCGCAGCTCGGACGAAATCGGAATCGCCTTCAAAATGCGCGCGAACGGTTTGATCCACGGCAAGTCGTAAATCCCTTTGAACATGATGAACCGGATGTCCCGGTCGGTTGAAGCGAGCAGGAACATCGCGTCCGCCTGCGACAGGTGGTTGCAGACAAACAGCGCGCCGCCTTTGGCGGGAATGTTATCGCGGCCGTCCACGCGAATCCGGTAAAGGGAATGGGTCGCACACCACAGCAAAAACCGCAGCAGTGCGTCCGGCAGCAGAAACAAAACGTAGATGGCGCCCGCCAGCGTCAACACGCCGCCAAAGAAAAAAATCCTGGCCGGCGACCAGCCGGCCACGTCCGCCAGCAAATAATACGCGCCGGACGCGGCAAAAATGCCCACGAACGAAAGCAGGTTCGCGGCGGCCAGCACCTCGCCTTTTTTCGCCGGGTCCGGCCGGTGTTGCAACAACGCCGCGATCGGCACGATGAAAAAGCCGCCGGTGAACCCGAGCAATGACAGCCGGACGAGCGCGGCGTTCACGGACAAACCCGGCACGGACAGCCCGGCGGATACCAGCGACATGCCAAAGGCGCCGAGCGGCACCAAGCCGTATTCGATTTTCCCGCCGGAAAGATAACCGGCGGACGCGCTGCCCAGGCCGATGCCGAGCGCGAGGGCAATGCTCAACTGGCCAATGCCGATTTCGTCCAGGTGCAGAATTTGCGCGCCATAAAAGAACACATTCAACTGGAGCAACTGGCCCAGGAAGAAGAAATACGTATTGCCGAGAAAGGCGAGGGTGAGTGCGCGGTCGCGGCGAACCAGCCGGAGTTGCGCGAACAAGTCGCTCAGAAAATTCGCGTGGAATTTCCGGCCGGGATCGGCGGCGGGGACGCGGGTAATGCCGAGGCTCGTGATGAAGCCGATGACCGCGAGCGCAATCAAAATGCTTCCCGACCAGGTTTGGTGTCCGTGAAAATGTTTCGACATCCGGGCCGCGGCGACGGTGCCGAGGATGATGGCCATGAATGTGCCGAGTTCGAGCAGGCCGTTGCCCCACGATAATTTCCGCTCCGGCAGCAATTCCGGCAGGAGGCCGTATTTGGAGGGACCGAAGAACGAACTGTGGACGCCCATCAAAAATACGCAGCCCAACAGCATCGGAATCTGGTTTAACCAAAAGCCCGCGAGCGCGAGTAGCATCACGCCCATTTCAAAAATTTTCACGCTCACGCTGATTGTCCGCTTGCTGAAACGGTCGGCGAAAAAGCCGCCCGCCATCGAAAACAAAATGAACGGCAGTGAAAACAGGGCGGTGACGAGTTCGCCAACACGATGCAACTCGGTGGATGACACGTTCATGCCGAGAATCATGAACACGACAAGCCACTTCAGGACGTTGTCGCTGAACGCGCCCTGGAATTGCGTGACGATGAGACTCCAGAAGCCGCGAAGGCTTGATTCGGATTGCCGGCTGATGTCTTTTGGTTCAGTCACGGGACAAGGCTAACCACTTGCGCGCCGAACTGTGAATTGAAAAACTTTTGCCGGGCATCGTTTGCAGCAATGGGACGGAAGAAAAGACCAGTAAATTAGTGCCTGACTCCGGTATTAAACCGCAGATGAAAGCAGATGGAGGCAAATACGCGGGGACTTCCTGTTTTTTTGAAACATTTCTTCGGCCAGTCGAATATTGGGGAATATCGGGGAAATATCCCGCTTGAGCCTGATGAACAATGCAAGTTATTCTATAAGGCAGAGCAAGGTGCAGTTTTGTCAATTTTTTGGCATGAACGGTGCTGTTTTACTTAAGTTCAGTAAGGGTGCCTGTGGCCTGAGTTGTGCCCTTAGAGCCATGAAAGTCAATAGAACAATCCTTTTTGTCGAGGACGACGCCGTTGTGCTGACGACGTATCGGAATCTGCTCCAGCGGGAGGGGTTTCGCATCGAGTCTGCGCAAGATGGGTTGGAGGCTCTCAAGGCTCTTTCTCAAGCCACGCCCGATCTGGTCGTGCTCGACCTGATGTTGCCCAAGTTCGACGGTGCGGATGTGCTAAAATTCATACGCGCCGACCCCCGGCTGAAAAGTGTTCCAATTATTATATTTTCTAACGTTCAAATTACAGATTTCGCCGAGGATGCGATAACCAGACAACTGCGCAAAACCGATTGCACGCCCTCCATACTGGTTCAAACCATCCAGGAAATGTTGATTGCCTCGCCCTCCGACATCCCCAATGCCGACAAAGCTGTTCGAACTGATTACGCACCCGCAATCAAATTACACATGGCCACCGACCGTCCGGCGGATGAGCAAAATGGTGACGCGACCGAAGCGGCCGCCGCCGAAACTTCGTCCGCAAAAGGGCGGGCGGACTTTTTAAAGGACGCGCCGGCGGACATCACGAAGGTTCGCGAGCATTGCCTCGCCTATATTAAGGCGCCTACTTCTACCGCCAAGCTGGAGCCGCTCTCTCAGGCAGTGCATTCCCTGAGCGCCAACGCGAGCAAAGCCGGTTGCGGCCGCATAGCGTTGCTGACGAAGGCGTTCGACATGTTGCTCTCTAAAATCGCGTCCAAGCCTGCGCGAGTAACCCCTTCCATACTGCAAACTCTGGCTGAGGCGGCGGATTGTCTGGGTCTCCTGTTGAAAAGCGACGAAGCTGGTTCCACCGACGAGGCACCGAGGGCCAAAGTGCTGGCTGTGGACGATGACACCGTATGCAACCACGTGATCGTCAATACGTTGAAACGGGCCAACCTCGACATTGTAAGCGTCGAAGACCCTTTGGAAGGCCTTAAACTGTTGCAAGCCAACCATTACGACTTGGTGCTGCTGGACATTGACATGCCCAAGCTGACTGGCTTTGAAGTGTGTGAGAAATTGCGCGCTTTGCCTCATTATAAGACAACACCTGTCATTTTCGTCACTGCCCATAGCAATTTTGGGAACCGTACGCAAGGGGTGCTCAGCGGCGGCAACTATTTCATCACCAAACCGGTTGACCCATTGGAATTGGCACTCAAAGTGACCATTCATCTGTTCAAGGCCCAGGTGCAACACGCTGGCGCGCCACCACCGGAAGCCAAACCGGAAGTCAAACCACAAGCAGCCAAGGCCCCAGAAGTCGCGCCCAAACCTCCGATTCCGACTCCAGCCAGCCAGCAAATGAATGGCAACGGCAGCATGAATGGCAACGGCAGCATGAATGGCAACGGCAACATGAATGGCAACGCAAAGAATGGAGATGCTTCCGGTGTGCCGCCCAAAGCTCAACCACGACCGGCCATTGCCCCGGAAGTTGTGCCCAAACCCGCGCCGCCAGTGCTCAAATCCGCGCCACCGGTTCCGATCAATCCGTCCAGGAATGGCAGAGGGAACAACATGCCAGCCATGCCCGCTCTGAGTGTGGCGCCGCCGGCGCCGCCGCCAAGCATGGCACCTTCAGTCAAACCGCGTGCGGCCAATATCTCAAAAGTCATGCCACCCCTCAGCGTGGCCCCCAACCTCGACGAAACTGGCACGCTGAATGTTAGTAAATTGTCAGGCAGCAGAAATCGAAACAGAATTATGAACAACGAACAAGACGAAGCATTCGAAAAGATCGTCGTCGCAGTGGTGCGAATCATCTTCGGAGACGATAACTTGACGGAAATGAACGTCCGTCTGGTGCGCATTGCACTGGAACGTTACAACGTCCATGAGGTCGTTAATTCTCCTGTCGTAGTGTAAGGGGTTATATCATGGATTTGTGCCGTCAATTCCGCCCGCGAGGGGAATGCGAAATACGTTGCACTCAATCGCAAGATTGGGGGCAGCCGCCCTGCCGGTTTGACGGAATCTGGAATGTTTCTGCCTGTCCTGCCATTTCGCCGCCTTAAGCTCCCCGAAGTTTGCCTGACCCTGCCATCAAAAACAAAACCCACAACGGGTCAATCGGCTGCCTTCAACCCCAAGTATCCGGAGCCAGGGAAATTCCTGTCTCCTGAACGAGCGTTGCCCCTTCAAGATTGCCTTCGGATCAGCGAAACCCAAGCCCGGTCCTTGGGGCACGGTGTGGCCAAGCCGGCCTGTTCGGCAATACGCGCTGCACGGCGGGAACGAATCAGGCACCTATAGTATATTAGGTCGGTCGGGACAAAGTCGGCAACCCTCTTCATCGCATCAAAATTATCGAAAGGGCACGCTTCTTCGCAACGGATGGCCCCTTTCCAGTTGGACCCCTAACGCAGCACCACTGATTATTTGGAGGCGGCCTGGGGCGCGACAGGAACGGTGTCGGTTTTACGAATCATTTCGTCCGGCTTCTCGAACAGTTCATCTTCACCAAGGTGTTTCAGCACAAATTTCTGCAAGTCACGCGTCCCGGCCGTCAGAACGATGCGGTCGCCTTCCTTGTGATGTGCGAGGGCCTTCGGGTTCTTTTCAAGAAATTTCTCGAGCCAGCCGAAATCGAAGAACGCAAGTTTCAATTCCGGCTCAAGCTGTGATGCTCGCAACAGCAGATGGCCGGGGAACATGGAGAACGCCACCAAGTCGGCCTGGTTGGTCGCGTATTGGCAGTCGTCCGGAATGAGGTCGAGGAAATACTCCTGCTTAAGCTGGAAAAGATGGGCGTTGAACCTGCCTTGCTTGCCCTCCTTTTCCGTGACGGTCAGCTTGTACATTTTGTTGGTCGTGCCGTCAAATTTCCAGACATCCGGTTTGTCCGATTTGTGTTTTTCCTGCCACTCGCCGAGCAGGCGCGCGTCAAAAACCACGTCCTGATCGGTGTAGAACGGATTGACGGACGGGATGCAGGAGCAGAGCAGCACGGCGGCGCCCAAGGTTGCAATGAGATTTTGTTTTTTCATAACCGATTCCTTTCGTTGATGGTTTTTTGTGGTTTCTGTGAGCATGGCTGTTTGGTTGCAGCGTTCATCACTGTTTAACCCATGCCGTCATGGCACCGGTCCTTCACTAATCCAAAGCGGAATCGGCGGGCAAAAGGGATCACAAAAATGGAATGAAGGATCAGACATGAAAGATGAGTGCAGAATGCGGGGTGCGGAATGCAAAACGGAAAGCGCCCTCGAACCGTAGCCGCCGACGTGAGTCGGCGCTGATCCTTGTTCAGAAAAGAATGCGCGGACTGACGCCGGCTGCTGCAAAGTTTGGGATTATGTCTTTAACAAACCGTAACCCTGTCAGATAACAAAGCGGTGCTAAAGCCACCGCAGTCCAGACGCTTCGCGTGCTCGGAGAGCCGCCCGGCAATCGCGCCAGTCCCGCATTGCGGGAGACTGCGGCGGTTGACCGCCGCTCTCGTCCGCCAACCGCACGACCCCCGCGCCGGAGTACTTCTTTTGTTTGTCAACGACATGGTCCCAACAAAGTTCATCCCGCTTTTGGCTCGCGCCGGCGGGCTTGGCTGTTACAGTTACTGCCAGATTTCCTGCGCGATGAACCAACCTCCGGCCAGTGCCGAAGCCGTGTTCGCCCGGGCAGTTGAACTGCCCGCCGGCGCCGCGCGCGACAAATTCGTGGCGGCGCAGTGCGCCAGCGACACGACGCTGCGTCGTGAAGTCGGGTCACTTCTCCGCGCGCATGATGAAGCCGGTGATTTCCTGCGCGCGCCTTCCGAACGACCCGATGCCAATCGAAGCCGGGCCACCACCGCTCCACTCCAAGGCACGGCAACTTTGAATGCAGCAGCGCACGCCGAAGCTTTCTTGCGCGACGCCGGCGAAGACGCGGGCGGGCGGGTTGAAAACTATATCGCGACGCTGCCGGAAGCAGTCCGGCGGGAAGCCCGCGAACGAATCGAAGCCGGCCTGCGTGTGCGGCAATTGCGTACCCGGATGGAACCTTCATTCGCCGAACGCGAAGAACCACCGCCGCATCTGCCGGGTTTCCGCATTGAACGCAAACTTGGCGAAGGCAGCCTGGGTGTGGTTTATGCCGCGCACGACGAGAAGCTCAACCGGCGTGTGGCCGTCAAAGTCCTGCGCCGCCACGCGGACGAACCAGTTCGCCGCCGCGTGCTCGACGAGGCGCGCAAGGCCGCCGCCCTCGGCGACCCGGCCATCGTCACCATTTTTTCAGTCCTCGATGAAACCGATCCGCCGGCCATCGTCATGGAGATGGTGGAAGGCTTTCCGCTCGACCGTTTCGCGGCAGAACTCAACTTCGAACAGAAGGCACGGCTGCTGCGCGAGGTGGGGCGCGGCCTCGCAGTCGCCCATGAACACGGCCTCATCCACCGCGATCTCAAGCCGGACAACGTCATCGTCGGCCCCGACCTGCGTCCGCGCATTTTGGACTTCGGGCTGGCTCTGTCGCTGGAGGAAGCCGGCCGGCAGGGAGGCGGATTTGAAGGCACGCCGCTTTACGCCTCACCCGAACAGGTCCGGGGCCAGCCGCTCACGGCGTCGTCGGACGTGTTCTCCCTGGGCAGTTTGATGTTCAAGGCGCTGACCGGGCGGCCACCGTTCGCGGGCGAAACCGCCAGCCAGGTGCTCGAAGCGATTGCAACGACCGCGCCGCCGTTCCTTCGGGAAGTCGCGGTGGGCGTGCCGGAAGATTTACAGGCGATTTGCCTCGCGTGTCTGGCGTGGAATCCGGCTGACCGCCCGACGGCATCCGAAGTCGCACTGGAACTGGGCCGCTTCCTTGTCGGCGAACCGGTGCGGCTCAAACCCAAACTCTACGACGACCTGCTGCGTCGCAGCATCAGTGAATACTCCAGCCAGGCCCGCGGGTGGGAAAGCCAAAGCATCATCTCGCGTGATGAACGCGATGCCCTGGAGGTCGTGCATCGCCGGCTGCTCGCCGACGAAGACCACTGGATCATTGACGCGCGCCGGATCACGCCTTTGCAAACGATTCTTTCCGGCGCCACCTGGCTGGCGGTGGTCGCTACGGTGTTGACCGTCTGGATGCTGCGGAAAGAGCTCAGCCCAACGTGGCGATGGATTTTGCCGACGTATTTCACCTTGACGCTTTTGCTGGCCGGTCATACGGCACGCCGGCAACGCGAGCCGTTGGCGGCGGCCACGTTTCTGGCCGGGGCCGTTCTGGCCATTGCGCCATGCATGCTCGCTCTGCTGGCCGAGTTGCATGTCTTCGCCATGCCTCTGGCAAACGTGAAACAACTGTTCCCGGAAACGTTCACCAACCAGCAGGTGCTGGCGGCTTCGTTCATGGCACTGGTCGTATCCGTGTTCAGCCTGCGGCGTCTGAAGATGACGGGGTTTGCCTGGACCACGGCCACGCTGGCGGCGGCGAGCTACGTCGGCCTCCTGCTTTGCTTCAACTGGCTCGATAAAAAACCGGAGATCCAGGCGCTGTGGTGCCTGCCGCTGGCCGCGATGGAGCCGGTGGCACTCGTGCTGGAGCGAAAAGGCCGCGTGCGCTGGACGCTGCCTTTTCACCTGGTGGCGCTGCTCGCGCTCGTCGTCGGACTCGATGTCATCGCACTGAATGGACCCACGCTGAAGATGCTAGGCGTGGACGGCGCGCGCTGGCCGTATTTCGATCAACAGCGGCTGGACGCGTTTTCAATTGTGCTGAACGGCTTTTTTTTCCTGGGACTCATGCTGTTCACGGAACGCGCGGCGAGTCTCGATTTGCGGCGCGCGAGCAAGCTGCTGGAGGTGCTGGCGATTGTTCACACCTTGAGCGCGCTGTTCGTCAATGCGATGGAGCATCGCAACGACGCCCACGTTCGCGCCGATGTCTGGCTCTATCTGGCGGCGGCGGGGCTGTTCATGGTGCTGGCGCCTTTCCGTTCGCGGTGGCGGCTGCTGGTTGGCGGACTGGCGGGCTGCGGACTGGGAAGCTATCTGCTCGTGGAGTTGGGAATCGTGGACCGCAAACCATTCATCATCGGCCTCGGTTTTGCCGGACTGCTCATCGCGCTCGGCACGTTCGCGTATGTGCGGCGGCGGTCACAGGCAGAGAGAAGGTAGCTCTTTTGAAATGGAAACATCGAACATCCAACATCGAACTCCGAACATTGAATTTTGAATTGGTGGCGTTGACGTCTTATTCGGCGTTCGATGTTCAGCGTTCGATGTTCATCTTAATCTCGCGATAGAGCCAAGCCCGCGCGTAGGCCCAGTAGCGTTTGGCTGTGGGTTCCGAAAGGCCAAGCACCTTGGCGGCTTCTTCCATCGTCAGGCCGGCGAAAAATCTGAGCTTCACCAGCTCGGCCTTGACGGCGTCGTGCGCGGCCAAACGATCCAGCGCCTCGTGCAGCGCGAGCAATTGCTCGTCGTCCATGCCGGCGGCAAGTTCAAGACTGTCGGGATCGAGATTCACCCGTTCGGCCTGGCCGCCGTGGCGCGCGGCTTTTTTGCGTCGCGCGTTGTCAATCAGGATGCGGCGCATGGCCTCGGCAGCGGCGGCGAAAAAGTGGGCGCGATTTTGCCAGGCAGGTTGCTGGTCTCCGCCGAGGCGAAGCCATGCCTCGTGAACCAGCGCGGTAGCCTGAAGCGTCTGACCCGGAGCTTCGCGCGCCATCTTTTGCGCGGCGAGTTTGCGCAGTTCGTCATAGACCAGCGGCAGCAGCCGGTCGGCCGCCTGGGAATCACCCGATTCGATTTGTTGCAGTATGACCGTGAGGTCGCTCACGCGAAAACGAATACTGGATTTTGAAGCGATAAAGAAGCTCGGAATCCAAACCGTGAATGGGCATCACACCGATTCAGCACGGCCCTGGTGTTGGAGTTCAAGCTTCAGCTTGCTTCGAGCATCAGGCACGTAGGACAGGCGTCGCGCCTGTCTCCATCTTCACAAATTGTGCTCACCCATTGGTGATGCGCATGGCAGCAACCGTTGTTTCTGAAACCGAGGCTGCTTGGATTTTAGAGACAGGCGCGACGCCTGTTCTACGGCATCGTTCCCACGCATTGTGTTTTATTCCTTCAATTTTTTGAAATCCGGGTCGTCGTGCAGGTTTTTGAAACCGGTTTCCTTGACGGCCCCGGCCTTGAGCGAAGGTTGCAGTTCGATGGCCTGCTTAAGATCGGCGAGCGCGTTGGTTTTGTCGCCTTTCCCGGCATACGCACAGGCGCGATGGTAAAACGAGTCCGCCCACTTGGGAGCGAGTTTAATGGATTGGTCGTAAGACTGGATCGCCGCGTCGTATTTTCCCAATCTCAGCAGCACGCCGCCGCGGTCGTTCCAGGCCCCCTCGTGTTTCGGATTCAGCGTGATCGCCTGGTCAAAAGCTTTCAACGCCTCATCATCCCGCTTCAGCGCTACGAGCATCTCTCCCTTGCCAACCCAATTGCCGCTTTCGTTCGGCTGAAGCTCGGTGAGTTTCTCAAAAGACTTCAATGCTGCCCCGGGCCGGTCGGTTTCGGCTTCTGCCATGGCCTTGCACAACCAGCGTCGGGGATCATCGGCTTTGGCTGCCACCCTTTGGTCCAGGACTTTCGCTCCGTCATTCGCCCGATTCAATTGCACGAGGCTGATGTATTGTCCGACCGCCGCCTGTTCATTGTCAGGCTGA
This sequence comes from Limisphaerales bacterium, assembly GCA_003134375.1. GTDB lineage: Bacteria > Verrucomicrobiota > Verrucomicrobiia > Limisphaerales > UBA11358 > UBA11358. Next base: position 1,676 of record PLAY01000029.1, on the reverse strand, counting down.
AGGGCGGAGGCCTGCTCGAAAGCTTTCAAGGCCTCAGCAGGCTTCTGGTGGTTGATAAATTCCGTTCCTTTGCGGACGAAGGTCTTTGCTGTATCTGCATTGGTGCCCGTTGCGGGAGCATTTTGTCCCGACGCGGCGGCAGCCAGCAGCGTGCTGCACACAGCCATCAGCCATAATTTGTTTTTCATAGTCATGTTCCTTTCAATGATTTTGATTGGGTTTCAAAAATTCCCGCCGGGCATGGCGCGCTCCGTTTCTTTGCCGGGAATTCATTTCAAGTATCCAGCCAGACGCTTGACGAGCAGTTGGTCGCAGCGGTCACGGGAAATGATCCCGATGCTCTGGTAATCGGGATGATGCGAGTTTTGCATGTCCACAATCACCCACTCGCCCTTCCGGTCGCACACCACGAAATGCACGAATCCCTGCTCCGCATTTTGCGGATTGAAAGCGTAGTCGGCGTAAAGCGCGTAGTCAGCCGCGGGCGGATTGGTCCGGACAAAATCCCGGAACTCGCGCGCCAGATTCCAGAGCGCCTTCAACTCGTTCGGATCGGCCAGCGAAGTTTTGAGGAGAACCGGCTGTTCGGCCTGGATGGCCTGGCACAAGCCCGCTTGATTGAGCAGCCGCACAACGTTGGTCGCGGCGGGGACGCTGACCGCGTTCCCGCCAATCCGCGCCGGATAAACCAGCAGCGTCGCGCCGGGCATCGCTCGTTTCATCGCCTGCTGGCGTTCGGGAAGGGCGGCTCTTTCATTCCCGGGAGGCAGGCCGCTCCGCTGATCCATGATGGCCGCCAGCTTGCCCGGTTTGGCAGCCTTGGCCGTTGCTTCGTTGAGGCCGAGCTGCGGACCCAGCCGTTCGACGAGCAGAGCGGACATCGTCATCGGTTCCCGGGCTTCATTTTTCTTGAACGCTTCGTCCTGCGGCGTCTGTCGGTCGGTCCAGACTACCGCGCCGGTTTGATCCACAACCACCGCGCGCAGTTCGTTCAATCCGATTTTATGATCGCCATTGTATTCGGCGTAAAGCGCATAACTGGTGGTGATCGGATTGGTCTTTACGAAGGCGCCAACGGTGGCGGCCAAACTTTCCAAATTTGTTTCAGCTGGTTTGAACGGGGTTTGTCCCAGCTCGATGTTTTTCAATCCCTGCTGTTCGAGCAAAACGCCGACCACTTCGGTCACGCGATCCCACGGTTTGCCTCCCAAGCGCACGGGCAGGATGGTCAGCGAGGCATCCGGCCCCTTGGACTTCATCAACTCCAGCCGTTGCTGCTGGTCCGGCGCCATGTCGGTTTGTGGTTCAGCGGCAACCGGGAAACGAGCGACAGATACCGCGAGCAGAGCCATTGACAACGGCCCGGCCACCGCGCGGAATGAACTGATGGTTGTGATTGAGTTTTTCATGCTTTTACTCCTGTGATTTGGGATTTGATTTGTTTCATCAAGGTGCGGCGTTTCTTTTCAAAATACACACCGAAGACAATCCGCCGCCAACACCAGACCGAGCCGCGTCATGCCCGAAAATTTGACCGCGGCTTTCAAGGTTTGAAGTGCCAAACAGACGGAATATCGTTTTGGTTTCATGGCCATGGTTTAACACAATTCGGCCGGCCGGTGTTAATTGATAAAAGTTGCCCCGGCATCGCCTCATACTATATTGCATTCAATCTA
>PLAY01000183.1 GCA_003134375.1 Limisphaerales bacterium | reverse complement strand
GATCCGCGCTGGGGCCGCGGCCAGGAAACCTACGGCGAAGACCCGTTTCTCACCGCCCGGCTCGGTGTGGCGTTCATTCGCGGGTTGCAAGGCGACGATCCGAAATACGTGAAGGCCATGGCCTGCGCGAAACATTTTGCCGTCCACAGCGGGCCGGAACCGGAACGCCACCGTTTTGACGCGACACCGTCCGAACGCGATTTTTACGAAACGTATCTGCCGCAATTCGAGGCCGCCGTCCGCGAGGGCCACGTCGGCGCGGTGATGGGCGCCTACAATTCCGTCTATGGCCGGCCGGCCTGCGCGAACCCGCTGCTGCTCACCGACATTTTGCGCGGACAATGGGGCTTTGCCGGCCACGTCGTTTCCGATTGCGGCGCGATTTATGACATCTATGCGAATCATAAATTCACGGCCGCGCCGGAGGAGGCCGCCGCCGCCGCGGTGAAGGCCGGTGACGATCTCTGTTGCGGCGCGGATTACAATTCGCTGGTGCGCGCGGTCAAAAAAGGTTTGATATCGGAAAAGGAAATTGCCACCGCCGTCGGTCGCGTGCTCGAAGCGCGGTTCCGGCTGGGGCTCTTTGACCCGCCGGACAAGGTCCCGTACGCGCAAATTCCCCTTTCGCAGAACGACACGCCTGACCATGAGGCCCTGGCATTGAAAATGGCGCGCGAATCCATCGTGCTGTTGAAAAACGACAACTTGTTGCCGCTCGACCGCGCGAAAATCAAACGCATCGCCGTCATCGGCCCCAACGCGGATTCCGTGGCGGTGCTGCTGGGCAATTACAACGGCACGCCCGCCCGGCCGGTGACCATTCTCGATGGCATTAAAAGTGTCGCCGGCACGAACATCGAGGTGGTTTACGAACCGGCCTGTCCGCTGGCGTTGAGCCGGGACGCGATGGACAAGCCCGACACCAGGTTGTGGACCAAGGCCATCGCCGCCGCGTGGATGTCGGACGTGATTATTTACGTCGGTGGCCTCAGCCCGCGGCTCGAAGGCGAGGAAATGAAGGTGGACTTCGATGGCTTTAGCGGTGGCGACCGGACGCAGATTGAACTGCCGGCGGTGCAAAACGAGTTGCTGGAAGCCTTGCAGGGAGCGGGCAAGCCCGTCGTGTTCGTCAATTGCAGCGGCAGCGCCATCGCCATGCCGGGAATCACCAACCTCACGGCGATTTTGCAGGCGTGGTATCCGGGTGAACAAGGCGGACGCGCCGTGGCCGACGTTCTCTTCGGCAACGTGAACCCCGCCGGGCGGCTGCCGGTCACTTTTTACCATGCCACCGCCGACCTGCCGGCCTTTGACAATTATTCGATGTCCAACCGCACCTATCGTTACTTCAACGGCCGGCCGGATTTCGCCTTCGGCCACGGTTTAAGTTACACCAAATTCGATTACAACAGCCCGAAGCTCAACGGGACAAATTTCACGGCGAACGACACGATCAAACTCACGTTTTCGCTGCTGAACGCCGGCGCGTGGGACGGCGACGAGGTAGCGCAGGTTTATTTCCGGCACGTGAATTCTGCCCCATCCCAGCCCCGGCTCGCGTTGTGCGGTTTTATGCGGATTCATTTGCAGGCCAACCAAGGGGGCAGAATCACCATGGACATTCCGGCGGAACAGTTCCGTAGTTGGGATCCGGCCAAAAAGCAATACACCGTCGAGCCCGGCGACTATGTATTGCTTGTTGGCGCAGCGTCCGATGACATCCGCCTGCGCCTGCCGCTGAAAATCACCGCCGCGAAATAACGGGCACAACGACAACGGGCAGCCCCGCCAATAAACGGAGCGGGCCGGCATAACCCGGCATCACAAAATTCTCGCAACCGGAAACAGAACTGAGAGGATGTCTTGCATGAGCCGTACTTTCAAAAAATTCACGCCGGTCGTCTGCGTGTTGTTTTTTTTCATTTTAATCCAGGCCCACGGCGCTCCCGCCGGGACCACGAATTCCCTTCCCACCTTCACCGGGGATTTCTTGGGCGAGGCTCCCCCTCCGGCGGAAACGTTGAGTCTGTGGTATCGCCAACCCGCGACCAATTGGGTCAGCGCGCTGCCCGTGGGCAACGGACGGCGCGGCGCGATGGTTTTCGGCGGCATCGCCACCGAGAAACTGCAACTCAACGAAGACACGCTCTGGGCCGGCGGGCCGTATGACCCGGACAACACCAACGCGCTCGCCGCGCTGCCCGAGGTGCGCCGGTTAATTTTCGAAGGCAAATACGCCGAGGCGCAAAAACTGGCCGGTCAAAAAATGATGGCCAAACCGCTGCGGCAAATGCCGTATGAAACGCCCGGTGATTTGTACCTGAACTTCCCCACCAACGCGGCGGTTGAGGATTACCGCCGTGATTTGAATCTCGACACCGCCGTCGCCAGCGTCATTTACATCAGCGGCGGCGTGAAATTCACACGCGAAATTTTCTCCAGCCCGGTGGACCAAGTCATCGTCGTGCGGCTGACGGCGGACAAGCCGGGGCAAATTACTTTCACTGCCGGGATGGATACGCCGCAGAAAGCCACGATTGAAACCGAAGGCGGCGACACCCTGGTCATGGGTGGCACCAATGGCAATTCAAGAGGCATCAACGGCGCGTTGAAATTTCAGGCGCGCGCGCGGGTGCTGCCCATTCATGGAAAAACATCGGCGGATGCGGATAAGATTTCCGTCGCCAATGCCGATTCGGTCACCCTGCTCATCGCCGCCGCAACGAGTTACAAAAATTATCATGATGTCAGTGGCGATCCCGAAGCCATCACCAAGAAACAAATTGCCGTTGCGAGCAAAAAAACTTTCGACGAGTTGCTCGCCGCGCACATCGCCGAACACCAGAGATTATTCCGCCGCGTCGAATTGAACCTCGGCAAAACGGAAGCGATACAGTTGCCGACGGACGAGCGCATCGCGCATTTTGCCGGCGGCAACGATCCGCAACTGGCCGCGCTCTATTTTCAATTCGCCCGTTACCTGCTGATTTGCAGTTCGCGGCCCGGTGGCCAGCCCGCAAACTTGCAGGGTCTCTGGAACGGTTCCATGACGCCGCAGTGGGACAGCAAATACACCATCAACATCAACACCGAGATGAATTACTGGCCCGCCGAGCCGGGCAACCTGGGCGAATGTGTCGAACCCCTCACGGCCATGGTGCTGGACCTCGCGCAAACCGGCGCGCACACCGCCCAGGTGATGTACGGCGCACGCGGCTGGGTGGCCCATCACAACACGGATTTGTGGCGCGCCACCGCACCGATTGACGGCCCGCAATACGGCCTGTGGCCGATGGGCGGCGCGTGGCTCCTGCAAAATCTTTGGGAACACTATCAATTCACCGGCGACAAAAAGTTCCTGGAAAAAATTTATCCGGCCATGCAGGGTTCGGCGCAATTCTTCCTCGACACGCTCGTCGAGGAACCCACGCACCACTGGCTCGTCACCTGCCCGTCGCTGTCACCCGAAAACCCGCACACCAACAGCGTGAGCCTCTGTGCCGGACCGACGATGGACCTGGAAATTTTGCGCGACCTCTTCGCAAATTGCATCCAGGCCTCGGAAATTCTCGGCCGGGACAAAAAATTCCGCCAACAACTCGCCGTCACGCGCGACCGGCTCGCGCCGCTGCAAATCGGCTCCTCCGGACAACTTCAGGAATGGCTGGAAGACTGGGACACGAATGCGCCGGACATCCATCACCGCCACGTCTCGCACCTGTACGGTTTGTTTCCCAGCGACCAGATTGATTTTTACACGACGCCCGAACTGGCCGCGGCGGCGAAAAAATCGCTGGAGATTCGCGGCGACAAGGCGACCGGCTGGGCGACGGCCTGGCGCATCAATCTTTGGGCGCGCCTGCACGACGGCGATCGCGCCTACGGCATTTTGAAATTTCTGTTGAGTCCGGAGTTCACCTACCCGGACATGTTCGACTCGTGCCCGCCGTTTCAGATTGACGGCAATTTCGGCGGCGCTTCCGGCATCACCGAAATGCTGCTGCAAAGCCAGCAACGCGAACTCCGAACCCCCATCCTTCGCCCAGAGGCTACGGAGGGCAGGCCGGACTCCGAACTCCGAATTCTGGATCTGTTGCCCGCGCTGCCGAAGGCCTGGCCCAACGGCAGCGTGAAAGGCTTGCGCGCACGCGGCGGCTTCGAAGTGGACATGGATTGGGCGGATGGGAAGTTGACTGCCGCCACCTTGCACTCGCTCCTGGGAAATCCGTGCAAGGTCCGTTACGGTGAAAAAACGGTTGAGCTGAACCTCAAAACCGGTGGCACTGTTCATCTGGACGGCAGTCTCCAATCAAACCCTAAACCGTGAAGAAGCTTCTTTTCGCTGCACTGATAATTCTGGGCGCCGGAACGGCATTGAAGGCCGGCGATCTCTTGCTGTGGTATCAGCAGCCGGTGGGCAGCACGTTCAATGGCACGGCGCCGCCTTTCATCAATGAAGCGCTGCCCATTGGCAACGGACGGATTGGCGGGTTGATTGCCGGGAGAACGGTTCGCGAACGGATTATGCTCAACGAGGACAGCCTGTGGACGGGCGGTGACAATCCCTCGGGCAATGACAACACGATGGGCGCCTACCAGTGCCTAGGCACCCTGTTCATCAATCTGCCGGGACACGAAAACATCGCGGATTACCGGCGCGATCTCGACCTCGGGAACGCGCTGGCGCACGCCGGCTACCAGTCGGGCGGCGTGAATTACCGGCGCGAATATTTTTGCAGCCATCCCGATGGCGTCCTCGTCGTCCGGCTCACCGCCGACCGGCCCGGCAGCTATACCGGCAGCATCGAATTGAGCGATGCCCATGGCGCGCAAACCAGTGCCGGGAAAAACCGCCTGGCTTTTGCGGGCACGCTCACCAACGGCCTGAAATACGAGGCGCAATTGATCGCGCTCCCGGACGGTGGTTCGCTGCAAACCAACGGTGCGTTGCTCGAATTCAAAAATTGCAACAGCCTGACGCTCATCGTCGCCGCGGGCACGGACTACGCCATGGATTACGCGGCGAAGTATCGCGGCGAAGACCCGCACACGCGTGTGACCAGACAGGTCGAAAAGGCCGCCGCGAAAAAATACGATGACCTCAAGACCAGGCACGAAAAGGATTTTCATTCATTGTTCGACCGCGTCGCGCTTGATCTGGGTAAATCTTCCGCCAAACAGCTTGAATTGCCCACCGACGTGCGCAAGACCGTGACCGTCGGCACAACGGACCCCGGCCTCGAGGAGCTGCTCTTCCAATACGGCCGCTACCTGCTCATCTCTTGTTCGCGTCCCGGCGGATTGCCCGCCAACCTGCAGGGTCTCTGGAACGACACCAATAATCCGCCGTGGCATTCGGATTATCACGCGAACATCAATGTGGAGATGAATTACTGGCCCGCCGAAGTGGCCAACCTGCCCGCCTGCCATCGGCCATTCTTTGACCTCGTGCTGAGCCAGCTCCCGGCCTGGCGCAAGGCGACTGCCGCCTCGCCCGACTTCAAGACGCCCGCCGGCGCGATGACCACGCGCGGCTGGGCCATCCGCACCTCGCACAATATTTACGGCGGCATGGGCTGGAAATGGGACAAGACGGCCAACGCCTGGTATTGCCTCGGTTTCTGGGAACATTATGCCTTCACCGGTGACAAAAAGTTTCTGAAGCACACGGCCTGGCCGGTGATGAAGGAAACCTGCGAATTCTGGATGGACCATCTGCAAGCATTGCCCGATGGCCGGCTGATCGTGCCCAAAGGCTGGTCGCCCGAACACGGCCCGGTCCTGGACGGCGTGAGTTACAACCAGGAAATCGTCTGGGACCTGTTCAACAACACTGTCGCCGCAGCGGACGCGCTCGGCGTGGACAAGGCGTTTCGCGATAAAATTGCCATGCTGCGGAACAAGCTGGTCACGCCGGGAACCGGCAGTTGGGGCCAGTTGCTCGAATGGATGACCGAATTACACGACCCGAAATATCCGGAACTCGACACAACCAACGACCATCACCGCCACACGTCACATCTGTTTGCGGTTTATCCCGGCCGGCAGATCAGCGTCGGCAAAACGCCCCAACTGGCGGCGGCAGCAAAGGTCTCGCTCGACGCGCGCGGCATTGCGCCAGACAGCGACGTGCGGGAATGGTCGTTCGCCTGGCGCACCGCTCTTTTTGCGCGTTTGCACGACGGCGAAGGCGCGCACCGGATGCTTCAGCAATTGTTTTCCGCGCGCAACACCTGCCCGAATCTATTCGGACTGCATCCGCCGATGCAGATGGACGGCAATTTCGGCATCACCGCCGGCATCTGCGAAATGCTGCTGCAATCCCACGAAGACGAAATCAATCTGCTGCCCGCGTTGCCGAAAGCGTGGCCGAATGGCAGCGTGAAGGGTTTGCGCGCCCGCGGCGGCTTCGAGGTGGACATCACCTGGAAGGAGGGAAAACTGGTTTACGCCACGATTCATTCATTGCTCGGAAACCCCTGCCACTTGCGCTACGGCGACGCGGCCCGCGACGTGAAAATCAAGAAGGGCGGAACGTTTCAGTGGGACGGACAGGCCACACCGAAATAGCTTTTTGTTACCGTCGTCCCTCATCGAAGGCGGTGCTAAAGCCACCGCAGTCCAGACGCTTCGCGAGGTTTGGTGAGGCCGGTAGTCGCGTCAGTCCCGCATTGCGGGAGACTGCGGCGCGTTCACCGCCGCTTTGCGCATGGAGTTCAAACCGCGCCGGGCAAATCTCCGCGAAGCGGCGATAACTGGCGTGACTTGCTTTTCCACCATCTGTATTTTGGCAACCACTTCAATGAAAATGCCGCTTCTTCTTTTGGCCGCCCTGCTGCTTCCGACTTTTCTGCTTGCCGCCGAACCGCCGCGCCAGCAATTCAACTTCAACCGCGCCTGGAAATTCCAACTGGGCGACCCGCCCGGAGCGGAGGTGGCCGGCTACGATGATTCGCAGTGGGATGACATCGGACTGCCCCATTCTTTCAGCCTTCCCTATTTCCTCTCCGACAAATTCTACGTTGGTTACGGCTGGTATCGGAAACATTTCAAGGTTCCGGCAAAATGGGCCGGCCAACGGCTGTTCCTCGAATTTGAAGGCGCGTTTCAGGATGCGGAAATTTTTGTGAACGGCCGGCGCATCGGCGAACACAAAGGCGGTTACACGGGATTTTCCCTGGACATCACCGATGCGGTGAAAGCCGGTGACAACATGGTGGCCGTGCGGCTCAACAACCGTTGGAATCCGGAACTCGCCCCGCGCGCGGGCGAACACGTTTTCAGCGGCGGCATTTACCGCGATGTCCGGCTGGTCGTGACCGGGCCGTTGCACGTCCCCTGGTATGGCACGTTCGTCACGACGCCGCAGCTTTCGGCGGAATCGGGCACGGTGAATGTGAAGACGGAAATTCGCAACGATGGCCTGACCGCCAGGCAGTGCTGGCTCCAGACGGACATTCTTGATCCGGACGGAAAAACGGTCGCGAGCATTTCTTCCACGCAATCGGTTCCCGCTAGAACGACCGTGACTTTTGACCAGACTACGGCGCCCGTTGCCAGACCCAAACTCTGGCATCCCGACCATCCGTTTCTCTACACGGCGGTGAGCCGGGTTTATGACGGCAAAAAAACTGCGGATGAATTTACAACGCCATTTGGTTTTCGCTGGTGCAGGTGGACGGCGGACCAGGGATTTTTTCTGAACGGCGAACATTACTATTTCAAAGGGGCCAACGCGCATCAGGATCATGCGGGTTGGGGTGACGCCGTGGCCGACAGCGGTTTTTACCGCGACGTAAGCTTGATCAAGGACGCCGGCTTCGATTTCATTCGCGGGTCACATTATCCACACGCCCCGGCCTTCGCGGACGCTTGTGACCGGCTGGGTGTTTTGTTTTGGTCGGAAAATTGTTTCTGGGGCACGGCTTCGTTCAAGAACCCTTGGGGCAGCAGCGCTTACCCACCGGAGGCAAAGTATCAACCGGCCTTTGCTGAGAGCGTCAAGAACAGTCTGCGGGACATGATTCGCATCAACCGCAACCATCCGAGCATCATCGTATGGAGCATGGACAATGAAGTGTTCTTCACCCAAGGTTCGACGTTGCCCAGGGTGCGGGAACTTCTCAAACAGGTCGTGGAGCTTTCGCATGAACTCGATCCCACGCGACCGGCGGCCATTGGCGGCTGCCAGCGCGGTGACATTGACAAACTTGGCGATATTGCCGGCTACAACGGCGATGGCGCGAGGCTGTTCATCAATCCCGGCATTCCGAACGTGGTGTCCGAATATGGCTCGACGGTGGCTGACCGGCCGGGCCAATACGAACCGGGCTGGGGTGATCTGCAGCCGGAACAATTCGCGTGGCGAAGCGGCCAGGCGCTCTGGTGCGCTTTTGATCACGGCAGCATCGCCGGCCATTTCGGGTGCATGGGCATGGTGGATTACTTCCGGCTGCCCAAACGCCAGTGGTATTGGTATCGCAACGAATACCGGCACATCCCGCCGCCCGAATGGCCCGCCTCCGGCACGCCCGCCGGATTGCGGTTGACGGCAGACAAGACGACGCTCAAGAGCGTGGACGGCACGGACGACGCACAACTCATCGTCACCGTCGTGGACGTTGCGGGCAAGGCATTGAGCAATTCTCCGCCGGTCACGCTCACGATTGAATCCGGGCCGGGCGAATTTCCGACCGGGCCATCCATCACGTTCGATCCCAATTCCGACATCGCCATCCGCGACGGCGCGGCGGCGATGGAATTTCGTTCTTACTTTTCGGGCAAGACCGTCGTTCGCGCCACGTCGCCCGGACTTGCGGATGCGACGATCACGATCAATTCCCTGGGTGAACCCAAATTCATTGTCGGCAAAACGCCGCCGGTGAAACCGCGTCCTTATGTGCGCTTCGAAGGGCAACCCGCGCCGGTTCCGGCGACGCCAACGAATTCCGTTTTCGGTTTTCAAAATCCGACGCAAGCCAGCAGTGAAGCGCCCGGCCACAACGCCAGCCTCGGCAACGACGGCAATGCCGCCACGTTCTGGCAGGCGAACACCGCCGATTCCAATGTGTGGTGGAGCGTGGACTTGGAGCGCATGGTGACGGTCAGCCAAACCAGGCTGACCTTCCCGGCGGAAGCCAACTGGCGTTACCGCATCGAGATCTCCAACGACGGCAGCACCGGCTGGAAGCTGGTCGCCGACCAAACCCAAAATAACAGCACCGACAAAGTGCGCACTGACGCCGCGCAACAGGATGCAAGCGGACGTTTCCTGCGCGTGACCTTTACCGGTGTGCCCGGCGGACAACCCGCGGCACTGGCTGAAATGGAGGTCGTGGGCCGTTTGGCGACGCCATAAAACGGTCAAATTTTACAATCCCTGCCGCCTGCGCTACGGCAACGTGACGCGCGAAGTGAAAATTCCCAAGGGCGCAACGTTTCAGTGGGATGGACGGCCTGCATCGAAATAAACTACGACTGCTTTTGCTCCCGTCGTCCCTCCTCGAAAGCGGTGCTAAAGCCACCCCAGTCCAGACGCTGACGCGATTACCGGGCCTCACCAAACCTCGCGAAGCGTTTGGACCGCGGCGCGTTCACCGCCGCTTTGTGCGCGGATTCATGGCTGCGTCAGCCCATTCTCAGCTTTTTTCACTCAGTCGTTTCAACGCCTCGCGTTCGCAGCGGGCGTATTTTTCAATCAACTGGTCATAGACCTTTGCGGCCTTTGGATTCGGACGGATTTCGCTGTTGGGAATCGGCGCGGTGAAATCGGCCACGACGTTTTCCCATTTCGATTTTTCCCCGGCCTGAACCAGCCAGCCGTGCGCGGCCCGCAATGCGGCGCCCAGTGCGGCGCTCTTGGCCACTTCGATGCGCAGGACGCGGCAGTTCATCACGTCGGCCATCACCTGCAGCAACGGCACGTTGTCCGACGCGCCGCCGGTGGCATAAATGCAATCGGGCGCGACTTTCATCCATTGCGAGTGCAGCCGCATGGACATCATTTGCCCTTCGACGATGGCGCGGCAGTTGGCGGCGGCGTCCTTTGCGTCGAGATCGAAACGGTGAATTCCGGGTTTGTTCACGCGCGGAACAATTTCCGCGTCGAACCACGGCAGCAGAATTCCGCCGTTGCCGCCCGGTTTTGTCGCCGTCAGCGCCGCACCGAATTTCTTCCAGTCCTTGATGCCATAGGCGTCGCGGATTTTTTCACGGGCCAGCGAACCGTTCTTGAAACAAATCAGCGTCATATAATCGCCCGTCGGCGAACCGAACACGTGGCCTTCGCCGTGCGCGTCGGTCTGGCAATGCTTCATCGAGCCGAAGTAGGTGTCGCTGGTGCCGAGGCTGATGGCGACCATGCCCGCCTTGATGAGGCCAAGGCCGATGACGCTGCACGGATTGTCACCCGACCAGGCGATGGTTTGGGCGTGGGGATTCACGCCAGATTTTTTCACAAAATAAGGGCTGACCGGTCCGACGACCTTCCACGATTCGGCCAGCGGCGGCAGTTTTTTTCGCAAGTCCGGCGCGGTGGCCGCCAGCGCGTCCGGATGCCAGACCTTTTTCTGAATATCCATCAGGTTCATGCCCGCGCCGTCGCCGTGGTCAATCGGCGCGATTTTGCCGGCGAGCAGCGACGCCATGAACGAACTGACCAGCGCGATGCTGGCGGTTTGGGCGTAGGCCTTCGGCTCGGTCTTGTAAAACTTGCGGATTTGCGGGCCGGTGAACCGCTCGAACGTGTCGGAACCGGTGGCCGTGGCCGTGGCCTTGATGCCGCCCAGTTTTTTCCGGATTTCGGCGCATTCGGCAGCCGTCGAGGAATCCATCCAGATGGGCGAAGTTTTCCGCGAGAAGACTCCTTTCAGATTTTCGACGAGCGATTTCTTGGGATTCAGATTCGCCAGCACACCGGCGGCCTGGTCATTCAAATAAACGGAGCCGTGCTGCTGGCCGCTGCCGCTGATGGCGAGGATGTTGCCGAGCGCGACGCCGTCCTTTTTCATTTCGGAAAAGAGCAAATCCAGCGCCTCGGCCCACATCAACGGCGAGCTGTGTTTGACCAGCGGGTTGCGGTTGGGCAGGACGCCGTTTTGCGTTTTGTATTGCGGCAGCGCCTGGTCGAAGTTCAGTGATTTGTCATAGACGACCTTGCGGCGGTCGCAGTCAATGACCACCGCGCTGATGCTTTGGGTGCTGGAATCAATTCCGAGAAATAATTTGGCCATGGAAATTTGAATATGTTGTTTGCTTTCGATTTGGTAACAAAAAATTCGCACTATGCAATCGAAAACCGCCTTTCGGCTCCATTTTCCCAGTACTGTCATGCTGGCCTGAACCGCGGAATCTTTTACCAAAAGACGTAAAGGCATGTGGAATCCAACCATGGATCAACATGAGAGTTTGCGGGTCATAAACGGCGTAATTTTGGTTGACAACAGTTTTAGTCCGGCTTAAGGTCCTTTTAAGAAAAAAGACAGGCTGCACAATGTGCTGTCCATTAATCTGTTAGACCACTTCCCACGCCATGAAAATCATTCGCCACCTTCAGCGATGGAAGGCATGCTGGGTTTTCCTCGCCATCGCGTTTCCTGTTTTCGGAGACCCACTCGACAATTGGACTATAATTCCGTCCGGCACGACAAATTATCTTGGAGCCGTGACCTTTGGTGATGGAGTATTCGTTGCTGCTGGAGATTACGGAACGATTCTGACAAGTTCAAATGGGGTTGACTGGCTGCCTTCCACGACGGGTATCACGAACTCACTTTTCGGCGTGGCGCAGGGTCAGGGTCAGTTTGTTGCAGTGGGACAGTATGGTGTTGTTTTCACTTCAAGCAACGGTGTCGCATGGTCATCACAGAGTTCTGGGACGGCTAACAATCTGTACGCTGTAGCTTATACCGACGTTGGTTTTGTCGCAGTGGGCGACTCTGGGACTATTGTGACATCAAGCAACGGATCAAACTGGGTTGTTCAGACCTCTGGGACATCAGCACGGTTTGTGGGTGTGGGGGCGGGTTTTGGGAAAGCCTTCGCCGGAGCAGCAGTGAATCCACCGGCCTTGTTTTGGTCAACCAACGGTTCAGTTTGGTCTTACATGACCAATGTTCCGGTATATCAACAGCCGGGATTGTTCGGCGGCGGATTCGCGTATGGAAATGGCGTTCTGTTGGGAGTTGAAATTCGGGGGCTTTATTGCCGGAGTACAGATGGTGTGACGTGGACAAATTATGGCAGCGGATTTTCTTATTGCTACGGTATAGCCAACGCAAGAAGTGTTTTTGTTATGGTTGGAGTTACCAGGAGTGGCGGACAGGTGGTGGGAACTTCAACAAACGGTTTGGAGTGGCAAACTCGATGTTCTACAACCGCCGGAGGAGGTCTGCAGAGCGTTGCCTACGGCCAGCATCGCTTCGTCGCAGTGGGTAATGGCGGCTTGATCGTCGCATCCGACCCAATGTTATGGCTCTCGAATCCAGCAGTAGCTTCCAATGGTTTTTGCATGACGCTTAATGGTGAGCCGGGTAATGTTTATCATGTTCAGATGACAACGAATATTTCGATTCCTTTATGGGACGACATTGGTGTCGTGACAAATACGGCTGATACAGTCGAGTTTACGGTCCCGTTTCCGGCAGATTCTGCGTCCGCATTTTACAGAGTCGCTGCTGATTAAGGATCTTACATGGAGATAAAAGCGACTGTCACGCTTTGTCATCAACTGGCGTGCAGGGGCCGGAATTGGAGATGGTGCACCCATCAGGAGTTGAACCTGAAACCTGCTGATCCGTAGTCAGCCGCTCTATCCAATTGAGCTATGGGTGCCTCAAAAAGGAGTTGTAAATTACGAATCGGAAGCCGTCTGCGCAAGGAATTTTACCCGGTCCGGCGGCTGCTCACGCGGCGAAGCGAGAATGGAGGATGGAACAGACGCCGCACCTTGTTGAATTTGCAGTCCATCTTCTATCTTCCATCCTCCATCTTCGTGCCAAATCATCAGCCTTTGAAAAGGTTCCGCACCGCCAGCGTCAGAATCGTCAGCACCAGCATCAAGCCGCTGGGCATGAATTTCTTCGTCCTGGCCAGCCGCACGGCGAACACCACCAGCAGCGCCGCCAGGATGATGTTCGCCAAATCTTGTGCGAACGCCGGTTGGAAAATCCTGTGCAGCGTCGTCAGCACCAACAACAGGGCAAACACCGACGATGAGATGAGCGACACCTTGCTCCTAGCCTTGAAAAAACCGATCAACCCGCCGACGAGCAGCAGGACGATGTAAATCCAAAGAACCGAGTTGGCAAAATTGTGCATCGCAGGCAGGCTGCCTCAATTTCCCGCCACGTCCAAGCTCAGAATTTCACCCGGCTCGCATTCGGCGAAAACCTCGAACGGCCGGCAGCACACCTCGCAGTCCGTTGTGAACCGCTGGCTCGGCACGCTCGTGTCCACCACCAGTTCGAACGCCTGCCCGCAGAACGGGCATTGGATTTTCCCGGAAACTTCCATCGGGCAACCTAGTCCAATGATGGCAAAGCGCAACCGTTACCCCGCCACTTCCTCTGAATAAAAAAAGGCCGGCTGCCTGCCGGCCCCCCGCAATCGGGAAATGTTTTTTCGCGTCCGGCCTAGAACCGCTTCGTGAGGATCAAGGTGATGGCGTTGCCCTGCGCGCGTGATTCCGCCATGAATTCATAGTTGTAGCGGAGCGAGATGAAGAGCATCTGCTTCGGGAACATGCAGCTGACTTCCGGACCGACCGCCGCCACGCGGTTGAGGGGCTGCCCGTTGCTGTCACCGGTCACCTGTTGCTGGTAATAACCCACCACGCCCAGGTCAGCCTCCTTGCAAACGCTCTTGCTCACGCCCCATTCCAGCGTGTAAGCATCACCGTAAGTGACCTCTATGTCACGCTGTTCGGTATTGAACTCAAAGCGGTTCAACGCCGACACCGCCCAGGTCTTATCCTCGTCAACATACCAAGTGGCCCCGGCGGTTTGCATGAACGTCCAATAGCCCAGGCCGGGCTTCGTCGTAGGCCCGAACTTGGTCGGGGAATCGCCGGTGGGCATGTCAACGCCGCTGCCGACCGCAAAGTCAAACTGTTGCAAATGCCACGACAGCGTGCCTTCGGCAAACAAATCACCGACGCCAAACGTGGTGGCATTGAATCCCGGGTTGGCACTGGCCTGCTGGTAAACGAGCGGCAAAAAACCGTCCACGCCCACGTTGCCGCCGAGGAATTTCGTGTCCGTAATCCAGAGCAGACGGGGAAGATTGACGTAAGTGAACGCGTCGAGGTCGGCCGCGCCAATTTTATTGCCGGACGAATCGTTCACCTGGTCAGCCCAGTAGAAGTAATTGTAGTCACGAACGTAGAATCCCGGCGGCGGCAGCGTGGCGGCCTTGATGCCTTCCACGCCAGGCGCGTAATGGGCCGAGGGTTGGGCTTGTAAGATACCCGGCAGCGCCGCCAGTGACACGGCCAGCAAGAGGAATTGAATTCGAGTTTTCATGGTTGTTTTTTTGAAGGTTGGAGTTGAGGGTTACACATCCTGCATCTTGCCGGTGAGGTAGGTCTCGTACGAACTCAGATCGAGCAGGCCGTGGCCGGACAGATTGAACAGAATGACGCGTTTTTTGCCCGCCTCGCGGGCTTTCACGGCTTCGTCCACCACCGCGGCGATCGCGTGCGCGGATTCCGGCGCCGGCACAATGCCCTCCGTCTGCGCAAAAAGTATCCCGGCCTCGAAAACCTTCGTCTGGTGGTAGGCCTGGGCTTCAATCAGACCCAGCTTGAGCGCGTGGCTGACCATCGGCGACATGCCGTGGTAACGCAGCCCGCCCGAGTGAATGGACGGCGGCATGAATTTATGGCCGAGCGTGTACATCATCAGCAACGGCGTCATCTCCGCCGTGTCGCCGAAGTCGTAGCGCAGTTCGCCTTTCGTCAACGACGGACAGGCCGACGGTTCGACGCCGACGATACGATACTTCTTTTTCTCCGTGATTTTTTTGTGAATGAACGGAAAGGTCAGCCCGGCAAAATTACTGCCGCCGCCGCAGCAGGCGATGATCGAGTCCGGCTCCTCGCCGGCCATTTCCATCTGCTTGATGGATTCCTGGCCGATGACGGTTTGATGCAGGCAAACGTGGTTGAGCACGCTGCCGAGCGAGTATTTCGTGTGCGGGTGTGTGACGGTGTCCTCGATGGCTTCGCTGATGGCGATGCCGAGGCTGCCGGCGCAATTCGGATCGTCGTGGAGCATCTTGCGCCCGTATTCGGTCTGGTCGCTGGGGCTGGGATGCACCGTCGCGCCCCAGGTGTGCATGAGCATGCGGCGATACGGCTTTTGCTGGTAACTAACCTTGACCATGTAAACATTGCACTCCAGGCCAAAGAGTTTGCAGGCCAGCGCCAGGGACGAACCCCACTGGCCCGCGCCGGTCTCGGTGGCGAGGCGTTTGGTGCCGGCGACCTTGTTGAAATACGCCTGCGCGACGGACGTGTTGACCTTGTGGCTGCCCGCCGGGCTGACGCCCTCATATTTGTAGTAAATGTGCGCCGGTGTTTGCAGCGCCTTCTCCAACCGTACCGCGCGGAGCAGGGGCGTGGGTCGCCAGAGCGTGTAAATGTCGCGGACTTCTTCGGGAATGGGCACCCAGCGGTCGGGACACATCTCCTGCTTCACGAGATTTTCCGGGAAGATCGCGAGCAATGCCTCCGGCGGAATCGGCTGTTTGGTGCCCGGATGCAGCGGTGGGGGCAGCGGTTCCGGAAAATCCGCCAGAAGATTATACCATTGCGTTGGGATGTCCTGCTCGCGCAGCGTGAAGTTGATTTGCTTGCTCATATTGCTAAAAAATATTGCAAATAAGTAACCGCCACCGAACCGCTTGTCACGCAGTTATTAGCAATTATCTCAATAAGTAATAATTCATAAAAAAATGAAATCATATTAAAACTTCAAGCAAACCGCCGGGCCATTGCTGACGCCGGCGCGCTGGTGAGCGCCATCGTCAGCTCCCGCCCGCACCCGGATGTTTATGCGAAGTGATTTAATTGGCAGGGCGGGCTCTCCGCAGCCCGCCGCGCGGTGCGTTCGGAGAACGCGCCCTACCCAACCAGCCCCATCGGCGCGGCATATTACCGTGGAATGTGTCCGCTGAACGCCCAAACTCCGTGGGAGCGGCATGGATTTGAGATGATGTCGCTCCTACGGAGCTTTATATCGAATGGGCAATAATGCTCTGGCGCCTTGGGCTGGAAAATCTGCAATTCTTCTTCGGAGCCAGGCCGGTTTCCCGCGCAACTTTTTCTGGACAAACCGTTTCACCAAACGCAGAGTCAAAACATGAAAAAGGACAGACTGCAAAACAAGCCGTCCGTTAACTGTTAGGCCGCGACAGACGTCATGAATATTCAAGTTTGGCAAATAAATGGGTGTCTGAATACAAACATCTTTGCCCGCTGTATGTTTTGTGTCCTACTAATTACCACGCTGATTATTTTGCTGACCGGCTGCGAAATTACTGATCCGGATTGGCAAGCTAGAGACAACATAAAAACCGGCGCGTTTTTGAATCAAT
>PLAY01000077.1 GCA_003134375.1 Limisphaerales bacterium | reverse complement strand
ACGAACTCAGAAACGGCGGGCCATTGAAATTGCTGAAAAGAACGGCCAAGTTCAAAAGATGGCCGAGGAGATAAAATTACTTCGTGACCCAACCAAGAGGCAATTCCTTGCTTTTCTGGCACAACTTGAAGGAGAAATTAACAATGCCATTCCTCAACATTGGAGCCATTTTTATCGTAGCAAAATCCCAAACATTAAACACGCGGCTGCTTTAATGGCTGAAGATTTTACTCCTAAAGACCGAGAATCATTTGAAATGCTGGTTAATACAATGTGTGACGAATCGCTTTGCCACTCTTTGGAAATGAAAACATATGTTCTAGCCTGCTTGGAACACATCCGCACATTCACTAAAAACCCTCCTCATTTCCCATAATAATAGTGTCACATAAACGCTTGACAGAAATCAATAAATGTGTCACCTTTATTACATTAACACCACGGAAGAAAAAGATGGGTTGAATCTGATAACGCTGGCGCAGCAGTATTCAGACGCCGCCGCCAAAGACGAAAAGGAAAAAGGATAAATGATTACTCTTATTGAATTCATACTGGCAGGATTTATCGGATGGATTGTGTCAGTTGTTTTCCTAGACTATTACGAATCCGAACGTCCCCAACACAGGATCGAAAACAGTGATGAATTTGAAAATTACAAAAAAGGAATCCAAAGAGCGAAAAATAAACTGTCGTTTGGATTTGGGCTGCTCGCGGCATTAGCATGGCTGGTGATTTATCATTGGCTGAATATTCCAAATTAAAAAAGGCATGACTGAAACGCCTAAAGTTGGACGCCCAATGCTTCCCAAAAAGGATAAGCGCGGGAAGTTCATTTCCACTCGGTTGTCCCCGCCCGAATATGCCGAAATCATGGCGGCTGTGAAATCTTCGGGGCTGGCCAAGACGGAGTGGGTTAGAACCAAATTGATTGCCGCCGCTCGCCGCGCATAAACCCAATGAACACGGCCATTTCATCAACCTTAAAAAATGTTGGGTTTGTGAAATATAACGTCCCGTGAATATTTTTGAAGCGGGAAAACATCGAACATTCAACATCCAACGCCCAATACTGAAGTCATTCGATATTGAGCGTTGGATGTTCGATGTTCCCAACTATTCGCGAATGGTAATGGTATCGCCCGGTTCCAGCGGCACCACGTGGCCGTTGAGCAAATCCTTGGGATTGATGCTGGCCTGTTCGCCCTGGCGGGTGATGGTGATTCCCTTCGGGTTGTGGATGCTGGTGTAATTGGCCGTCGCGATGGCCTGCGCGAGCGTCAAGCCCTCCACCCACGGGACTTCGGACTTTTCCACCGGACCGACGATGTAAACACTGGAGTGTTGGCCCGCCGCCATTTTGGCCAGCGCATCATTTTGGCCGGCCAGATAAGCCGCCTGTACCTGGGCGCGGGCCTGCGACCGGGTGACACAGCCACCAAACGACGTTGCCATCAGAAGCGCCGAAATCCCGCCGACACAAAAACATTTCAGGAACCGATTCATTTTACTCCGGACGTTTGAGAATCTTTCCAAACTCGCCTTCGACTGGTTCGATTTCAATCCGGTGGCCTTCCCGCGCGCCCGGAGCCGGCGTCGAAATCCGGCTTTTCTTTTCCGTCCTGGGCGCGGCGACAGCGGACGGCAGCGGCGCGGCAACAAATGTTGCTTCGGCCGGTTCGCTGTCCGGTGGCTCCGCCGAACCCTGGCCGGGAACAAACAAATTGGTCCGGGTCTCCAGCCATTTGCAATAGCGTTGAAAACTCCACATGCCGTGATCGGCGCCGGTCTCAATGGCGGAGATGATTTTGAAAAACTCGCGGTTGCGGATGAAATTTTTCACCGCGTGCGTCGCCACCAGAATCTCGCATTCGGGGACGCGAATGTTCAAATCCGGCCGGAAGCGGAGCTGTTGCGAAATGACCGCGACGAGACAATCCGCCAGTTGCGCGCAAACGGCGCCTTGAATCTCCGCCGGAAAAGCCGAAGCCACGCGTTGCAAGGCTTCCGCACAGGACGATGAATGGACCGTGGCCAGGACCAGGTGGCCGGTTTCGGAGGCGCTCAACGTCAGGCGCATCGTTTCCGGATCGCGCATTTCCCCGACCATCAGGACGTCCGGGTCTTCGCGCAGCGCATCCAGCAACGCCTGCTCAAAGCTCGGCGTATCGCGCCCGACTTCGCGCTGCCGGATGTAGGAGCGCCGCGAGCGGAAGGTGTATTCAATCGGACTTTCAACCGTGACGATATGGCGGGTTTCGGTCAGGTTGATTTCCTGAATCAAGGCCGCCAGGGTCGAAGATTTGCCGCTGCCGGTCGGGCCGCTGACCAGAATCAGGCCATGCGTGTTTTTGACGAGCTTCTTGAGGTCGGGATGCAGATTGAGTTTTTCCACCGTGGCTTGAAATGCACTGAGCAAACGAACTGCCAGGCCAATGCCGCGCGAGGTTTGCAAAATATTGATCCGGCAGCGGACGCCACGGATGGTTTTGGACAAATCAAACGAACGCCGCTCCAAAAAAACCGGCCACTGCTCCTCACCGATGAGCCGGCGCGCGATTTCCGCCAGTGCTCTCGGCGGAACGGGTTCGCCAGAAACCTGCAATGCGCCACGAACGCGCACCGCCGCCGGCATCCCGGCTTCCAGGTGCAAATCGCTGGCGCCACCACCCGCCGCCGATTCAATCAATGATTCCAATTCCATGTGACCTACTTTAATGAACAATCCAACCGGTGAAAAGTTGTTTGCTCAGGCGGCGATGTCCTGATTTGCTGTAGCGTCGAGCCTGCCGCCGTCGCGCCGAAGCGGCGCACAGCGCCGACACTACAACCTAAATTGGGACACTACCGCTCAGGCTGGCGCGATGGAATTTTTCCACGCCGCCACGGCGGATTTGATTTCCACCGCGCAAGCCGTCCGCGGCTTTACGAACCGCGGTGTGAACCAGGGAAACAGCCCGACCAAATCCAGCGTCACCAAAATTTGTCCATCGCAATCGTCGCCGCTGCCAATACCGATGGTGGGGATGGGAATGCGCTGCGAAATTTCCTTTGCAACCGGTGCCGTCACGAGTTCGAGCACAATCGCAAACGCGCCGGCGTCGGCCAGCGCTTTGGCGTCTTCCAGCAGCGCCTGATGCTCCGGCTCCTTTTTGCCTTTGACGTGGTAGCCGCCTTCCTCCAGCACGTGCTGCGGCAACATGCCCAGATGCCCGCAAAATGGAATTCCGGCGGATACCAGCGCACGAACCGGTTCGATGATTTCGCGTCCACCTTCGGCCTTCACAAATTCCGCGCCCGCAGCGACCAGTTTTTTCGCATTCTTCACCGCTGCGGCCGCGGTCTCATAACTGCGGAACGGCAGGTCCGCGCCGAGCAATGCGCGTGGTTTGGCCCGGGCGGCGGCGCGGACGTGATGCTCCATTTCGGCCATGGTCACGTGGGTCGTGTCCGGATAACCGAGCACGACCATGCCCAGCGAATCGCCGACGAGAATCAGCGGAATGCCCGCCTCGTCGAGCAGCTTCGTCATCGGGAAATCGTAGGCCGTGAGCGCGGCAATTTTTTCGCCGCGCGCTTTCATGGCGCGAATCGCATCGGCGGTGATTTTGGTTGAATTCATCAAATCGGTGGCAGCGTTTGTAAAAACGCGGACACCGCCGATTTCCATCGGCGGCTAGGAAGTAAAACTGTTCAGCAATTCCTCCGGCGTCGCTATGGCGGTGCCGATTTTGCCGACGACAATGCCGGCGGCGTGATTCGACAACATCGCCGCTTCGACCGACGATGCGCCCGCTGCGATGGCCAGCGTGAACGTGGCAATGACCGTGTCGCCCGCGCCGGAAACGTCGAACACCTCCTGCGCGACGGTGGGAATATGAAACGGCCTTTGCCCGCGCTGACAGAGCAACATGCCGAGTTCGCCCAGCGTGATTAGCAGCACGGCCGGGCGCAGTTCGTTGAGCAAACGTTCCGCAACCAGCATGAGATTTTTGTCCGCGAGCGGATTTGGATTTCGCGTTTCATCCGGCAGATTCGCAAGCTCAAAGGCTTCTTTGCGATTCGGCGTGATGAGCGAGAGGCCGTTCAAATTCAAATGGTGCGCCGGCTTGGGGTCAAGGCTGAGCCAGATGCCACGCGTGCGGCAGAGCGTTTTGATTTCGTTGAGCAGCGGCTGCGTAACGACCCCTTTGCTGTAATCACCGACGATGACGGCATCGGCTTTCGGGAGTTTTAATTTGAGTTCGGCGAGCAGGCGGCTGGTCAGGCGCCCGTCCAGATTGTCGCGCGTTTCGCGGTCAATGCGCACCATTTGCTGTTTGTGCGCCACGATGCGGGTTTTGACGCTGGTATGCCGCGCAGCGTGCGTCACCAATCCGCGGCAGCCGATTTTTTGTTCACCCAGCAATTGTTTCAACCGGCGGCCGGCATCGTCGCTGCCAATCGCGCCAAAAAGTTCCGTGGGCACGTCCAGCGCGGTGAGGTTGCGCGCGACGTTGGCCGCGCCGCCAGGCATGAAACTTTCGCGCTCAAAATCCACCACCGGCACCGGCGCTTCCGGCGAAATGCGCGACACGCCGCCCCAGATGAATTGATCCAGCATCACGTCGCCGAGAACCAGCACGCGGGTTTTCGTCGCGGCAGTCAGAATTTGCCGCGCTCGCGAAACGGATAAGATTTTTGCGCTCATTTAATTTGTTTTACCACGGATTACCACGGATTAACACGGATGAAAAACAAAATCCCCTCTCCCCACTCAGGCGGAGCGAGGGTTGTAGAGTCGAGCCTGTGGCTCGATTCAGTCCGGCCACAGGCCGAACGCTACAGTTTTCTCCCTCTCCCCGCCAAACGGTGAGAGGGCCGGGGCGAGGGGCTCGTTTAATTTTTTTATTTTGTTTGTATTCAATCCGTGTCTATCCGTCCCGCATTGCGGAATCCTTGGTTGAGTCTAGTCCAAAAATGCCGTCAACGGGCTGGTGGCGCTGGCGGTTTCCTGCGTTGCCGCCAATCCGGATTCAAACGCCGCGCGACCGGCTTCCACCGCCATCTTGAACGCGACGGCCATGCGGTTCGGATCGCTCGACACCGCGACGGCGGTGTTGACCAGCACGGCGTCCGCGCCCATTTCCATCGCTTCGGCGGCGTGGCTCGGCGCGCCCAGACCGGCATCCACGACGACGGGCACGGCGGCCTGCTCGATGATAATGCGGATTTGATCGCGCGTCTGGATGCCGCGATTCGAGCCGATGGGCGAGCCGAGCGGCATCACGGTGGCCACGCCAACATCCTGCAATCGTTTTGCCAGAACCGGATCGGCGTTGATGTAAGGCAAAACGGTAAAACCATCCTTCACCAGAATTTCGGCGGCCTTGAACGTCTCAACCGGATCGGGCAGCAGATAGCGCGGGTCGGGATGGATTTCGAGTTTCACCCATTTCGGCAAACCGGCGGCGGCGGCAAGGCGCGCGAGACGGACGGCTTCATCGGCATTCAGCGCGCCGCTGGTATTGGGCAGCAGCAGATATTTTTTCGGGTCAATGAATTCCAGAATATTCGCGAACGGATCGTTTTTGCCGCTCAAATCGGCGCGGCGCAGGGCGACGGTGACCATTTCCGCGCCGCTGGCGGCGAGGGCGTCGCGCATGGTTTCGGGCGACGAAAACTTCCCGGTGCCCATGATGAGCCGCGAGCGAAACTCCCGTCCGGCGATGACCAATGGCTGGCTGGCAGACGACATTGCCTCCAATTTAGGAAATAATGCCGGTTTGTCGAGCAGCGAAGCCGCGCATCCCAGCTATGAGGTGCATTCGAAAGCCACCGTAGCGGCAGGCAGGATGGCTGCCGCTACAGATCGGGGGCAGCGCCCGAATGTGCGCCCCGGCATTGATGCCATTCTTCTTGGGAGCGCCGGCTTGCCTGGGCATAGCAAAACGACGACTGACGTTCCGCCAGTACGGTTCCGGCTCAAACTTTCGGCGGGGCTTCAGGATGGAGCACGCGCTGCAATGTCTGCAACAGCATGGGGCCGGTGAACGGTTTGGAAAGGTGGGCTTGGCCCAGCACACCCAGGTCGGCGGGCATGTTCAACTTGGATTGGTATCCGGTCATCGCGATGACCCGGACCTGCGGGTTCAATCGCCGCAACACCCGGATGAACGCCGGGCCGTCCATGACCGGCATTGCGAGGTCTGTCAACACCACCTGCACTTCCTTTTGGTGCGCCACATATTGGGTTATCCCCTCCGCTCCCTCCGCCGCCTCAATGATGCGATAGCCGTTGCGTTCCAAGAGTTTCCGCGTCACCTGCCGCACGCTGCTCTCGTCGTCCACCACCAGCACCAGTTCCCCGCCGCCTTGAGGGAGCGGCTGGTTCGGCTCACTGGCCGGCTGGGCTTCCGCCGCCTCGCTGGCGGGCAGGTAAGCCTTGAACTCCGTGCCGCGCCCGGGCTGGCTGTGGACCTGAATGAACCCGCCGTGGCTCTGCACAATCCCCAGCACCGTGGACAAGCCCAGCCCCGTCCCCTTGCCCAGTTCCTTGGTGGTGAAAAAGGGATCGAAGATTTTGTCCAGATGCTCCGGCGCGATGCCCTGCCCGGTGTCGGTCACGCTCAAGCACACGTACCGTCCCGGCTTGGCGCCGGGAGTCATCCGGGCGAATGATTCATCGAATTCGCAATTCTCCAGTTTGAGGGTGAGCGTGCCGCCTTCGGGCATGGCGTCGCGGGCATTGACACACAGGTTCATCAGGACTTGGTGCAACTGGGTGGCGTCGCCGATCACCAGCCAGGCATCCGGTGGCGTCTCGCGCCGGGTGATGATGTTCTTGTGGAAGGTTTCCCGGATGATGCCCAACATGTCGTTGACCAGGGCGCGGAGTTGCACGGGCACGCGCTCGCCTTCCAGGCCCCGCCCAAAGGTGAGCAATTGTTTGATGATGCTGCTGCCGCGCTGGGCATTGGTTTCAACCAAGTCCAGTATGTTTCGCAATTCCGGGTCCTGAATGGCCTCGCGAAGCAGCGGCGGCGCCATGAGCATCGGCGCGAGAATGTTGTTGAGGTCATGGGCGATACCGCTGGCCAGCCGGCCCACGCTTTCCAGCCGCTGCGTGCGCAACAAGTGTGTCTCCAGTTCCTTGCGCTCCGTGATGTTCGTCCACGCGCCCACCACCTTCTGCGGCTGGCCGGTGGCGTCGCGCAGCAGCCGCAACTCATCGTGAATCCACACCACCACGCCGTCCCGGCGAAGAAAGCGATACTCGTGGACAATGTGTTCGCGGGTTAGGATGCGGCTGGAGTCGGTAATCACTCGCGCGAGGTCTTCGGGATGTACATGCGCGCTCCACCAATGCGGTTGCAGGGACTCCTCGACCGTGTAGCCAAACAGGCGTTCAAGGTTGGGGCTTACCCACGTCCGCCGCAAATCCTGACCTTCCATCCGAAACACCGAAGTAACGTTGGGGCTGGCCTCGAAGATTTGCTTCAACTGCTCCTGACTGGCCAGCAGGGCCTCCTCCGCCCGCTTGCGCTCGGTGATGTCCTGCGCCGTGCCGACAAAGTGTATCAGCTTGTCCCCGTGGGCAAAGACCGGTTCGCCCTGACCTTCGATCCAACGCATGCTGCCGTCGGGCTGGACAATGCGATACTCATCACGGTAGGAGCGGTGTTCGGCGATGGCTTGGGCCACGGAGCGGCTGATCCTTTCCTGGTCCTCGGGATGAACATTCTGCAAAAACTCCGGAAAGCGCGGAGTTTTCAATGCCGGATCGCGTCCAAACAGGCGGTACATCTCGGCTGACCAGAACCCCGTTTGCATGGTGGGATCAAGCACCCAGCTTCCCAGATGAGCGCGGGCCTGTGCATCCGCCAGGCTCGCTTCGCTCTCGCGCAGCGCCGCCTCCGCCCGCTTGCGTTCGGTGATGTCGCGAAAATACCATACCCGGCCATAGTACTTCCCGCCTTCGATGAGCATCGGGGCCGAATAACGGTCGAACGTTCGGCCATCTTTCAGAGCGATTTCATCCTGGCTGATTTCATTCCGGTCCTCGTGGAGTTGTTCCAGCTTTCCGACGAATTCCTCGGGATCTACCAGTTTATTCACCACCGATTGCAGGATCTGCTCATCAGATTTAGATTCCGCTATGGCCGAAGGAATATCCCATAGGTCAACGAACCGCCGATTGAAGGATATTATTTCGCCGTTTTCATCCACCACGAGAATTCCGTCAATGGAGGCCTCCTGCTGCGTGGTTAGAATGATATTTTTAAATTCCAGCGCCTCCTCCGCCCGCTTGCGCTCCTGGAGCAGGTCCCATTCGTGCAAGGCGTGGGTGATGGTATGCGGCATGTCGGTGAAGGCGTCCGCGGATTTCACCACGTATTCCAGCGCGCCCGCCTTGATCGCCTCCACCGCCACCTGCTCGTTGCCATAGCTCGTCATCACCAAAATGGGGAACTGTCCCGCCTCCGGCGGACAGGTCAGCACCTCCGTGGCGCGGCCATCCGGCAGGTTCAGATCCATTATGGCGATGTTCGGCGGCCGGTCCACGCTGCTCTGGCGGAACTCCCGCAACGTACCAACGACCTTGACCTCGGACTCCGGCCCGCTGGCTTCGACGGCGCGCTGGATGGCCGCCGCGTGGGCCGGCTCATCTTCCACCAGCAAGATGAGCATGGGTTTATGTTTTTTCACGGTGGTTCACATGGTTGGAGCCGGGCCGGCAAGGATGCCTGCCGCTGCAGAGTGACTGTTGTCTGGTTGTGCCTCATGGGCGGTCGGGATGCGTCCTCTTTCAGTCTGGAAACCGGTTCCACGCCAGCCAGTAGAAGCCGAAGGCTTCCATCAGCTTGGAGAATTTGTCGAAATCCACCGGCTTCACCAAGTAGCTCCCCGCGCCATGGGTGTAAGCGTTAACCAGGTCCGATTCGGCGCCCGAGGTCGTAAGCACCACTGTCGGGATAAGCTTCAGTTTTTCATCCGCTTTGAGCCGGCGCAGCACTTCCATCCCGTCCACCTTGGGCAGGCGCAGATCCAGGAGAATCAGGTTCGGCTGGGGACTGGTCTTGGGGTTGGCATAGGCGGCATGGTGGAAGAGATAGTCCAGCGCCGCCTGGCCGTCTTCCACGTGAATGATGCGGTTGGCCACGCGAAAACTTCCCAAGTTGCGTCGCACGATCTCGGCATGTGCCGGGTCGTCTTCCACCAGCAGAATGGTGACGGGGTTTCCTTTAATCATAATGTGATCTCCATGGTTTTATGCAGCAGTTTTTGAGCCGTTTTTCAGAATGCCAGGCGGCAAGAATGCCGCCGGCCAAAGCAAACCGGACGCCCCCCACCACACGGCTATCCGCCCAGATCGGCGCGCGATGGCGTAGTTGAATGTTTTAGGTTGCAAGGTCATGGGGCCTTCTTGGTTGAGTCACCCAGGCCGTTTTCCACCAGGTCCGGATACCACTTCTTGAGGCACTCCGGGCACATGCCATGGGTGAAGGTGGCATCGGAGTGTTTTTGGATGTAGCTTTCCACCTGGCTCCAATAGCCCTTGTCGTCGCGGATTTTTTTGCAACTGGCGCAGATGGGCAGCAGGCCGCTCAACGACTTTACGTTGGCCAGGGCTTCTTGCAAATCATGGATGAGTATATCGCGTTCGGCTTCAGTTTGTTTCCGCGCGGTGATATCTTCTTTGACGGCGACATAATGGGTGACGCGGCCCGCGAGGTCGCGGATGGGCGAGATGGAGGCGCTTTCCCAATAGAGTTCGCCGTTCTTTTTTTTGTTGTGGAATTCGCCGCTCCATTCCTTGCCCGCCGTGATGGTTTGCCACAGCACCACGTAGGCTTCCGGACTCATCTCGCCGGATTTCAAGATGCGCGGGTTTTTCCCCAGCGCCTCCGCCAAAGTGTAACCGGTGACTTGAATGAACTTGGGATTGACATATTCAATGTTACCGGCGCAATCGGTAATCACGATCGAGGCCGGACTCTGTTCCACCGCCCGGGACAATTGGCGGAGCTTTTCCTCCGCCCGCTTGCGCTCGGTGATGTCGCGGACGACCGCCTGGAGCACCGGTTTGCCATCCAGTTCCATGGCGCTGAGCAGCACGTCGGCGGGGAAGATCTCGCCGGTGTCAGCCCGCTTGTGCATCCACTCGAAGTGGTCGCCGCCCTTTTCCAGCGCCGTGGCGATCCGCTGGCTGGCCAGCGTCAGGGAATCCGTGCCATCCGGCTGCACCAGCGGCGACACATCGGCGGGGTGTTTCGAGCAGAACTCCTCCCGGCTCGCGCAGCCGAACATCGCCAGGGCGGCCTGGTTGCAATCGAAAAAGCCCTTCGTATCCAGCAGCATCACCGCGTCACGGGTCGAATCGTAAAGCGTGTGGTACTTCGTCTCCGAGCGGCGCAGCGCCTCCGCCGACTCATATTGCGCCCGGTAGAAACGGGCTTGCTGCCGCCGCCAGACCAGACCCACACCGGCCCCCGAACCGAAGAGCAGAACGCAGATCATGACGACCACTTGCCAGAGTCGCGCCCTCATCGGCGCATACACTTCGGCGGTATCTATGCGCGCCTCCAGAAACCACGGCGAATCCGGAATGGCACGCAAGGCCGCCAGCACCGGCGCCCCGCGATAATCCGTGCCGTCCACGATGCCTTTCTCCCCCAGGATGGCTTTCACCGCAGGTGCGTTGGTGTTTCCAAGCGGAACACGCAGGTTGAGGGCGGTGTTGGTCCGGAATTTCAGTTCATTGAGGAACAGCACGTCGTTGCTCTCCCGGCGGACGAGTAGCGTCTCGGCCGTCAGGCTGGGCGTCGGCCAGCGCTGAATGTAGGGGTAGAGGAAGGCGGCTGGATTAATACGCAAGACGAGCACGCCCAGCGACCGGCTGGCATCCTGTTCGTCAAAGATGGGAACCAGAATCTCCAAATGGATGGGAAGACCGGTAGCGTCACGATGAAAATCCAGAAACGTCACCCGGCCGGATCGCAGGACCGCGGCGATGTCCTGTGTCAGATGGCCAGGAAACGGCTCCGGCTTGTCGGGGACAGCCAGCCGTTCAGCGCCCTGAACATCGAGCAGATAGACCCGGGAATACTCGTAATAGGCCGCATATTTGCCGAGCCACGTCTGAATCTGCCGTTGCGCGTCCGCGTCCTCCGGGTGATCGAGAAAACGCCGCACCAGCCCGGAAAAAGCTGCGTTGTTGAAGAAGATGGCAGCGTCTGCCAATCGCTCCTTGCGATACTGCACCAGTTCATCCACCTTCAAATCCGCGATGGCCGCAAGCTGGTGTTCGGCGGCGGCGCGGAATTGCCGCTCGTAGTGACGGTAGTAAAAGGTGCCACCCACGACAATTCCCAATGTCAGGCTGGCGAAGATTAGCAGGAGGCCCCACTCGGCGCGGCGCTCGTTTAGCTCGGGCAAGTTCATGGTGCTGATTTGTATTTAGCCGGTGGCGGCCTGTTTTTCACCAACCATCGGGCGGCATGCTGGTTGACGTCTTCATTGGGTATTGGGGTCGCCTCTCTCCACTTTCGCGAGAAACTTCCGGGCGCACTCCGGGCAGTAGCTGTGCGTGAACCGGGCGTCGGTGTGCTCCTGAATGTAGCCTTCCACCTGGCTCCAGTAGCCCTGGTCGTCGCGGATTTTCTTGCAGGCGGAGCAGATGGGCAACAAGCCGCTCAAGGTCTTGACCTTCGACAGGGCCTCCTCCAGTTGGGCAATCAGGCGCTTTTGCGCGGCCACGGCCTCCCGTCGTTCGGTGAGCAGTTTCCATTCACGCAAGGCGCGCTCCACCGTGCGCGGCATCGTCGCGAAGGCTTCCGCGGACTTGACGACATAATCCAGCGCGCCCGCTTTGATTGCCTTCACCGCCAACTGCTCGTTGCCATAGCTCGTCATTACCATGATGGGAAACGGGCCGGCCTCGGGCGGACTTGACAGGATCTCCACCGCGCGGCCATCCGGCAGGTTCAGGTCGAGCAAGGCGAGGTCCGGCGGGTGGCTGGCGCTGTGTTGGCGGAATTCCCGCAACGTGCCCACCACCTCGATTTGAGTTCCGGGTTCTTCGGTTTGGAAGGCGCGCTGAATCGCGGCGGCGTGGGCCGCTTCATCTTCCACGATCAGCAAACATAAAGGAGGTTTTCCCATAACCATTCGCTTTACGACGATTGTTCCGGGTCAATGATGACCGCTCCGGGCAAAGTGAACAGGAAATTCGCGCCCTGCCCAAGCCCCGGGGACTCGACCCAGATTCGTCCCTTGTACATCTCCACGATTCGCTTGACCAGCGCCAGTCCCATCCCCGTTCCCTCGCCCTTCGGATCGAGCTTTTCAAACAAACCGAACACTTTCTCTTGAAAGCGCGGATCAATGCCCGCGCCATTGTCGCGCACGAAAAATACCGTCTCCGATCCACGCGGCTCGACGCCAATCTCGACCCGCGGCTTGGTCTGGTTCCCCATGAACTTGCAGGCGTTCTCCACCAGGTTCTGCCAGATTTCAATCAGGCGCGGGCGGTCACCTTCCAGAACCACGGCGGCATCGGCCACTTGCACCTCGGCGCCGCCCGTGCTGATGCGTCCGGCGACCAGCCGGACGGCCTCCTGCGCCAGTTCCTTGAACGTGATCCGCTCATCCGGATTGGACTTGCGCCCAACACGCGCCAGATTCAGCAGTTCATCGAGCAACTGGCCCATCTTGTCCGCCGCGGTATGCATGTAGGCCACATCCTGCCTGACCCGCTCCTTGTCCGGCCGGGTCATATCCTGCTCCAGGTAACCGAGGAAGGTTTTCACCGTCACCAGCGGGCTTTTCAAATCGTGCGAGACGGTGTAGGTGAAGCGTTCCAGTTCGGAGCTTTTCTCGCTCAACTCCTTTTCCTGGCGTTTGCGCGCGGTGATGTCGCGGAACGACCATACCCGGCCAATGACCGCCCCATCCATTATCATCGGGTAGGTATAGAATTCAAAAACGCGCCCGTCCTTAAAGACCAGCGTGTCCGTGGCCACCGCGTTCGTGCCGTAGAGCGACTGCACCTTCTTAAAAAACGTGTCGGGTTCGGACAACTGCTCCCGCACGAAATCCAACAGGGCACGGTTATTCCCGGCATCCATGAGAGATTGGGGAACCCGCCAGAGTTCGGCAAACTGCCGGTTGGCTTTGATCACCTTCTCCCCCTTGCTGTCCACGGCCAGAATTCCATCGGCGGTGGATTCGAGAATCACGCGGAGTTCTGCCTCGCTCTCGCGCAACGCCTCCTCCGCCCGTTTTCGCTCGGTGATGTCCATCATCGAACCGAGCATTCGCACGGTTTTTCCGGAGGCATCACGGAGGCTGTAAGCGCGGTCAAATACGTGGCCGTATGTACCGTCTGCCCGTTTGAAACGAAATTCATCCGACCACGCGGGCTCCCCGTGTTCGACCACGGCGCGAAAGCCCGCCATCACACGCTCTTGGTCGTCGGGATGGATATGGCTGGCCCAGGCTTCAAGGCTGGGGGTGCTGTTCCGGTCGAAGCCATAGATTTCGTAGAACGTGTCGTTCCACCAGGCCGGGCTGGTCAGGTTCCAATCCCACACGGCGTCGTTGGTGGCGCGGGCGACGAGTTGAAAGCGCTCCCCCGCTTCCCGCAACGCCTCCTCCGCCCGTTTGCGCTCGGTGACGTCGAACAGGACTCCCTGGGTGCCCATAATTTTTCCGGCGAAGTCGAAAACCGGAGATTTCACGGCACGATAATACCGGGTTTCGCCAGCCGCGCTGGAATATAACTCGTCGTCTTCGATCGGATTGCCGCTTTGCATGATCGTTGCGTGGTCGCTGGCGCCTTTGGCTGCCAGCGCAACATCCTTCAACCCAACTTCCAAGACGGTTTTCCCCAAAAACTGATCCGGCGTCATTTCTTTAAGCCGGCAAAACGTGGGATTGACGAAGACATAACGTCCTTTGGCGTCCTTGCGGAAAATGCCGGCGGGCATTTGTTCAACGAGCGAATGATAGAGCGCCTGCGATTCGCGCAACTCCGTCTCGACCCTTTTCAAGTCGGAGATGTCCGTGGTGATGCCGAAAATCTCCCAGCGATTTTCCGCCAGTTTTTGGACGGTCACCAACTGCTGCATCCAATGACCAACCCCGTTTTTGTCCGTGCAGCGGAACTCGTTGCGGTAAAAAGGCAGGTCGTTCAGAAAGGCGTTCCCTGAATTCCAATTCATCTGGGTGTGATCGTCATGACTGCGGCTGCGGGCCCAGGCTTGCTGGTATTGTTCGCCCGGCGCCAGTTCCAGTGGCAATATCTTTTGCGCCGCCTCTTCATTTTGCACTTGAAAATCCCAGCGAAACGGTGATTCCGGATGCAACGCCCGTTCCCGCCAGCCTTCCAGACCTTCCACCTGGCCGGAACTCAGGATGCAGCGTGTCTGCATAACAACCTTGAGCAACCGTTCCTGGTTCAGGCGCAACATTTCCTGCGTCCGCTTGCGCTCGGTGATGTCCCAGAAGACGCCCTGAATGCCGATGACCTGTCCTTGGGCGTCCCGCAAAGGCGTCTTGATGACGTGGACATGCAATTCCCGGCCGTCGGCGCCCACGTGTCTCTCCTCCTGATCCAATACCTGACCCGTTTCCATGACCCGGAGATCGCCTTTACGATAGGCCTGCGCCAGTTCCGGCGGGAAAAAGTCGGCGTCGGTCCGGCCAACGATGTCCTCCGGGGAGCGTTTCAAGCCCTGGCAGAACCGTTTATTGACGAACTGGAAACGCCCGTCGCGGCCTTTGCGGAAAACGCTTTGCGGCATATTTTCCACCAGGGAAAAATACAGCGCGCGGGAATTTTGCAGCGCCTCTTCCGCCCGCTTGCGCTCGGTGATGTCGAACTGGATTCCCTGGGTGCCAATAATCTTTCCGCTCAGGCCAAGCACCGGCAATTTTATGACGTGCAGGAACTGCTTCGTGCCATCGGCATGCGCATACTCTTCATCCAACTCAATGGATTTGCCGGTTTGCATGATCTGTTCATGATGTTCCATGCCGGCGGCGGCATACTTGGTTGCCAACCCCGCCGCGCCCGGTTTCGCCGCTTCGATGGCGGCAACTTCCCGGGGTGTTTTGCCCAAAAACTCCTCCGCCTTCATGCCTTTGAGCCGGCAGAACTCGGGGTTGACCAGAACAAAGCGGCCTTCCCGGTCTTTGCGAAAAACTCCAACCGGCAGTTGCTCCGCGAGCGAATAATAAAGCGCCTGCGATTCGCGCAATATCTGTTCGGCGCGGTTGCGTTCGGTCACATCCACCATTAAACCGATGGTGCCGGCATACTCGCCCGCCTCGTCGCGCATCGCTGTGTGAGAGACTTCGAACGTGGCTTCCCCGGGGAACGACAGCTGAACCGTGAAGGTCTCCCCGGCGAGCGCACGGCGCAGGTTGGCCAGCGCTTCGGGCTGGTCGCGATAGACTTCGAAGACAGACCGGCCCACGACTTCGCCGGGTTTGAGGCCCAGGCCAGCGAGTCCCTTGCCCTCAGAGAACGTGAAGACCCCGTGACGATCGAAGGTGTAGAGAACGATCGGCACGCCAGTCACAACGGTTTGGAGCCGCCTCACGCTCTCGCGCAAGGCCTCCTCCACCCGCTTGCGCTCGGTGATGTCGAGGGAGATGCCGCAGGTGCCGATGATTCGTCCCGCTGCGTCGCGCAGGGGCAATTTGGTGGTCACCACCCAGGTGATGGTGCCGTCGGGCCAGGTTTCCTTCTCTTCGGCATTCAGCAGCGGCTGGCCGGTGCGGACAATCTCCTGCTCGTCGGTCAGGGCCTGTCGCGCGTGCTCCCGGGTGAAAAAATCCGTGTCCGCTTTGCCGACGATCTGGTCCGGATTACTCAGACCAAGCTTCCGTGACAAGGCGCGGTTCACCCGCAGAAAACGGCTGGCCGCATCCTTGAAGTAAACAGCGTCGGGAATGTTGTCCATCAAGGCCGTCATCAAGGTCTGTTCGTGGCGCAACGCCTCTTCGGCCCGCTTGCGCTCGGTGATGTCATGCCCGATTCCCACCAGGCCGCAAATCTGTTCCTCGCTGTCCCGAAACGGCAATTTGGTCGTCAACACCGAGTGCTCGCGGCCATCCGGAAAAACCATGCTGTTTTCATGGTCAATGAGTGACTCTCCGGCAAATACTTTCAGCTCCTCGGCGCGAAACTCGGCGGCCGGTCCGGCGGGGAAAAGGTCCGCGTCGGACAATCCAAGCATCTGGGCGGGAGCGGCTTTGCCGGATTGTTTGGCCAGGGCTTCGTTGACCACCAGAAAACGGCTGTCCAAGTCTTTGATATAAAAGGTTTCGGGCAGCCGATCAATCAAGGTGCGGAGCAACTGGCGTTCGCGGGCAATGGTTTCCTCCGCCTGCTTGCGCTCCGTGATGTCATGGCCAATACCCATCAGCCCGGCAATCTTTCCGGTTTGATCGCGCAACGGCAGCTTGCTGGTCAACAGCCAGCGTTTCCGGCCGGCTTCGTCAAAGAAATGCTCCTCCCGGTTGATGACCGGCTCGCCCTGAATCACCTTCTGGTCGTCGGCCCAGAACTGTTCGGCGATTTCCTTCGGAAAGAGATCGAAATCGCTCTTGCCCATGGCCTCGGCCTCGGTCTGGCAGCGGAGATTTTTCAGGTCGGCGGGATTGGCCATCATCTTTCGACCGGCGGTGTCCTTGGCGTAGATGGCATCCGGTAGATTGTCAATGAGCGTGCGCAACAGGAGGCGCTCCCGATCCAGAACTTGTTCGATGCGTTCCCGCTCGGCGATTTGCTGTTGCAGGGTCGTGTTGGCGCCGGCCAGTTCGGCGGTGCGCTCGGTGACCCGCTTTTCGAGTTCGTCGCGCGACTGGAGCAGCGCCTCCGCCGTCTGTTTCCGTTTCGTGATGTCCCGCGCGATGCCCATCAACCCCACGATCTTGCCCGCGTCGTCCCTCAACGGAACCTTGGTGGTGAACGACCAGCCCATTTCCCCCGATGGCTTGTGCTGGGTGGGTTCCTCCTTTTGCATCATCTGGCCCGACCGCATCAACTCCTGTTCGTCAGCCAGATACTGCGCCGCCAGCTCCGGAGACACAAAATCCGCGTCGCTCTTGCCCAGCACCTCTTCCGGCCGGCTGGCCCCCAGTTGTTGGGTGCAGGCTGTATTCAAGATGACAAACCGGCTCTGGGCGTCTTTGACAAAGACCAAGTCCGGCAGGTTGTCAATCAGTGTGCGCAGAAGCCGGCGTTCCTGGGACAGTTCGGCGGTGCGCTCAACGACCCGCTTTTCAAGTTCATCGTGCGCCTGCTTGCGCGCGGTGATGTCACGGACGACCGCCTGAACCACCGGTTTGCCATCCAGTTCCATGGCGTTTAACAGCACGTCGGCGGTGAAGGTCTCGCCGGTGTCAACCCGTTTGTGCATCCACTCGAAGTGGTTGGTGCCTTTTTCCCGCGCTGTGGCGATCCGCTGGTTGGCCAGTGTTCGGGAATCCGTGCCGTCCGGCTGCACCGGCGGCGACACATCGGCGGGGTGTTTCGAGCAGAATTCCTCCCGGGTCGCACAGCCGAATAACGCCAGAGTTGCCTGGTTGCAATCGAAAAAGCCTTTCTCGTTCAGCAGCATCACCGCGTCGCTGGTCAAATCGTAGAGCGTGCGGAACTTCATCTCCGAGCGGCGCAACTCCTCCTCCGCCTGCTTGCGCTCGGTGATGTTGCCGATGACCGCCAGAAAATGGCGGAAGGTCCCGTCCGCGTTTCGCACCACACTCACTTGCACCTGTCCCCATATTTCTTTCCCGGATTTGGCGATATACCGTTTCTCCGTGCGATACGCGGAGAGCTCGCCGCGCAGCAGTCGCCGCACCTGTTCGACATCTTGTTGGATGTGGTCGGGATGGGTGATGTCGGGAAAGGCCATCTTTTGCAGTTCCGCTTCGGAATACCCCAGCATGGCAGTGAAGGCCGGGTTTGCCCGGATAAAATGAAACGTCTCGTCGAGCAGCGCCATCCCGGTCGGGCCTTCCTCGAACACCCGCCGGAAACGCTCCTCGCTCTCCCGCAGCGCCTCGGTTATCTGATACCGCTCCTTGTAGAACCGGACGCGTTGATGCCGCCAGACCGCAACAATGCCTGCGCCCGCGCTGATCAGCAAAAGGCCCATGAACAGGATGGTCAGCCGCAACCGTTCGCGCAGCGGCGCATACACTTCCGCCGTGTCCATCTTGGTCACCAGAAACCACG
Source organism: Limisphaerales bacterium (assembly GCA_003134375.1). GTDB lineage: Bacteria > Verrucomicrobiota > Verrucomicrobiia > Limisphaerales > UBA11358 > UBA11358. Next base: position 6,372 of record PLAY01000077.1, on the reverse strand, counting down.
GGGAATCTGGAACGGCATTCAGGGCCGCCAGCGACGGCTCCCCGCGATAATCCGTGCCTTCCACGACGCCTTTCTGTCCCAGGATGGCCATCACCGCAGGCATGTTGGTTTTGGCAAGGGGAACGCGCAGGTTGAGGGCCGTGTTGGTCTGGAACTTCAATTCATTGAGGAACAGCGCGTCGTTGCCATCCCGCCGGACGAGCAGCGTCTCGGACGTTTCGCTGGGCACAGGCCAGCGCTGGATGAAGGGATAAAGATAGCTTTCGGGATCAATCCTCAGGGCGAGAACACCCAGCGGACGGTTCGTGCCCGACTCATCAAAAATGGGCACCAGCAACGACAGATAGGCCCGTTGGTCATGTTCACTCCGGGTAAAATCCTGGAAGATCACCCGGTCAGACCTCAAGATTTCCGAAACGTTCTGTGAAATAAAGGAAGATACCGGCGGTTCAGCGGGTTCTGCCATGCGAATGACGCCTTGCGCATCGAACAGGCAAATCAGGTCATACTGACCGGTCGCCAGATATTGGGCCGCCCACTCTTGAAGCTGCTCTGGCGCTTCGGCGTCCTCCGGGTGTTCGAGAAAGCGCCGCACCAGCCCGGGAAAAGCCTCGTTCTTGAAAAAGGCGCCGGCATCCCACAGCCGCTCCTTGCGATACTGCGACAGTTCGTCCACCTTCAACTCCGCGATGGCGGAAAGCTGGCGCCCGGCCTCGGCGCGGAATTGACGCTCGTATTGATGGTAGTAGAAGGCGCCACCCGCGACAATTCCCAATGACAGAATGATGAAGATCAGGATGAGCGGATACGCCACGCTTTGTTCTTCCCTTGTAACAGCTTTCATAGGCGGTTCCAATTTTGAAGCGATGCCGGTAAATGGCAATCCACAAATTTCCGCAAGTTTCCATTCCCAGTCAACCGGATGCAAAGCAAGTAACACGGTATCTGTACGACCGCCTAAACCGCCGAAGCGCGCCGGTCTCAGACGCAGCACACACGAAGCAAAAAGCGCGGTGGAATCAGGACCAACGCCCATGGGTTTTCAATCTGCTGCGGCTGGGACAGCCGCGCTCCAGATACAGTGTCCAACTGCACCCTGCTTTTGCCCGCCCGTCACTTTCGCCTTTGAACTTCCGTCGCGTGAATCTAGTCTGACGCCATGTTCCGTCCGTGCATTGACCTGCATGAAGGCAAAGTGAAACAAATCGTCGGCGGCTCGCTCGGCAAAACCGGCCTTCCCCGCACGAACTTTGTCTCCGACCGCTCCGCCGCGTGGTACGCGGAACTTTACCAGCGCGCCGGCCTGACCGGCGGCCACGTGGTGATGCTTGGCCCCGGCAACGAAAATGAAGCGTGCGCCGCCATCGCGGCCTATCCCGGCGGATTGCAAATCGGCGGCGGCATCAACTCCCGGAACGCCCGCGACTGGCTCGACGGAGGAGCGTCGCATGTCATCGTCACCAGTTGGGTGTTTCACGAAGGCCGCGTGGATTGGAACCGGCTCGCCGAGCTGGTCAAAGCCGTCGGTAAAAAACGGCTGGTGCTGGACTTGAGCTGCCGTCGCCGCGGCAAAAAATATTTCGTCGTCACCGACCGCTGGCAGAAATGGACGGACGTGACCATTACGCCGGAGACGCTTCAACAACTTGCCGGCAGCTGCGCGGAATTTTTAATCCATGCCGTGGACAAGGAGGGTCTGCGCCGCGGCATTGATCGCGAACTGGTCAAGCAGCTTGGCCAGTGGACGCCCATTCCGACGACTTACGCGGGCGGCGCGAATTCAATGTCGGATTTGGAGGAAGTGACCCTGCTGGGCGGGGGAAAAATTGATCTGACAATTGGCTCGGCGCTGGACATTTTTGGAGGCGATGGCGTTCTTTTCGCCGACGTGGTAAAATTCAACCGCCGCCAGACCAAATAGTCCGGCGGCGGTTGACAGTCAAAAAACTAAATCGGCGGATTTACTTACTTGACCGGTTCAATCTTGGACACCGCCAGCATTTCCTTGCCGTCTTTTTCCGTGATGGTGCCGGTGGCGGTCACTTTTTCACCTGCATTGCCACAGATGTTCTTGTGGAAGGCCTTGCTCACATCATTGTCCGTCAAATAATAATTGACAGCCTTTCCCGCCACCGTGGTCTGGATGACCGTCTGGCATTTGTCACCCTCGTGCAAAAAGCATTTGGCGCAGACGGCATTGCCGGTGATGGTGACTTCCTTGCTGGCAGTATCCACCGCGAGCAGGCGTGAGGTGGTAACCGCCAGCAAAAGGCCGGCGGCGACAGTGAGAAACAATATGGATTTTTTCATAATCATTGGTTTTTTGGTTTTCGTTGCTAAAACACCTTTTCGTTACTTAGATAACTTAATTCGGTTTTTCATTCAAACAAAAAAACGCGGATTTAACGAGCTTTTAACTGCACGGCAAACAATTCGGCGATGACGATTTGGAATTCTGGAATCAATGCTTCGGCCAGCACTTCGCTGCCAGCCAGGATGCTCTTCAACGCCAGTCCCCATTCCGTGCTGTGATAAATCTCCACGTTGTCATAGCGCGGATCCACCATCCACAACCGCGGCACGCGGATGTCCTCGTATATCTGCTTTTTGATGACCGTGTCGGAGCGGTGATCGTCCGTACTGACGATTTCCACCGCCAGCCAGAGCTTGCCCGTGGCCGCCGTCACGAGCGCAAGGTCAGGACAAAGCGTCGTCTTCCGGGTAATACAAACCCGTTCCCGCGGTGCGAGCAGCCGGATGGCGGCCAGGTTCGCAACGCTGGCGGTCATCAACCCGTGCAGACGGTCACAAATCGCCTCGTGGCGCAGGCCCGGCGCCGAACGCGGCAGCGACCCGCCGTCCAAAATTTCCTCATACGGCCCGCTCATCGGCACCAGCAAAGCAGTGATTGGCGCGGTCGGCAAGCGGCCTTTTTGTTCAAAAACAAAACCTTGTCAAACGCTCTGCACATCGGTAGTCTCTACACTCTTTTGACAAATATATGGCAGTAAAAATTCGCATGAAGCGCGTCGGAGCCAAGAACGCTCCGGTGTTTCGCATTGTGGTGGCTGACGGTCGCAGTCCGCGCGACGGCAAGTTCATCGAGGAAATCGGCACGTATCAGCCGTTGAAGAAGGGCGATAATTTCACGCTCAAACTCGACCGCGCCCAATACTGGGTCAGCAAGGGCGCCCAGCCGAGCGACACCGTCGCCAGCCTCATCAAGAAAGCAGGCAAGGCGGTCGTTCCGCCACCGGCTTGATTTTAATTTTTCGTGTGATGCAGGCGTTCCTGGAATATGTCGTCAAAGGCCTCGTGCAGAATCCCGACGCGGTGAGCATCACGCCGGTGGAGCGCGGAGGCATGACGGTCTATGAACTGCGCCTGGACCCGTCGGACGTGGGCAAGATCATTGGCCGCCAGGGCATAACGATCAATGCCATCCGCTCGTTGTTGCTGGCCGGCAGCGCAAAGAAAGGCCTGCGTTGTTCGGTGGAAATTGTCGAAGAGAAGTCGGTGGTCAGCGGTCAGTAGTCAGTGGTCGGTAGCAGCGGCGCGCGACTTGTTTTACTACGGACTGTCAACTACTGACTGCGGACTGATGAAAATTGACGTGCTCACTTTGTTCCCGGCGATGTTCGCCGGGCCGCTCGACGAAAGCATCGTCAAACGCGCGCGCGATACCGGTCTGCTGGACCTGAAAATCCACAACCTGCGCGACTGGGCGCACGACCGGCACAAGACCGTGGATGACCGGCCTTTCGGCGGCGGACCGGGAATGTTGTTGAAGCCGGAACCGCTCTTTGAAGCGATTGAAAGTTTGAAGCGCGAAAAAACGCGCGTGATTTTATTGTCGCCCGCCGGGCGAAAATTCAATCAGGCCATCGCAAGCGAACTGGCACAGCAGGAAGATTTGCTGCTCGTCACCGGCCATTACGAGGGCTTTGACGAGCGCGTGCGCGAAGGGCTGGCCGACGATGAATTGTCCATCGGCGATTACGTGCTGACGAACGGCGCGCTGCCCGCGATGGTGGTGATTGATGCGGTGACGCGGTTGCTGCCCGGAGCGCTGGGCGACGACGAAAGTTCGCACGATGAATCCTTCAGCCACGGGTTGTTGGAATATCCGCAATACACGCGGCCGGCGGAATTTCGCGGGACGAAAGTCCCGGACGTTTTAGTTTCCGGCCACCACGCCGAAATTGAAAAATGGCGGCGCGAACAGGCGAAGTTGCGGACCAAAGAACGAAGACCGGATTTGATGAAATGAAGGTAGGGATGCCGCGCTGCGGCGTCCGGTCAGCGCGGCGCGCTGACCCTGCCAAAAAATGAAAATTTATGAACCAGGCATTACAAGACAAAATTGAATCGGAACAGTATCGCAAAGACGATGCAAAATTCGCGGTCGGCGACAGCGTGCGTGTGCATACCAAGGTCGTCGAAGGCGACAAGGAACGCATCCAGATTTTCTCCGGCGTCGTCATGGGCAAACGCGGACACGGGTTGAACGAAACCTTCACCGTGCGCCGCATCAGCTATGGCGAAGGCGTGGAACGCGTATTCCCGCTGCATTCGCCGCGCGTGGACAAGATTGAAGTCGAACGCCAGGGTTCGGTGCGCCGCGCGAAACTCACCTACCTGCGCAAACGCCTCGGCAAGGGCGCGACGCTGGTAAATGAAAAACTGGAAAAAGCCGTGGCGGCACCGGCAAAGTAATTCCGCGGATTAGGGCGGTTCCAACTTTGATGTAGCGCAGACATTCTTGTCTGCGGGTTTGCGGGACATTCTTGTCCCGTGTTTCATCCTCACGAAAGAGGCGACTGGAAAGTCGCCTGAATCCCGCAATGCGGGACTGGAAAGCCTGCGCTACGTAATAACTGGAAATGCTCTAATTTCACCAGGGCGGGGTTTCGGCCCCGCCCTTTTTTGTTTCAATTCGGAAACCGGATTTATTCGTTTGAACCGCGCGCTGCCGCCAGGGCCGCGAGCTGTTCTTTCACAAATTGCCCGAATATCGTCGGCTCATACTGCCAATTTTTAATCAACGTCGGCCCGGCGGTGGTGTGCAAATCCCATGCGGTCCAATGGAGTTCGTGTTTTTTGGCGTATTGCATCAGGTTTTGGGCATATTCCAAACCGTTCGTGTCGCGTCGGCCAAAACCCCATTCACCCGCATATACCGGATATTTCGAACTGGCATCTCCGAAATTTTTGTCCCAGTTGGGTGGTTTGTTCGGGTAAGGATGGGTTTCATAAATCAAATTTGAACCTTTGATTTCATAACCTTGCAACACGCCGCTCAAATCGTAACCCCAATCAAGTCCGCTGACCGTCACCAGGTTGGTTGCGCCGGTCGAGCGAACCGTGTCGTAAAGTTTTTGCAACCCCACCGCTTCGTAATTGACTTTTGCCTGGCTGGGGTTCCAGCGCGCCGGTTTGTCTGCGGCCGTCCCGCCATCGCGCCAGACGGCAAAGGAAACGTCGTGCGGTTCGTTGTAAAGTCCGAAAATCACATTCGGCTGGTTTTGGTAACGGGTGGCCGCGTCGCGCCAGAAATCAATCGAACGTTCATCCGGCATGTCGTGCTGGCCGAGCTTGCCGCCTTCGTTGACCCACTTGCCACAATCCGACCAGTGCAAATCCAGATTAATGTAAACGCGCCCCGCCGCGCAGGTGTCCACCAGCTTGTCCACGAGCGCGCGATAAGCCGCGCCGCCGTCCGTTTGATTCGTCATTTTGCCGAACCAGCGGTCTTGGGCCAGCGGCAGGCGAATCAGGCTCACCTTCCAATCGTTGATGGCGCGGTTCACTGATTCCTCGACGTGTTCGCCGCCGTTGGTCCATTCAAGCGAGGCGATGTTGACGCCGTAGAGCCAGACGGGTTTCCCGCTGGCATCAAGCACCTTGTTTCCCTCCGTGTGCAGGCACATTGGATTAAGTTTGGCATCAAACGGGCGGGCTTGGCTCGCCACCAGTCCACTCCGGCCGGGTCCGCCAACCTTGATCGAACTACACGACGCGGTCAACACCAGCACCACCAGCGTCAATTTGAGAAAATTCAGTCTTTGCACGAAACGAAATTAACAAGCCGCCGCCGCCGCCACAAACTCAAACCCAAACTTCATGCAACGCCGCTTGATGAATCTCCAGGGCACTCGTGCCGAAGCAAACCAATATCACCTGCTCCACCGATTGGTTCCGTTCCAAAAACTGTTTTGTCTCGCGCACGGCAATCCGCGCCGCGCGGTCCATCGGAAAACCATACGCGCCGGTGCTGCTGGACGGAAACGCCACGGTCTTGCTGCCGTGCTGGACGATGAGCGCAAAACAACTCCGATAGCAACTCGCAAGCAGGTCGTCCTCGCCGTGGTG
>PLAY01000020.1 GCA_003134375.1 Limisphaerales bacterium | reverse complement strand
CGGGCTGGTGGCGCGGATGGGCGAACCCAGCGAAAGCGGCAGATGTTTGAGCGCAAAATAAGTGAAAACCCACGACGCCGCGACGATGGCCGACTTCAGTGCCAGTTGCAGATGTTGCATCGGCGTGATCGGATCCGTGACCAACGATGACGGCAACGTACCCGGATGAAGCATCTGCACCATCAACAAGCCAACCCACACCGCCGCACCGGTCAAGGTGCTGAAGAACAACACCGGTACGACGGCGTTGTTCTGCACGGCGTGCTTGGTGCAAAGCTCATACACGCCGAGGAACAAGGCCGATACAAGGCTGGCCGCTATCCAGTGCATAGAAGCATAGGGCAGGCTTCCAGCCTGCCCCTTGATATTTTTTCGGAATGAGACAGGCAAGATGCCTGTCTTGCTTTACTTACATGTGCGAGATGATGTTGCTGCCAAACTGCGAACATTTGATCTCCGTTGCGCCCTCCATTTGGCGCGCGAAGTCGTAAGTCACGCGCTTGCTGCCAATCGCGCCGTTCAAACCTTTCAAAATCAAGTCGGCGGCTTCCACCCAGCCCAGGTAGCGGAACATCATTTCGCCGCTCAACACGACCGAACCGGGGTTGACCACGTCCTTGTTCGCATATTTCGGCGCGGTGCCGTGCGTGGCCTCGAAAATCGCATGACCGGTGACGTAATTGATATTGCCACCGGGAGCGATGCCGATGCCGCCGACTTGCGCGGCGAGCGCATCGCTCAGGTAATCGCCGTTCAGATTCAGGGTGGCGATGACGTCGAAATCGGTCGGGCGTGTGAGCACCTGCTGGAGCGTGATGTCGGCGATGGCGTCCTTGATGACGAGGCCCGCGCCGGGCTTGCCATCGGGAATCTTGCACCAAGGCCCCTTGTCAATCTCCACCGCACCGAATTCCGTCTTCGCCAGCTCATAACTCCAATCACGGAACGCGCCTTCGGTGTATTTCATAATGTTGCCCTTGTGGACAATCGTCACCGACTTCTTCTTCTCGGCGATGGCATATTGGATGGCCGAACGCACCAGGCGCTGGGTACCGGTCTTCGACACGGGTTTGATGCCGATGCCGACCAGTTCCGGTGATTCCGCGCCGAAGCGGATTTTTTTGAAGTCCTTGGGGAAATTCGCCTTGAGGAATTCAATCGTCTTGAGCGCCTGTTCCTTGCCAGCTTCAAAATCAATGCCCGCGTAAATGTCCTCCGTGTTTTCGCGAAAGATGACCATGTTGACCTTCTCCGGATGCTTCACGGGGGACGGCACGCCGGTGAACCATTGCACGGGACGCAGGCAGACGTAGAGGTCGAGCATCTGGCGCAACGCGACGTTGAGCGAGCGAATGCCACCGCCGACCGGCGTGGTGAGCGGGCCTTTGATGCCGACAAGATATTCCTTGAAGGCCTCGACGGTGTCGTCCGGCAGCCAGTTGTCAAATTTGTTCTTGGCTGCCTCGCCGGCGAACACTTCAAACCATGAGATTTTGCGTTTGCCGCCATAGGCTTTCTGCACTGCCGCGTCGAACACGCGCTCGCTCGCGGCCCAAATGTCCGGGCCGGTGCCGTCGCCGCGGATGAACGGGAGGATGGGATTTTCAGGAACGGTGAGTTTGCCGTTCTTGATTAAAATTTTTCCACCCGTGGGCGGCGTTACATCCTTATAGGCCATAATTTAATTCAAAGTTCCAAGTTGCAGACGAGAGGAAAAGGCTGAATACGAAAGAAATCAAGGAAAGAGTGATAAACGTCCGCCCTTACCCTGACTTTCTGCTGGCGTGAGGGAGAATATCAATCAAGCCACCCCAATCAGTTTCATTGCTACTGGCGCGGCTTCGGCAAATTGCGCTTTCACCTTGGCCACGGTGTTCTCGATGGTCAGACCGTATTTGCGGCGGAGTTCGTCCTGGGTTGTGGCGTGTTCGATGAACTGGTCCGGCCAGCCGATGCGCACGACGGGCGTCGTTACGGCCTTCTCGTTGAACAGTTCGAGCACCGCCGAGCCGTAACCGCCCATCAGCACGTGGTCTTCCAGCGTCACGATCACGTCAGCCGCCTTGCCAAAAAATTCGTGCGACCCGGCATCCAACGGTTTGGTGAAGCGCGGGTTAATGACCGCCACATCGAAACCCTCCGCCGCGAGTTGCACGGCAGCCTGGCGGGCGAGCGTGTTCATCGGGCCAAGGCCGAACAGCGCGACCTTGTGCCGTTTTGCGGCATTGCTGGAAAAGTTCTGGATGACTTCCACCTTGCCAATTTCGAGCAGCTTGGGCTGGTCCTTGATGGGCACGCCTTCCGCCGCGCCGCGCGGGTAACGGATGAAGGTGGGATGCTGCTGGTGCGTAGCGGTGAACATCATGTCCACGAGTTCGTCCTCATCCTTTGGTGCCATCGCGATGACATTCGGCAGGCAGCGCAGATAGGAGATGTCAAAAATGCCGTGGTGGGTCGGGCCGTCGTTGGCGGAGAGGCCGGCGCGGTCCATGCAGAAAATCACCGGCAAATCCTGCAAACAAACGTCGTGATGAATGCAATCGAAGGCGCGTTGCAGGAAGCTGGAATAAATCGCTACCACCGGATGTAATCCCATCGTCGCCATGCCGGCGGCAAAAATGACAGCATGCTCCTCGGCAATGCCGACGTCATAGTAACGGTCGGGCATCGCTTTTTCCAAATACTTCAATCCGGTGCCGCTGGGCATCGCGGCGGTGATGCCGACGAGCGTGTTGTCTTTTTGGCAGAGTTTGACGAGCGTCTGTCCCATCACATCCTGATAATTTGGCGGCGTGCCGGGTTTGGGGGCGGGCGTTTCGCCCGTTATCATGTCATAAGGCCCAAGGCCGTGAAATTTTTCCGGATATTTCAGCGCGGCATCAAACCCCTTGCCTTTTTGCGTGAGAATGTGGATGACAATCGGATGATCACATGTCTTGGCAAATTCCAGCGTGCTGATGAGCAATGGCAAATCGTGTCCATCAATCGGGCCAAGGTAACGCAGCCCCATTTCCTCGAAGAAAATCGGGCTGCCGTAGCCACCGCGCCCATCCGCATCAGCCGGGTTGCCGGCCTGCTGCAATCCGACGTCGGTGATGGCGCCCTTGAAACCTTCCTCAGCCTTGTGCGCGAGCTTCAACGCCAGTTCGCCCTTGGGCAGGCGGCGCACAAAGTTTACAAAGTCCTTCGCCAGCTTGTTGTAACGCGGATGCGTGATGAGCTTGTTGAGATAGTTGGAAATCGCGCCGACGTTTTTGGCGATGCTCCATTCGTTATCGTTGAGGATGCCGATGAACCGCTTCGTCGTGTGGCTGAGGTTGTTGAGCGCTTCGAAGGAAATGCCGTTCGTCAGCGCCGCGTCGCCAAAAATGCAGACGACGTTTTCGTCGGTGCCGTTTTTATCACGCGCCGCCGCCATGCCGAGCGCGGCGGAAAGCGCCGTGCCCGCGTGGCCCGCGCCATAGCAATCGTGCGGGCTTTCATCACGTAATGCGAAGCCGTTCAGGCCGTCCGTCTGCCGGATGGTGCGGAAGCGGCTCTTGCGATCCGTGAGAATTTTGTGAACGTAAGCCTGATGGCTCACGTCCCAGACAAATTTGTCCCGGGGGGTGTTGAAAACGCGATGGAGCGCGATGGTCAATTCGACCACGCCGAGATTCGGGCCGAGGTGCCCGCCATTTTTGGCAAGGCCGGCGATTAATTCTTCCCGAATCTCCCCGGCCAGTTCCTGAAGCTGCGACAGCGTGAGTTTCTTCACATGCGCCGGCCCGTCCACCATGTCGAGATAACGACTCATATATTTTGGGTCTGGGGTCGGGAAATCAGCCTTCGGACAAATCCGGTGACAACGGCTTCAATTTCATTTCGCCCGCCGCATTTTTCTCCAACTGTTGAATCTTCAATTCCGCCTCGGCGAGTTTTTCCTGGCAGATTTTTACCAGCTTCGTCCCTTCCTCATATTTGGACAAAAGCGTTTCCAGCGGCAGGTCGTCGGACTCCATGGCCCCAACAATGCCTTCAAGTTTTTTCAAAGCCTCTTCAAACGGTGGACTGTTCCTGGCCGCATCATTGGCCTTGGCTGATTTTGACATGTGAAAATGCTAAAGAAAACCATCGCGTTCGTCCAGCTTGGAGTCGTTCGGAGCGAGGCAGCGGCACGTCAGGCGCGTGACTGAATTTAACACTCACGCGATCCGGGAAACGTTCAGGGCGAGGCGGGCCGCACCCATGAATGCATGGAAAAGTCAGCCGGTCAGGAAGCCGGAATGATCTCAATCCCGTTGATCTCGGGGCTCTGAATGTTGGTCGTGAAAGTAATGTCAAGCTTGCCGTCGGTGATGTCCACGTTGACAGTTTCGACGTAGGCGCGCTTGGCACCACCGGCCTTGGCCCAGACATCAAAATCCTTGAACTCATGGCCCGCGACATTAAAGGAAAAGACGCGCTGCCCCGCCCCGGTGATGTCGTCATAAGTTTCGGCAAAATGCAGTTTCACAATGTATTTGCCGTTGGGAAGCTTGTACGAAAAAGAACTCATGCCGTATCGCTCGGTGCGATAAATAGCCTGGTCCTGTGTATTGGCGATTTGCGCATCGTTGTCCCGATCAACGACGTCGCCATCCACAAAACCCTGGTCGGGCAGCCAGACGTTGCCGCTGGAATCGGTGTAAGGGGCGGTGGCCCCGGCTTTAATGCGAATCGGTAATCCCGCTGCCACGGGCGCGGCGGGCACAGCCACAGCAGGCGCGGTTGCGGCAGGAGTGGGCACAGCCGCAGTTGATGCGGTGGCAGCCACAGCGGGCTTGGACATCGCACACGCTGCTTTGCAGCAAGATTTATCTTTGGCCGACTGACAGCCGACCAGCAACAAGGCAACCACCGCTGAAATAAACGGGACACATGACCATCGCACCAAACATTTTATATTTTGCATATATTTCTCGCTTTGTCTTGGGGTTTGCAGCCCTCAATTTAGTAACTCTCCGAAAAACTGCAAGCCGTTTTTACGTTTCGCTGAACCGGTTCCGTGGCAGCAACTGCTATCGTTTGTCAACCTTGCTCAAAACCTCACCCGCTTTCAAACGCGTCTTCAAATGCTGGCCCAGCTTTACGTCTCTTGCTGCCCGTAAAACTTGTCCCGTCGCCGCGTCCATCGTGATGGAATAGCCTCGCGACAACACCTGTTCCGGCCCCAGCAAACGCAGTCGCGCTTCCGTCGCCTCAAAACGATTTCTCCCGTTTCGCAAATGAACGTGCGCCGACTCGCGCAAACGCCGCTGATTCAACACCAACGATTCGCGCCGCTGCCGCAACAATTGCGCCGGACGAACGCGCAACAGTCGCGCCCCCAGATTCTGCCAGGCCACCTGCCGTTCCCTCGTCCTCTGCCTCATGCAGCGCAGCAAACCGGCCTGCAAATCGTCGAGTTGTTGCAAAAGTTCGTTCAGGCGCCGGCGCGGATGCGCCCGCACCATGCGCTGCGTCAAATCCGTCACGAGCTGCCGGCTGGCGAAAACCCCTTCCGTGATGATTTCCGCCGCCACGCTCGGGGTCGCCGCACGCACGTCCGCAACGAAATCGCTGATGGTAAAATCAATCTCGTGCCCGACCGCCGACACAACGGGAATGGCCGATTCAAAAATCGCCCGCGCCACAACTTCCTCATTGAATGCCCACAGGTCTTCCAAACTCCCGCCGCCACGGGTGACAAGAATCAAATCAATGTGGCACAGGCTTCCAGCCTGTGAATCTTTCTCTCTCAGGCCGGATACCTGAGCCACATTAAACTCATTCAATAATCGAATCGCCGCCGCGATTTCGTCCGCCGCGTCTTCTCCCTGCACGCGGCATGGCGCGAGGATGATTTCCAAGCCGGGATTGCGCCGTTGCACGACGTGCAGCACATCGCGAATCGCCGCGCCGGTGGGCGACGTGACTAAGCCGATGCGTTGCGGATATTTCGGCAGCGGCCGTTTCCGTTCTGGCGCGAACAGTCCTTCCGCCGCGAGTTTTTGCTTGAGCTTCTCGAACGCAACTTGCAGCGCGCCAACGCCTTGCAACTCAACCGCCCGCACGATGAGTTGATATTGCCCGCGCGCCTCATAGACCGTCACATCGCCTTGCAGTAAAACCTTCTGCCCGTCCGCCAGCAACTCGCGATGCGAAACCTTTTCGCGGCTGAACAAAACGCAGCTCAATTGGGCCGCGGCATCCTTGAGCGTGAAATACATGTGGCCGGAAGATTGCGCCCGCAGGTTGGTGACCTCGCCCGTCACCCAGACCGAGCCGACCGATTTTTCCAGCAACCGCTTGACCTGCGCCGTCAATTCGCTGACTGACAACACGCGCCGTCCAGTTTCTGTCGGGAACAGTTCTCCGAAGTCCCATTGTGATTTGGCTGGTTTGCTCATCAAATTCCAATGAATTAAGCCATGCCCGCCGGGCCGAAGCAAGCGAAGGTGGAAATGGAACACGGACGATTCGTCAAAAAGTGGACAATAAACCTACAGGACCTGAAGCGATTGATGTTGGACCAGCGCGGAATCTTTCGACCTGATCCGCAACCGTCTTTTAATACTTCCTTCTAATCGCCACCGGAGGATGGTGCCTTTCAGTCGTCCCCAGCGAGTTGGCCACGCGACGGAAGTGGTAGCCGAGGATGGCGAGTTCAATGGCGTGCGGGAACTGACGCGGATGCCGGATAAGCGTGCCCCAAAACAGCCGCCAATATCCCACACGCCCCCGATGCCACACACCCAGCACCCAGAAGGATTTCAGGAAGGCTATGCAATCCGCCCGCGACAGGCGCAGGCGCGGGCCGGTCGGGCGATGGCTCTTGAGGAGCGTCCGGATGCGTTGGTAATAGTGCCGCGGCTCGTAAAGTTTCTTCACCAGATCGCGGTAACCAGCTTGCAGAAACTCGCGGTTCAATTTGGGTTTGAAGTTCAGCGTGGCGGCGGAGTTGTTGCCGGAGCTTTCGACTTCCAGCCGCCCCTCGCGCTTCAACCGCTGCCACAATCGCGTCTGCGGCAGCGCGGTGAGCAATCCCACCATCGCCGTTGCCACGCCGGAGCGCTGGATGAATTCAAACTGCCGCTTGAAGATGTCGCTCTTGTCGCTGTCGAAACCCACGATGAATCCACCCATGACCTCCAGCCCGGCGCGCTGCAGCGTTTGCACCGAAGCCACGAGGTCGCGGTTCCGATTCTGCTGCTTGTGACATTCCTCCAGCGCCTCGACCGAGGGCGTTTCGATGCCAACAAAGACTTTCTTGAACCCGGCCTCGACCATCAGGACGCACAGCTCCAGGTCATCGGCGAGATTCATGGACGCCTCGGTGAGAAACCCAATGCGGCTTCGCGTGCGCCGCCGCCACTCGATCAACGCGTGCAGCAGCGTCTTGGTCCGTGGTTTGTTGCCAATGAAATTGTCGTCCACGATAAAAACCATGTCCTTCCACCCACGCTGGGCCAACGCGTCCAGCTCGGCAATCAATTGCGCCGGCGTTTTTGTGCGGGGCACGCGCCCGTTCATCACGATGATGTCGCAAAACTCGCAATCATACGGGCAGCCGCGCGAGAATTGCACGGCCATCGTCACATAATACCGAAATTTGATGAGGTCCCAGCGCGGCACCGGTGTTTGGGTGATTTCCGGCCGGTTCGTGCAGCGATAAACGGGTTGTAATCGGCCACTCCGCATGTCTTCCACGACTTGCGGCATCACTTCCTCGGCCTCGCCCAGAACGAAGTGCTGAATCTCCGGGAATGCTTCGTGGCCGGTGGTAAACAGCGGTCCGCCCGCGATGACGGTCTTCTCCAAGGCCGCGCACCGCGCCACGATTTCGCGCACCGAATCCTTTTGCACGATCATGGCGCCCAGCAACACATAATCCGCCCAATGCAGGTCTTCATCCTTGAGCCGTTCCACGTTCAGGTCCACCAGCTTGAGCTGCCACTCCGGCGGCAGCATCGCGGCCACTGTCAGCAATCCCAGCGGCGGCATGGACGCCTTTCGGGAAACGAAGCGCACAGCGTGCTTGAAACTCCAGAACGTGTCGGGCGTTCGCGGGCTGATGAGAATTATTTTCATATCAACGGTGAAACGATGAAGCCGTAAGTTTTAATTTAAGCCCGATACGGAGTTTATGCAACGTGAATTGCTGGAAATTCCGATGCAACGGGAGCACCCCGGCTATTCAAGCTCGATGCCGACGGGACAGTGATCGCTGCCCAACACATCCGGCTGAATGAAGGCGCGTTTGAGGCGCGGGCGCAGGGATTTTGAAATGAGAAAGTAGTCAATGCGCCAGCCGACGTTCCGGGAACGCGCGCCGGACATCGGACTCCACCAGGTGTAGTGTCCCCCGCCCTTCTCGAATTCGCGGAACGTGTCCACAAAACCCGCGTCCAAGAATGCCGTGAAACCGGCGCGCTCCTCCGGCGTGAAACCGTGGTTGTGAACGTTGGCGGCGGGATTGGCGAGGTCAATTTCAGTGTGCGCCACGTTGAGGTCGCCACAGAATATCACGGGCTTTTTCCGCTCCAACTTTTTGAGGTAACGAACAAAATCGCGGTCCCATTGCTGGCGATACGCGAGCCGCGTGAGTTCGCGCTTGGAGTTGGGCACGTAAACATTGACAAGAAAAAAGCCGGCGAACTCGGCGGTGAGCACGCGGCCTTCCTGGTCGTGCCCGGCGATGCCAATGTGCGGCGTGATCTTCAACGGGCGCATCCGGGTAAAAATGGCGGTGCCGGAATAACCCTTTTTCTGCGCGGAGTTCCAAAACGTCGTGTAGGCCGCCGGCCAGAGCTGTTCGACGTCGTCGGGGCTGCATTTGGTTTCCTGAAGGCAAAGCACGTCGGGTTTCTCGGCGTCGATAAAATCAAGAAAATTTTTCTTCAGCACGGCGCGCAGGCCGTTGACGTTCCAGGAAATCAGTTTCACGGCGGCAGAATAAACCACGGATGAACACGGATAAACACAGATATTGCGTCCCTGGACGCGTCCTGCCAGGCAACGAGCCGGCGGGACGCCAGCGCTCCCAGGACGAATTATTCCGGCTGGAACACGATGGCGCTCATGGGCGGCAGACAAAATTCAGCGGAGTGTGGCTGGTTGTGGCAGGGAACGTTTTCGGCGGTAACGCCGCCGAGATTGCCCTGGTTGCTGCCGGCGTAGATGCCGGCGTCGCTGTTCAAAACTTCGCGCCACTGGCCCGCGCGCGGGAGGCCAATGCGATATTTTTGACGCGGCACCGGCGTGAGATTCAGGATGACGGCCAACTGGTTCGCGCCATCAGCGGTCTGGCGGACAAAGGACAGCACGCTGTTCTCGCGGTCGGCGCAGTCAATCCAGTTAAAACCGCCCGGGTCGTAATCGCTTTGCCAGAGCGCGGGCGTGGCGGCGTAAAGCTTGTTCAAATCCTCGACGAATTTTTGCAGACCGCAATGGAACGGTCCGGCGTTGAGCAGCCACCAGTCGAGCTGGCCGTTTTCGTTCCACTCGGCGCGCTGGCCGATTTCGCCGCCCATAAACAACAGTTTTTTGCCGGGGAACAGCCATTGATACGCGAGCAGCGTCCGAAGATTGGCAAATTTTTGCCAGTCGTCACCGGGCATCCGGCCCAGCAAAGACGCCTTGCCGTGAACGACCTCGTCGTGCGACAGCGGCAGGATGAAATTTTCGCTGTGTTGATAGAGCGTCGCGAACGTGAGGTCGTTCTGGTGGTATTTCCGGTAAATGGAATCGCGCTGGAAGTAGTCGAGCGTGTCGTGCATCCAACCCATGTTCCACTTGAATGAAAAGCCCAGCCCGCCGAGATACGGCGGCCGCGTCACCTGCGGCCAGGCGGTGGATTCCTCGGCGATGGTGACGATGCCGGGAAATTCCGTGTGCGCGAGGTGATTGAATTTTCTGAGAAATTCGATGGCCTCCAGATTTTCCCGCCCGCCATACTGGTTGGGAATCCATTCGCCCGCCTTGCGCGAGTAATCGAGGTAAATCATCGAGGCCACGGCATCCACGCGCAGGCCGTCAATGTGAAACCGCTCGCACCAGAACAGGGCGTTGGCGACGAGAAAATTCACGACCTCATACCGGCCAAAATTGAAAATCAGCGTACCCCAATCCTGATGGGCGCCCTTGCGCGGATCTTCGTGCTCGTAAAGGGCGGTGCCGTCGAAACGCGCCAGCGCCCATTCATCGCGCGGGAAATGCGCGGGCACCCAGTCCACAATCACACCGATGCCCGCCTCGTGCAGTGCGTTGACGAGAAATTGAAAATCATCCGGCGTGCCGTAGCGGCTGGTGGGCGCGTAAAAGCCGGTGACTTGATAACCCCACGACGGATAAAATGCGTGCTCGGCCAGCGGCAGGAATTCGACGTGCGTGAAGCCCATGCGTTTGACGTAAAGCACGAGCGGCGCGGCCAGCTCGCGGTAGCTCCACGATTCGTTCGCCGTTTTTTTCCGCCAGGAACCGAGGTGGACCTCATAAACGCTCATCGGCGAGCGCAGCGCATTGCGTTCGCGACGCCGCTTCAACCAGGCCTCGTCATTCCACTCGAATTGGCGCGTGTCCCAGACGATGGCGGCATTTTTCGGCGGCACCTCGAAGAAAAATCCGCAGGGATCGGTCTTGAGTGAGATGCGGCCGTGCGCGTCGCGAATTTCAAATTTGTAATGCGCGCCGACGCCGACACCCGGAATGAAAATTTCCCAGACGCCGGACGCGCCGAGCAATCGCAGGGGATGAAACCGTCCGTCCCACTGGTTGAAATCGCCAACGACGCTGACACGCTGCGCGTTCGGCGCCCAGACGGCGAAGCTCGTGCCGGGCACCCCGTCAATCACGCGCAATTGCGCGCCGAGTTTTTCGTAAATACGGCGTTCATCGCCCTTGCCGAACAAATACAAATCCGATTCGCCCAGCGTCGGCAGAAATGAAAACGCGTCGCGGGTGCGGCGGGTCCGGCCTTGATGATTGGTGATGACCAGGTCGTAGGCATAGACGCGACCGGTCGCTTTCGTGGTGCCTTCAAAAAGCCCGGCCTCGTGGATGCGCTTGAGCGCGAACCGGGGTTTGTCTTTTTCGTGAACCGGCTGGACTTCGACCTGGGTGGCATCCGGCAGAAACGCGCGAACCACGAGACCCGAACCGTCGCCCAGCGGGTGCATGCCCAGCAGCGTGTGCGGCGACTGATGCATCAGTTCAACCAGGCTGTGCAGTTCATCTTTGGTCAGCAACATGACGGCAAAAGGTTAGCAGAGTTTTTTCGCCAAGGCACGATATTCGTAAACCGAGACCGTTGCAAAACCAGCGTAGCGGCTTTCGGCATCCCGCAATGCGGGACGGACAATTCAAATTTCCGAAGAAATGCGGCGGTCTGCCGACACGCCGCTACGATGAAAGAACGATGAACTTGGACGCCTCACCACTCCAAAGCTTTTTGCTCGTGCTGCTTTTTCTTTGATTCCGGTGCTTTCTTGAAGGTCTCGTCCGTGGCGGCGACGGTGGACGGGCGCTCAATCCCCTTCCCTTCCATCAATTCCTTCACCGTGCGGAGTTGTATGCGCGGGCGCAGCGGGGCTGCAAACGGACGGCAACAGCATGGCTGGAGGATGGCGGCGCGGCAGCGCCGCCCCACCAATTTGGCTCAAACTGACCCGCTACTACCAATTCGATGGGCGGGTGGGAAAATTGTCAATTATTGGATGACCCCTTTTTCAGCGGTGCCAGCCACCGTGCCCGCCTCCACCATACCAGCCACCTCCCCAGCCCCAGCCGAAGGAAAATGACACCGGCGGATACCAGGCATAATCCGGGTAGTAATAAGGTTGGTAATAATACGGTTGATAATAGTAAGTAGTATCCGGCACGGTTTGAACATACGTCACCGTCGGCGCAACTGTGGCCGTCGAACCTGACACTGTGGTGACGGTCGAAGAAGCCACCGGCTGCGGTGCAGGCGTTGTCGGTGTGGCTACGGCCACCCCCGGTCCGGGTTGGTTCAACATCGCCGTGATGACTGTGTCAGAAATGCCTTGTTGCCGCAGATAAATGATCTGGTCCACGGTCAAACCATAGCTGTTCCGGGAGTTTTTGATGTAAGCGATGATCGTGTCATCGCCGATTTTAGCCTGCGCGAGTTTCACAACTTGTGACACGCCGTAAGACAATTGCGGCGCGGACGCATTGACCGCCGCCGGTTGCACCGTGTTTTTAGCGGACGAATCCTGTGACAGCGCCGTTGACGCCGATAATGCCAGCCCGGCGATGGCCATGACTGCCACCATGTTTTGCCAATTTCTTGTTTTCATAAATTCACCTGTTAATCAATTAAACAGTACAATATCGCGCGGGTTGCTTCAACCGTCAATCTCCGCAGGACCGCATTCCCACGACAATCCGGGTTTGTGCCGTCGCATTTTTCACAACTCCAGCGCTTTTTGCTCGTGTTGCTTTTTCTTTGATTCGGGCGCTTTCTTGAAGGTTTCGTCCGTGGCGGCGACGGTGGATGGACGCTCGATCCCCTTGCCTTCCATCAATTCTTTGACGGTGCGGAGTTGCAGGCGCGGGTATTTCTGCCGGTTGGTCTTGTGCTCGTAAAAGCCGGCGCTGGCGGCTTCGGTTTCCATCGGGCCGGTGGGCGGTTGCAGGGAAATTAAAATGCCGATGGCGGCTTTCTCGAGATCCAGCACGCCGCGCAAATCGCGCACGTCTTTCACGCCGGTCTTGCCGCCCTTGACTTGGATGATGATTTGTTCCGGTTTGGCGGCTTTGGGGTCGTCGCGGAAAAGGATTTTGCCGTCTATGCCGTGGTCCGCGCCTTTCTTTTGCTCGACGGGGCGCGCGCCGACAAGGCCGAGCGCCCACCATTGGAATTGATATTTGTCGTCTTCGGCGAGCGTGGCAGCCTCGTTGGGCGTGGTGGGTTCGCCGATGATGCGGACGATAGATTCGTGTAGGACAGGCGGGCCGCTCACGAATTTCAGGCGGTGGCCATAGGTGTCTTGCAGGCGGTTCTTGATGAGGGAAATGGCGAGTTGCGTCACGTCAATGCCGATCCAGTCGCGGCCGAGTTTTTCGGCGGCGTCGATGGTCGTGCCGCAGCCGCAGAACGGGTCCAGCACCACGTCGCCGGGATTGCTGCTGGCCTGGATGATACGCTCCAGCAACGCCACGGGCTTTTGCGTCGGGTAGCCGAGACGTTCGGCCGCTCCGGAATTCACAGGCTCAATGTCAGTCCAAATGTCGCGAACTGAAACGCCCGGCAAATCTATGAGATAGGTCTTCAGCCTTGGATTGCCGTTCTTTGAAAAAATAATTCTGCCGTCAGACCAAAGCTCATCCATTCCAGCTTGATCAAACTGCCAATGCCGTCCCGCTGGAGGCTGAATTACTTTGCCACCAAAACTCCGTCCAGGCCCTTGACCAGCACCGCTAAGATCGGAAACGCGATACAGTCCTTTCTCGTCGCGCATCAAGTCGTGTCCTTTCGCGTTTTCTTCCGATTGAGGCAGCGTGATTTCATTCCACTTTGATTCAGGGTTTTTTGAGTAGAACAGGATTTATGTCGTGAACCCGGCCAAATTGACTTACGGATTTTCGCCCGGTCGTTCGTTCCCAGATGATTTCATTCCGAAAATTTCCCCCGCCGAAAATCGCATCCAGCAGAAGTTTGAGGTAATGGGAGGCGGTGGGGTCGCAGTGGAGGTAGAGGGAGCCGGTGGGTTTGAGGACGCGGCGCAGTTCGACGAGGCGCGAGGACATCATGGTGAGGTAGGCCATCATGTCGTTGCCGCCTAGAAAGGTGTAAAAGGCCTGCATCACGTCGGAGACCTTACCGGGCTGCTCGGTGACGGCGTCGTAGGCTTTCTTGGTCTCAATGTCCCAATGCCAGGTGTCCTCGAAGGCGTGAATCTGGCTGGCGGCGTCGGTGCCGTCTTTTTCGTGGAAGAAGGCGTTGTAGTTTTGGGCGGAGTTGAAGGGCGGATCGAGATAAACGAGGTCCACGGTCTCGTCCTTGAGGTAACGCCGGAGGATGTCGAGGTTGTCGCCGTAATAAAGCGTGCCCATTTGAAAGTTTATGGTTGAGAGTTGAGGGTTGAGAGTCAAGCGGCAATGCGGTCAGTGGAATAACATCAATTTTCCATAACAACTGGAACTTTGGTTGATTTTGCGGAACCCCTCACCCGGTCCCGCTTGCATGCCCACCCTCTTCGTTGCGGGAGGCGAGGGACATGATGAGGAAGCGGTTCTGAATTGCAAGCCGGCCGGTTTTGTTAACAACTCATTTCTTGTTAATAAGTAAATTTGTGTTCGAGGAAAATGGGCATACCATTCCTTCTTATATCTTAACCACGATGCCAGCACCGGGAAATCAAGCGCGACAAATTTTGGTGGTGGACGACGAACCCGCCGTCTGCGACGCCATCAAGATGATGCTCAAGTTTGACGGGCACAAAGTTCAGACTGCCAATGGCAGCAAAGAAGCTTTGTCCCTGCTTGAGCAGGGCAAGTTTGACCTGATCACCGTGGATTATGCCTTGCAGGGAATGCAAGGTGATGAACTGGCCGCCGTCATCAAGCAGCGCCTGCCTCATCAGCCAATCATAATGATTTCAGCCCATGCCGAAATGTTGAAGTCTTCCGGCAATCCGCTGAGGGGCGTGGACTTCATAATCAGCAAACCATTTTTGCTGGCAGACCTGCGCGCAGCCGTGGCCAGGGTGTTGCCGGGAAGCTGAAGGTTGGACGGTAAATTGGCAATGGGCCATGGCGCAACCTTTGTTTCTGAAACAAAGGCTTCCTGAATTTCAGAGACAGGCGGGACGCCGGTCCCACCATCAAAGCTTTACAAATATTCGTTCGAGCTGCCGCACGTGCGTGTCCAGCGCGCCATCGGTCCACACCACGAAATCGGCGCGGGATATTTTTTGTTCCACCGGCCATTGCGCGGCCAGGCGCTGCTGGATTTGCTCCGGCGTCCACCCGCGCGCGAGCAAGCGTTCGCGCTGGGCCGGGGCGGAACAGGCGACGCAAATGATTTTGTCAAAATGGGATTCGGCCCGGGTTTCGAAAAGCAGTGGAATCACCACAACAGCGAGCGCACGGTTTTCCTGGCGCCAGATTTCAACCTGGGCGAGCCAGCGTTCACGGATGCGCGGGTGAAGGATGGCTTCGAGTTTTTCGCGCGCCGTGGCGTCAGAAAAAACGATGCGCGCCAGTTCATCACGGCGGAGCCGGCCGCCGGGGGCCACGATCTTTTTCCCGAAGGCGTCCCGGATTTCGTTCAATGCGGGCTGGCCGGGTTGAACGAGCTGGCGCGCCAGTTCGTCGGCGTCCACCACCTGCGCGCCGCGGCTGCGGAGGAATTCGGCAACGGTGGATTTTCCCATGCCAATGCCGCCGGTCAGGCCACAGACTTTCATCGGCTCGCGGGCGGGTTACGGCCCAAGGATGAGGTCGCGATAGAAGCGGAATGGATAGTTCGGATCAATCGCGTTTGTAAAGGTGAATGAGCCAAGGTTGGTGTAAATCGGGATCCAGTTTATGAGGTTGGTCGAAGCCTGGATGACGTTGGTCTGGTTCGCCCCGCTGGTAATGGTGAACTGGAACGTGCCGTTGGAGAACACAAGACTTCCAAATTGCGGCGGGACGCCGCCCCCGATTGGCAGGTTAACGTCGTCGATGAACGCGGCATCGAGTCCGGAACTTAAGCTGGGATCTTTGACGTAGCTCCATTCCAAAGTATGCGTCCCGGCGGTCAACGGAAATGCAAAGTTGGCCCAACCCACCTCTCCCGACCACTGTTGCTGCAAAACACCGTCCACATAGAAGCTGAAGATATCCCAATACTGCTCGGAACTGACGCGATAATCAAAAGAGCCGATGCCCGCCCCAAAGGTGCCCGTGAGGAACAAAGAACTGCTTTGACTGTCGCCAATGACGCCTGACCTGGCCGCGTACTGGCCATCTGCGACGACATTGGTTTGCACAACCCAAGGTACGTTCCCGTCAAAAACCGTCCTCCACGGGAGGTGCGTCAGATCCCCGGTTTCGAAGCCGTCGCTGAACGCCATCGGACCGAAGGAGCCGGTGATGCCCATGTTGCCGGTAATGACAAAGGAGAACGGATTGGCCGACGAATTCACACTGCCAGACGACCAAGCATTAAACTGGTAATCCGGGTTGGGAAACGCTGTCAGAACGACGGTGGAGCCGCTGGCGAAATCGCCGGAAGTTCCCGGCATCACCTCGGTGCCGCCCAGGGAATTAACCGTGGCCACCTGCACGGTGCCTCCCGCATTGTTGGTGACTGTCAACTGACAGAGACTTGCAGGGACAAATGAGTAAGACAGCACGATGTTACCGAAGGCGCCGTCATAGCCGTCCACGGCAATGTAGTAAACCAGATTGGCCCTCACCGCCTGATTAATCAGGCTGAAACCACCTGGCGCGCCATTATAGGCATCATCATTTTCGGCGATGGTGGTGAGATGAGCGACGTCCGGGCCGGTGTACAAGGCCAGGAGCGTGTCAAAGGTGGAGTTGGTCGTGCTAAGGGTCAGGACGCCATCAGACGGAGGTTGAAACGACCACCAAACGGACTTGCCCCCGGTGTTGCCGGCGTGGTTGGGCTCTCCCAGTTCTTTTGTGGCGCCGGCATTGTTAGCCGTGACCGGACTCAGGTTGGTCAATGGAGTCGCATTAACAAAGAAATCATTGGACGGAACCTGGGGGATGTAAACGACCTGGATGCCAACCGGCGCGGAAATGTTGCCCGCAAAATCTTCAGCCAAAACGCCGATGTTGTTCAGCCCCGGCGTCAGGCCAAACGTGTCCGACCAATTGGTGGTGCCCGCAGCCACGATCAGGCATTGACCATTAAGGCTGATGAACACCTGGCTGACGCCGGAAGCGTTTGGCTGCTGGTCAATGGCCGTGCCGGAAACAGTGAGCAAGGCATTGGTCGTTCCATAACCATTCAGCGGACTGGTGATGGTAACCGTGGGCGCATTGGTGTCAGGTTCCCCCCCGGGCACCACATTGAATCGAAGCGATCCCACCGAATTCGAATTTGCGCTGGCCACGGCGATCTGATACGTCGTGTTCGCCACGGCATTAAAGTTGAGATGGGCTGACATTCCCGTGCCGGCGCTATTGGTGGCCGCCACTGGCTGCAAAGTGGTCAAAGTGCTGCCGGTATAGACGGCCAGAACGACGTCAATCGCACTGCCATAAGCGTCAAGCAAAACATTCGTGTTAACGGACGGCGTCCAATTCCACCAAAGCGAAGCCCCCACAGTGGGGTCGCCATCATGTTGTGGTTCACCCGACTGCAGGGTGGCATATCTGTTATTCGACAGATACACCGCACCAGCGGCGGGAACTTTTATCGAGTTGGTAAAGTTGTTGTTTCCGGGGATCGGCACCACGCTGTAGGTGACCACGTTGGTGCTGTTCGTCTTGCCGGGGGCGGTGATGAGGAAGCTCAAAGTCAGATTATTCGTGTTAGCGGGCACGCTCAAGTACGCGGTGTAAATGTCATCGTTGGCGGTCACGTCGGGGGCAACGCCATTGTTCTTAAAAACGATATTCGTGCTGCCAATGATGGTCGCGACCACCGTGGCATTCGTCACGGGCATACCATCAGTCACCTGCACATAGATTGTTTGCGTCGTGCCTTCAAGCAGGATTGAACCGTTGGCGGGCGTGACCGTCACTTCCAGTATGCCATCAGGCGTGCAGGGTGGTATGAGAATATCAATCAGGTTTTGTCCGTTGGGGGAGCCCCAGCCGGTGCAGAGGTCGTAACCGGTCACGGCATAGAAGTTGGTAGGGCTGGCCAGCCAGGTGTTGTCGCCGGTCGTGATATCGTGAAAAGCAGAGGCATAGCCAGATCCTTTGCCAATCGCGTAAATGGCCGGGTTAATAAAACCGACTGTGGACTCGCCTTTGGCCACAGCCTGCTGATTGACCAATGCGGTAAAACCAGCCCACAACGGCGCCGCAGCGCTGGTGCCGCCGACAGAATAGCCGTTGCCATCATTCGCAAAGACTAAAATATTATCCGCCGTCATGGCAACATCCGGAATGTTCCGATTGCTTGTCGATCCGCCATTAGCCGTCATGTTGATGTTGGCTTGCCAGCTCGGGATCAGGTAATTGGGGCTGATTCCGCCGCCGCTGCCCTCGCCGCCGCCCCAGTTCCAAACCTTTTCCGTCGCATAACCCCCGCCTGGAAGGGTCGTCAAAGTTGTTCCCCCGACAAGCGTAATATATGGGTTATCTGTTTGTTGCTGGTATAGGATTGACCAGACAAATGCGTCATTGTCACCGGAAGCCTGGAAAAACGACTGCCCTTGGGCAGCATATTGCTTGTATATCAAGTCCCAAATGGGGTTGTCGGGAAGCAGCCAGGAAGAACTGATTTGGCTGGCCGAATCATCTGTGGCTATGAGGTTCAACATGTCGGTAATAGTGGCATCGTTCCCGTCATTTAACCCTTCATAAACGACAATTTTGGAAAGTCTCGGTGACATGGAGACCACCATTTCAATGTCCAGTGCCACCTCAACATTGTTGGCACCAGGAGGACCGCTAAATCCATCCACCAACACATTGGACAATGGAACGCCCGGCAATCCGGCATAGTTTTCGTAGGTCGTGATGTCATTTGGGTAATAGCCATCCAATTCAAAAAGCGCGACCGTCTGTCCCGAGCCGGTGAGTGAGACGTGCGGGGCATAG
Source organism: Limisphaerales bacterium (assembly GCA_003134375.1). Classification (GTDB taxonomy): domain Bacteria; phylum Verrucomicrobiota; class Verrucomicrobiia; order Limisphaerales; family UBA11358; genus UBA11358. The sequence continues at coordinate 37,560 of PLAY01000020.1, read as the reverse complement.
GCAGCCCGGAAATCGTTCCCCATGTAAAGGCCGATTGGCCCGGAACCAGCGGCAGGCACCGTATTGGCTGCGCTTGCCGCCCCGGCCAGCGCCTTGCCCGACACGGCATTAATCGGCGTTGCCTTAAACAAAGGACGCGGCACGTTAAAAGTGTCAAGGCCGCCGATGTGCAACACCGGAACCGTCAAGTTGAGCGACGGCTCGGCATCCGGTGCATAAAACGTGCGGGCTTCCGTTGGGTGCTGATAACGGTGCATCTTAACATGGAAAGCTTTTTCAATGTTCGTCACTGTGCCGCTGACATCCACCAACATGCGATTGGGGTGAGTCCCGGTTACGGTAAACCCATTGGCCTTGGCGAAGGCAACGACCGCCTGATAATCCTGCTCGGTCGGGCCAAACCGCTTCGTGAACTGCCCCGGCGTCAAATACCGATGGTAATTGGTGCTGGCCGGATCGTAAATCTGCTGGAGGAGATTGGTGAGTGCTTCCCCATTTCGTAATGGCAGGCCGATGGCAAGATTCAGCCGCTGTGATCCGGCAAGGCTTTCAACGGGCTGCAAGCGCGCCACCACCGCCGGAACGTGTCCGGGCAGTATTTGCATCGCCGCCGACTGGGCGGGTGTCGTGAAGGGGAGCAACCCGGCCACGCTGGCTGCGGCAACAAATTTTCCAACCCATGGCCATTGGGCAGTTAAAAATCGAATCTTCATGAATTCTTTTTGCGTAAGCCATCAAAGCCTGATGGCAACCTTCGGCGACATGCTCACGTAATCTCTGTGTTGCGCTGCTTTTCTCAACCGCGATCCCGCAATCCAAAACGCGTCACGGACTGTAAACGCGATAAAACCGTTTGGCGGCAGCTGCCGGCGCATTGGTGTCAAAAACGGTGACCATTTGATCGATGGGCACGTTATTGGTGTAGGTCAACAATGGCTGCCAATTCGCCGGCGCCAAATTCGTGGTGAACTGGACATTATAAACGGTGTTTGGAAACGCCACCCATGAAAGGGCCGGGACGGATGATGACGACTGGTTCGTCCGCGTCCCAATTACGGTGTTTACAGTCGTATTCGTGATAACAGTCGTGGTTGTGTTGGTGATATAACCGGTTATACGCCCATGAATCCGATTCGTTATAACAGTTGAGATTGTGTTGGTGGTATAACTATAACTATACAATGCGAATACGATTGGTGACGACTGTGCCCCCGGCGGCACGTTAGTCAACGTCAGATAAGCGGACGGCGCACTGAAAGGATTCGGGTCGGCATAATTAGGAATCCCATTGGAATTCGAATCAATGGTGGTGGCAAAACGCAATGCTTTATTGAATTCGTAAGACTGGCCATTGATTAACACCGCCACGGAACTGTTCGGCCCGGCGAACGTCTGGACCCAGCGCAGGTGCCCGCCGAACTGGCCATTCAAGAATTCCTCCGGTTCCTGTGGCGGCAAACCGGGTACCGCGGGCGGCGGGGTAAAGCCGAGCTTCGCGGCGGCATAATAAATCACCAGGCTCGGGTCAATCTGCAACAGGTGCTGCTGGATGTTGTCCCAGTTGGTACCCAAGGCGCTGAGGTCGAGCAGATCCACGTAAAGGCCATTGGTGACGCCCCCGCCCGTGGCGCCGGCAAAGAAAAACAACGGTGGATCCGTCACCAGCGATCCTTGCGGGGCCAGCACCAACTGGCCCAGGGCCACATTGTTGGAATAACCACTGTTGACCGGGCCGCAGTTTGTGCCCGCCCAGTAATGGTCAACCTCGATCGAAAGATTGGTCGGCGCCACCGTGTTCATGGTAGTCCCCAGCAAATCTCCGAGTCGCGGTTTGATCCACAAATTGAAACCGTATTTGCACGTAAAAGAATTGCCCGAACCACCGCCGGTATCGGCCAGCGAATTGGTCGCGGTAAAGTCCAGTTCACCGCCGGAGGCCTGGAGCGTGCTTTGATTAAACTTTAAATTATTGGCAAAGAATTGAATGTCGGCCCCCGAGGCAACCTTGCCGTTTTGGAATTTGCCGGTCGCGGTCGTCACGTAACAATCTCCAACGGTGGTATTCAGAGTCCCGTCATTTTCAAAGTAATAACTGTTAATCGTCTGGTCCCCGGCCGAAATAAACCCGTTGTTGACGAAGGCCATATAATTGGCCGGCCCATCATCTCCAAAATTCGCGTCGTTGGGAATGGACAGAGAACCATTGTTGGTGAAATAACTGAGGGTGGGCGCCATGGCATAGACCCAATTCTGAATGGGCGCGGCGACATACGGCGTCCCGGAGACGGGATTCATCGGGGAAATACCGGGGAAAGTGAGATTTCCATCAAGGGTGAAGCTCTGGCAATCGAGGAGAAATGATTCCACCACACTCACAGAATCGCCGATGACGATGCTGTTGGTGTTTCCGACGTTGTTGGTGCTGTGCAGGAGCAAATCATAAACCGTGACCGGCGCTGTAATTTTCAGCCCGCTGGCATCCACCACAAAAATGTATAAATTAATTTGCAGCATATTGGTCAAATCCGCACGGATTGTAGAAGTGGTCGTGTTCGTTGAGGGAGCGACGGGCGGATTGGTGACCGTCATGTAATTGGTAGTGATTATCATCGCATAATTGGTCCATACACCCGACCACATGCTATTCGTCCCATTCAACCGGTTAACAAAGGGAAAAGCAAGATTCGTGAAGTTCAAACTGCCGTTGGTGGTCCCCAGGTTGAAACTAAGATTCTGGCAATCCATGACCGCGTTGGCACTGTCAGTCAAGTTGGGTGTCTGAATCACGATCTCCCCTTCGGCGCTCACCCGTGCCTGGTTGAGATTCAAATTGTCGGCATAAACCCGGACCCGGCCCGGCAAATTGGTGACGGAACCATAGGGCGGCCCTTCGGCGGCCTGATTATCAACGAGGGCGGAGTGAGCGGCCCACCAGCCGCCCGTGACAAGAAAATTGGTGAACGTCAACGGGTCGTAATAAAAATCGGCGGGAGGCGTCCCGAGACCGGGACTCCCCGCGCCAAACGCGCCCGGGTCTGACCGCGACACAAGGTAGTTGGTCGGGCGGTAGGTCGGGCCACTGCAAAAAGCGGCGGGGTTGATTTGATAATCGGGGAGCAGTGCCAGAAAGGGGTCGCGGGCCAAAGTATCCACCAGGTAAATATCACTGGTCTGCGGTTGTCCACTTGCCGCATTCGTGTTTACTGTTGATAGTTGCACGGCAACGGTTTCGAAAAGATTCGTGGGGTTCCCGCTGGGCACAAACCTTATCTGCCCGTTTATTGCATCGTTGCCAATGAGCACAAAAACGCCCTGACGGAACTGGTTGGTGGCCAGAAGCACGGTGTACGTCGTTTGGTCAGCATTGGTGGCCGTCACCGTCAGCAGTCCCGTGTTGTTACTGACTGAATCAATCACGGTGGGAACGAATGGCCCGATGGTAATATCTTCTAATAACCCGCATGGCACAGCCATATCGGAGCCCGAAAAGCGGTCTACTTCGATGCCATCCCACCATGATCCGCCCACGTATAAATCGTTGGTCGTTCCCCAATACAAGTCATAAATACCCACATCCGGACTGTAATGATTGGTCAACACCCCGTTGAGGCTGCCAACCGACGCTATGGGGCTGATCTCCACCAGACTGCGGCTAAGATTCACACTTGACCCGGTCAATATGATCTCGCCATTGGCGCCGGCGATGAGCGAGCCTTTATTGACGATATTCGTGGCCGATACCAGCAAATAACCAATGGTATAATAGGTGGGATTGAGGATATTTTCTGGAAGCGGATCGAAGGTGCCATCCACCGCCCGAATCGTTCCGGAACTGTCATTAAAGAAGCTGGCGGACATGCCGCGTCCACCACTGCCCGTTCCATAATCGAATTCCCAGCCCACCGAGCCGGTCATCGTGCCTTTATTGGTGTAGTTCAGCGTATGGGTGGTTTTATAGGGAATGGTGGAATTGATATAGGCGATTTGTTGATTGATGAGAACGTAATCTAAGGTAAGCAAGGGCTCGAGGGTATAAACATCCCATATGCCAGAGTTGTAGAAATTAGTCGCGTCAATCTGCGGCAAAGAAGAAACTGTGTTATTATAGATGTCCGAATAATATGCGATCGTGCCTTTGTTAATGTAAGTGGGAATCGCGGCCGTTCCCGCCAGCGGACACAAAATCAAACCAGCCAATAGCGGCAACGCCATTGCCTGGAGCCGTCTGCCGGATTTGGAAAAAGTAGGTTTCATTTGACAATCACTCCTTAATGAATCGTAATCGAATAATCCATCTGCACGGAGCGGGCGCTGGAATCATTCATTTGAACAATAAAATCATACGTGCCAGCCGGGTTGTTTATGGGGGTGCCGGAAATGACACAAGTTGATGTCAGGCCCTGCAGGCTCAACCCGGTCGGCAAGCCGGGCGAGTTCGTCGCCAGCATCCAAGTGTAAGCCGGCCCGCCGCCGGTGACCGAAATGGTGACGGCGCTGGTAACAGTGTTGGTAACGGCGTTGGTGACGCCGTTGGTGACGATGTTGGTAACGACGCTGGTGTAGTAATAGTAAGGCACTCCATTGGTCGCATCCGGCAGCGTCGCCGGAGATATTTGGATCAGCGCCTCGCTTTCCAGCATGGCAATGCTCGTGCCGTTGGGATAAACAACCGGATCGTTGGTCGAACCGTCGAACGAACCCCAGACAAAATATTGCAAATAGGCCGCGTCCGGCCCATTCAGAAGAAAGTAGGGGGCAGAGACATTCTCGAAAACCGGGCCGACTTTGTCAAAAGTTACTGTGGAAGGAGGGTCAATGGTTCCCGGCCCGGCAGAGTTGAGCGGTATGTGGGTCAGATTGAAATTAATGGTCCGGGAATAGGGAGGAACCCAATCGTTCTCTTCTTCCGGACCAGGCAGCAAATCTGCCGCGGAAAATAGGATGTCGGGCCGGGTCAGCACTCTTTGGAAGGTCTGAACCGTTGTCTGGCTGCTGTCGGGCGGCTTCACCGTCAACGTGTAGGTGTTCGTAATGGGTTGAATAAAATTGCCGGTGAGCGGATCAATGTTCTGGTCGGGCACGCGCACGAATTGAATTTTTTCAATGCCTTCATATTCCCCGGTGGTGGAGTTTGTGCCGCTGGAACCACCGATAAATTCGCAAGGCGCCACCCACAAAACATGATTCGTTGAAACGACGACCACGTTCGTCGAAGTGATGGTGGTTGTGGTTCCGTTGGTGGTGGCGGAAGTCCCCAACAAATTTGTAATGGCAACCACGTTGTTGGTCAATACAGACAGAATTTCCAATCCGCACAAATTGGTGGGAATGAGGAAAAAATCTCCCGACACGATATTGGTCCTGAAGGAGGTGGATTTGGTGGTGGTAGTGGTGGTCATCGTGCCGGCGGGTGCGCCTATGGCCGGCTTAATCGTGGTGGTTTGAATCTGATAGCGAACCAGGGAATTGGTGGCCAGAGTGTAGATCACCACGTTGGCAAATGTGTAGGTAAAACTGCCGTTGAAATTGGTAATGACGCTGCTGATCACCAGTCCCGGATAAAGCGTCTGAAGCGCGGCGGGATTGTTGGTGAGCGACGCCAATGTCAGCAGCGTGAGATTGGACGTGGTCAATACAAACTCGTCATTGAGATTGGTAATGGTCAGGCCGCCGCCACTTAACGGCGTGCTGTTGGGCGCCGCACTTTCCGTGTAGCTTGGGGTTGAACTGTATAGCAAACGCAAGCCCGCCATGTCGTCCCGGGTCAGGCCGGTGTAAAAAAATCCGGTTGGCAACGAACCCACGGCGGCCTGCCCGCCGGACGCGACCGGGTAATTTTGTTGGGTCAAGGGATCGGAGGGTAATTCAACCGCGTCTGTATCAGGCGGCCCCGGGAGTGCGCCGCAATTGTCAACAGGAATGGTATAGGTATAAAGTACGCCGTTGACGTAAGCCGAATATTGAGACTGGGTCAACGGACTGGCCATGATGTCGAAATTCCTCATGGCCACCAAATAATCCATATTGCCGGGACATGGCGGGATTGTTCCTATATGTGTACGATTGTGCAAGATCCATACATAACGGATGGCATCGGCCAATCCCAACTGCTCCATCATCAAAGCCAACGTCTGTGATTTCACATCCAGCAGATTTACAGCGGACAAATTGTAATTTTGCGATAGCGATTGCAAAGGATATTCCGAAAGGTCGGGGCTGTAGCTGTCCACGCCGTTGGTCAGGTATTGGCCCGTCAGTGGATTGTTGGTAAATGCGTTGTTCAAGACGGCCATGGCGCTGTCCACGGCCTGTTCGCCATAGACCCCGAAGAAACCGGCAAAATTTTGGTCAAAGCTGTAATAAATCACCGGCGTATTGCGGCGATATCCTTCACCGATGTTCTTTGGCCCTGTTGCCAGATTGTTGACGCCTATGTATGGCGGGGCGCCATTATAAGCCGGAATCGGATCGAAGCCAATATCCACAGTTTGCCATTTGTCGCTGAATGTAGTGGGAAGCGTAGTCGTAGTATATGTCCCGCTCGGCCCCAACAAGGAATAACCAAAGGCCGTTTGCCAGCCAAACGCCAGCAAACCCACCCACAAAATCTTTTTCAACAATTGCAACATACGTAATTTCATTGACGCAATAGCACAATGCGATAATAACCCGCCGGACCGCTTCCGACATACATCCCATCATTGGTGCCCAACGCGAGCCGTGCCGAACCATTGGACACAACGCTCCACGAGGTGAAATTCGTCGTCACCTGCACCTGATACGTCAGGCCCGGTTGTGTGTTCCAACTAAGATAGAATTGACCCTGCGATGTCCTGGTCAGCGTCGTTTGCAGCCAGGTGCTGGGATCCAGCGGATTCCCGCCGCTCAGGAACACCTGATAAGGTGTTGGCCCGCCGGATGCCAGCGGCACGGTTGCGGACGGCCAGTAATTCGTGGTGTATTTGCCGTTGGAATATCCTCCGAAATACTTTGCCATCCATTCATACGGAATGCCGCCCCAGTTCAATCCGCTCCAGGTCGAGCCGCTGGCCGACGGGGAAATCGGTGAGCGCCGCCCATCCGACGTCACATAATCCAATTGGAATGATTCCGTGCTGTTGGTCGTCAGCCCATTCGCCGCCGTCATCGTCCATTGATTGCTGGTCACAGTCACCATCGGCGCATTTGCGCCATTCACATAGACTTCGTAGTTGGAAACGGAAATTCCTTGCTGCGCCAGCGCCGACCAGGAGACCTGCAACTGCGGCTGATAAATGTTGTTGCTCAACACAAACGGGGCCCAGACAAATGGCGCGGCCATCGGCTGCAACATGGCGTTGACATTCAGATAACGCTGCGCATACAAATCAAAGGCATACGGCGCGCCGGTATAACTGGTCCAAACCACGAGAAACTGGCTCACGCCATCCGAAGCCACCGCCGGCTGCATTTGCGAACTGACGGTGGTGGTGTTGACCCGGAATTCACCGCCATATACCGAGCCGTTCCCGCGCACAAATTGTGCATAAACCCCCTCGCGGGAGCCGTCCTGTCCCAGACTGGTCCACGTGATCAAATAATCCGTTCCCAGCGAACTGATGCGCGGCGCGTATTGATCGCCGTAAAGATGGGTGTTCACGCGGACAACCGTGCTGCCGCTGCCCGGGGCCGCGCTGGTGAACGAGCGCGCGTAAATATCCAGACTGTTGGTCATGGGACTGCTCATGTCGCGCGCGTCCCAGGCAATCATAAAACCGCCGTCCGTGCCGGCGGCCGCGCTGGGGTGAGCGCACGGATTTGAATCGGTATTGACCAAAAATTCATCGCTCTGCGGGTTGCCGTTCGCGTCGTAAAGCCGCGCATAAATGTCAATGCTCGGAGCGAGCGCGGCCAACTGGCTGGGGCTTAGGAGTTGGTCCGGCGCGCTGCCAACCATTCGTTCCTGCTCGGACACCCAGGCAACGACGAATCCGCCGCTGGCCAGCGCCGCCACTGTCGGCGTGCGCTGGTTGTAAAGGGTAATTTGATTGATTAAAAATTCAGCGCCAATTTTCACGCCGGCCGGCGACAGGATTTGCCCATAAACGTCCTGCATACTGCCGGGACCGGCCTGGTTAAAACTGCCCCAGACGATCACGACGTTGCCGCTGGCCAGCGTGGTCACGGCCGGGTTGATTTGAAAATTTACGGTGCTTACAGTCGTGTTGTTGGCAACCGTCGGGATAACCGTCGCGGTTGTGTTGGTGATATAACCGGTTATACGCCCATGAATCCGATTGGTTATAACAGTCGAGGTTAGGTTGGTGGTATAACTATACGATGCGAATACGTTTGTGATGTACTGCGCACTGACAGGCACGTCGTCGCCTGTCAGCCAGATGTTGCCGGCAGAAAGAAAACGCGCGTAAATCTGCTCCTGACTCGGCTTGCCGCCCTGCCACACAAAGACCGCGCCGCCGCCTTGCAGCAAGGCCACGCGGGCATTGGCCTGATCATTTGTTCCCTGAACATTGACCCGGAAGGAACTGCCCGTGCCGCCGCCCAACTGCATGGCGCTCACGCCCCAGCCGCTGCCATCGGTTATGTTGTCCTGCCAAACCACAAAGCCGCCGCCTGGCGTCACTGCCACGTCCGGTAAAACCTGATCGCCCAGCATCGAGCCAATGATCGCGTACTCCGTACCATTCGTCGTGTAATAATTGGTCTGGGCAAAAACGGCGGCGGGAATTCCAAGGAACAATCCCCAGCAAAAGCAAATGGCGGCCCTGCGGACGAATAATGACAACAACATAAAAGGGTCAATAGACTTTAGACGCAGCCGGGCGTTTTGTCCAAGAATACTTTCGCCCAAACACGCGCACCGCCGCTGAAAAAACAGCCGCGCTCCGTGTTTGACCGCCAACAAACTTTTGTGTTCCAAATTCATTTTCTAAATCAAAACCGCCTGCCGTTCGCGCACCGATTCCTCCAGCGCCGCGAGCATGCCCTTGAAACCCCAGCGCTGATACAACTCGCGCAACCGGCCGGCATCCGCCGGTTTCTCCACCAGCGCGCCCGGCGAGAATTCACACGGCAAATCGTCATGCAACCGCACCAATTCGCCATTGCGCCGCACCACATCCGCCGCACCGCGCACCGCCGCGCGCAACTTTTCCGATTTCACTTCACCCAGCCGCTCATACAGCGCGGTGACCGAGCCGAATTGTTTCAGCAATTCAGCGGCGGTTTTCGGCCCGACGCCGGCCACACCCGGAATATTGTCCACGGTGTCGCCCATCAAACTCAACCAATCCACAATTTGCGACGGTGCCACGCCGGTTTTGGCGCGCACCTGCCCATCCGTCCAAACCGTCCCGCTCTTGTCGTTCGGGTTCAACAATCCGACCCGCGCCGACACCAACTGCATAAAATCTTTGTCGGAACTGGCAATGACCACGGCCATGCCCGCCTCCGACGCGCGCCGCGCCAGGCACGCGATGTAATCGTCCGCTTCCACGCCCTCGCGGCAAAACGAGGCTACCCCCGCCGCTTGCAGATGACTGACGATCCCGTCAAGCTGCGGCTTCAAATCGTCCGGCATTCCCGGACGCTGCGCCTTGTATTCCGGCAACAGGGCAGTGCGTTCGGCGCTCAGACCGCCGTCCCACACCACAATCAAATGCGACGGCCCGATGGCCGCCCGCATTTTTGCCAGCATTTTGACGAAGCCATAAATGGCATTCGTCGGCTGGCCACCCGGCGAACGCAAATCGCGAATCGCGTGAAACGCGCGATAAGCGTAAGCGTGTCCATCAATAATCAGCAACCGATCCACAAATTTACCGGGTGCGAGCGCCTTGGTTCCAGTATTTCAAACGGGTTCGTGATTTTCACAATTTTGTTTCACCCGGAAACTCCACGAACAACGTTGTTCCGCGTTTGGCCACTTTTTCACCGCACCGGCACGGGCGCCGTTTCGGCGTTTCCCGGCCGCACTTCCACTCCCGGTTGTTGCGGTGGAATGGTGCTTTGTAAAAACGGCAGTTCATCGTCCGAATGCACCCGGTTGCCAGCCGGATCAACAATGGTGGCGGTCACAAAAATCATCAGGTTTTTTTTCACGGAAGTTTTTGACTGGCTTTGAAAGAGCCGCCCCACCAGCGGCAGGTCGCCGAGCACCGGCACCTTGTCCTTCTCTTCCTGGACTGACGAAGAAATCAATCCACCGAGGACCACGGTCTGGTTATCCCAGATGTTGACGGTGGTGATGACCTGGCGCACGGTAAAGTCCGGCAGAATGGTGGGAATCATCACGACGTTGAGACCACTGCTGATCCCGGGAATTGACGGCGGCGTGGCGTAGCCGCTGAACTCGGTCAGCGACGGGATCAATGTGAGGTTGACCGTGTAGCCGTCGGACAAAACATAAGGGATCACGTCCAGCACGGGGCCGACTTCCATCTGTTGCTCGCTGGGCGTGATGGCGGAGGTTTGCACGGCTTGGTTAACCACTTGGGCCTGTCCTGAAGGGATAACGCCCAACAGCGCAATGGCCACGCACAAAACAAAACCTTTTACAACTATTTTTGATTTTCGACTGGTCTTCATGGTGCTGGTTGGTATCTAAAGTTATAAAGTTGTTATGGGGTGGTTGTCGTACCCGTGGTCGTTCCACTGGTTGTACCTTGCTGGAAGGTAAAGCTCGTGATGATGGTCAGAATTTGGGTCGCGCGCATCTCGGTTTGGCGACCGCTGATGGTGGTCACTTCAGGTTCCGCCAGCGTTTCGGTGCCGGTGCGCTGTTCCAAGGCATGAATAACTACTTGAAAATTGGGATCGGTCAGAATTCCGGTTATCGAGGCAATGGCCGGAGCGGTGTTATTAAGACCGCTCGTTAGACTTTGAACCGTGGGGTTAATGGTATTAACCAGGGTGCCACCATTTTGGTACCCAGGAAAAATACCCGATGAATAAACACTCCCGGGACCAGTCATTTGCGAAGTCGGCACACCGACCGATCCGGCGTTGCCGCCGGTCCCTACCACTCCATTGCCCATATTGACATTCCCCAAATACCAGTCAAAGCCCAGCGCCGCATTGTCATCCTGCTCCACTTCAATGAATCGGGCCTTGATGTGCAACTGCGGCGGCGTCATGTTCAACACCTGAATCGCTTTCTCGATGATGTCCAAATCCTGCGCGGTCGCGCGGACGAACAACACACCCAACCGGTCGTTAAAGAAAACGCTCTTCGGCGGGTCCAAATTCACACCCAGCGTCGTGAAGAAACTTTTGGCTAAAAGACTGATGTTCGCTGTTAGATTAGTTGTTGTCACATAAGACAACCCGCCGTTACCGGCGCCACCACCACCGCCGCCACCGCCACCGCCGCCGCCACTGCTTGTTTGACGCATGCCGCTGCTTCCGGGAGCTGCGTTAATCACCGGCACAACCGCGCCGGTGTTCTGTCCATTCTGACCGCCGCCACCACCGCCGCCGCCGCTGCCACCGCTACCGCCACTAGAGGAGGACGAACCAAAACTTTGCGCACTCACGCTTTCCAAGCCTTGCTGGAAGGTGTTGGGATCCACTTTAAATGTGCGCGTTTCCAATTGCATCGTGTCCGGCCCCCTGGTTGAGAAAACGATGGCGTAATCCTCAACGGAATATTTGATGGGATGATCAGCCACCAACACAATGGCATCCAGCACATCCGCCAACCGCACATCGCTTAATGTCAACTTGACATTGATGGAACTGGCATCCACGGCTTCACCACCGCCGGCCGGAGCCGCCACGGGCAATCCCGTGGCCGGGTCAATGGTCGTTGCGCCGCCGGCGGGCGTGATGGCCCCGGCGGCTGCCGGTGCGTTTGGATTAAAAAGAAAGTTAATTCCCTTTTTGTCCGGGTCGCGCAGCTTGGTTTGTTCGCTCAGATTGCGAAGCACTTCGACCAACGGCAGTCCTTCGGGCCAGGGAACCGAATCAAGCCGGATGTGGTCAAGCTTGCTGTAAATGACCTCGCGACCGGCACCGGTGTGGACGATATTGGTCAAGGCATACGGATTGGACATGGGCAGCAACCCGCGGTTTACCGGATTCTGGTAGGCTTTTTCCACCTGCACCATGCGTTCTTGCGTGTCGATCGTGTGCGTGCGCGCTTCACGGTCATAACGGGCCTGCTTGACCAAATTCATGTAGTAGAAGGCACCCGCGTTGTCCGGATCGAGCTTGACGGCCTCTTTTAATTTGACTTCGGCCTCATCGAACTTGCCCATTTCGTAAAGTAATTTGCCGTCCCGCACCAATGTGCCCGCTTCTGTCTTGTCATTGGCGATATACTTGGTTTGTTGCACGGTCGCATCGTCTGGCATTTTGCCGTTCATGGAAGCAAGCGCTCTGTCGTTGTTCTTCTTGAAGGCAAGAGCGGCGGCATTTTGTGGGTCCACTTTTAACACGCGGCTGACCTGGGTGGCGGCTTCGTGCAAATCGCCTTTACTTTGTGCCTGACGGGCGAGGGTAAGCCGGGTCGAAGCCAGGCCGGAAATGGTTTGCGCCTTTTCTTCGGGGATGCCGGAACCGATTTGCTCGACCAGCGTATTGGCATCTTCGTAAAGTTTGGCGGCCCCGGTCAAATCTCCGCGCATGGCGGTATTCTTGGCATCCAGAAGTTTTTGGCGCAGGATGATGGTATTGGCCTGACGAAGCACGGCTTCATTGACCGCCGCGTCCGTGGGACTGGTTTGCGCCGGCAACATTGCGGCGGCGGCCAGCAACAAAATAAAGCCGAGTGAGAGAGGTGCTGCTTTTGTCATGGTTCGTTCCAGGTTCGTCGTAAATCGATGTAAATCAAATTAGCGCCATCAGACGCCGGTGTTATCGTGACCAATTATGCTTCAGAATTTCAAGGATTGGGGCTGTATGTCAATGTCGTTTTTTTATCGTTTGATCTGGCCTTTAATATCACCGAGTCCTGGTTGATGGCAACGATAATGTTGTCATCGCCGGCAAATCTTAAATCCGCGTTGACGCGCTGCCCCTGCCATTTTTTCCCTTCGGGATCATATTTCAAGTCCGCACAGTAACTGTCTGTGCGGCGAAAGGGCTTGTCTTTGGACAGCGTGACCTTTTCGCCGGTGTCCGTCAGTTGCAAAATCAATTTCAATTGCGCCGGATTCCCCGGCGAACCGCTCACATCGACAATGGCGAAGGCTTCATTCTTTTCCCCGACCTTTTCCCCGACCGAAGCATAATGCTGCCGTTTGCCGCGCTGCGCAGGCAAAACCGCCGCCTCGCGCTCCATGCTGATCACATAGCGCGTGCCAAATTCATTGGTCTCTATCGAATCCAGCGTGAGAATCAAACAAAGCGGCGTGATTTTGGTAACGACCGCGGCGTCCTGGCCAATGAGCCCGAGCTTGACCGGCACCAGAGTTCCATCAACTCTCTTTTGCCATTGAACCGGATTGAACAGTTTGTTCGTTGTCGAAAAATCCAGCTTATAAGGCGATTGCAGCCGTGCCGATACATTTGTTTCCCGCGTCAAATCCAACGGTTCCAGAGGTTTGACCGCGTGGCTGATGATACTCTGACGGTTGTTGGCCAGCTTCTGCCGGTCGCTGGGAATCAAGTACAGCATGAACACCAGCACCCCCATCAAACCCAGCAACACAACGCTGAGCAGGATTTTCTCGTAATGTTTTTTGACGAAATCCATGAGCTTACTTTTTCGGCAACAATTTCACAACCTCGACCACCAGCGTGACGCGCAACAGTTGCTCGTTCAACACCGTCTGCAATCCGCCCCTGCCCGGCGTCCCCGGCGGCGAGGCTGCCGGCGGAGCTGCCAGCGAGGGTGGCGGATAGGGCATCGGCCCCGCTGTCTCCGGCGACATCGCCGCAGCGGTGCCAGTCAGTTGAACATTGATGCTCTTGACGATGAATCCGTGCGGTGACGAGGCAAAGCCGGCAAGCACTTGGGCGATTTCCGGACTGAACGAACGGAACGTAACCTGGTAGGGCGTCAGAACGGCCAGATTGTTGGACACGGAATGATTGTCGAAATAATCGGCCTGCGGGCCGTTTGCGTCGTCATCCGAAACGCGGACGCGCTGAATCCCGTCCAGCGAATTGACCCGCGCCGCAAAAAGAATTTCCGAAATGGTTTTCACTTCACCAAACTGCGCGGCCAGCGCTCCCAAATTGCCGGAAAATTTGACCAGCGAGCGTTGCGCTTCAAAGGAGAAGTTATACTTGGGTGGCAGGGTCACACTGGCGGCCTCGGCTTCATGTTGCAGTTGGTCAATGGTCCGGCGGAGCGCAGCGGCGAACGCTTCACTCGAAACGGCATTGGTCCCCGTGTTGGGAATCGGTGCAATCGGTTGAAAATAATCCGCCGCCTGTCGAATCCAGTCTCGAACCTGGTGTTCCTGTTCGCGCGCGGCGGCGATGTTGTCCACCCGGTCGTTGCCCGGCGAGGGTTTTTTGCCGGTCAAATCCCGCAACGTGTTGTAAATCCCGGTCAACTTGTCAAACGCCGCCGTGTTTTGACTCCACCCTTTGTAATTATAAAACCCGGCCGCCCCCAGCAGTCCCAGGGCCAGTATGCCGCCAATCACAAAAAACAAGTTTCGCTTGATCCAGGCCATATTACAAATTGAGTGGATTTTGCAGCCCCACGGTTATGCCAAACGTAAATGTGCCGGTAACATCATCGGGGGTGATATCTCCCCTGAGCTGCGTCGTTTTGGGATCAAAAAGCGGATCTTCCTGAAACGCTTTGAGAACCGCATAGGCAATATCGGTGTTCGCCGCAGAATCAACACTGGATAAATTCACCGCGCGGCAGATCAGGGTGATGGTGCTGGCGGCGGGTTTGGCCGTGGCAGCGGGATTGGCCTCGGTCCCCGGGACATCGCTGTCACCCGGACTCGGAACCGGCATAACCGGCGCGGGAGTGACACCACGGCCGGTGGCAGGAGTTTGCACGGCGCCTATCGTCAACTGTTCAATCCAGATGCCCGCTTCGACCCCGGCTCTTTGCGCCGACAATTTTTTCTTGATGTCGTCCTCGGAGCGAATGAGCACGCGTCGCAATTCCGTCAGCACGTCACCCCAGTAATATCGCTTCTCCATCCAACTCGTGATTTGAGCCGCTTCTTTCTGCGTCGCCTGCAATTTTTTATAGGTCCGATCAAACTGGTCAGCCTTGGTTTTGAGTTTTTGGACCTGCGGCTCCAAATCCTTGATTTCATTTTCTTTCGATTCCGCCAGTTTTTGAAAGAGGAACCCAACCGCGCCCGCCACCGCCACCAGGCTCAACAGGGTAAAGATGAAATACGGTTTCTTTTCATTGAACGTCCGCCAGCGCAACGTGCTGCTCGGCATCAAATTCATTTCCACCGGACAATTCGCCAGATTCCGCAATCCCAGGCCGACCACTTCGCCCAGCGAGTGTGCCACGCGCGCCAGTTCCTCCAGATTCACCGCCGGATCAATTTGCACGTTGCGGAACGGATTGAAGTATTCGACCGGCACATTCAACTTTTCCGCGAAAAATTGCGCCGTATAAGGCATGATGGACGCGCCGCCGGACAAAAACAGACGCACCGGCTCCGAACCGCCCTGTTGCCCGCGATAAAACTGCTTCGTCTGGTTGACCTGGATGTGCAGCTTGGTCATGAACTGCCGCGCGATTTTGGCGATGGCCGCCTGGTGCTCGCTTTCCGGCTCCTCGTAAGCACCGCCGAGGCTGACGAAGCCTTCGGCAACTTTCTTCTGTTCGGCGATTTCAAATTTTAATTTTGCCTCGTGCGCAAAATCCTGCGTGATGGAATTCGCGCCCAAACTGATGCTGCGGGAGAAAACCTTGCCATTCTCGAAGAAGAGCAGGTTGCTCGTCTTGGCGCCGATGTCCAGGAGCATCGTGCAATCCGGCAAATCGCCATAGTTGTAGCGAAAGGCGTTGCACAATGCCGCGGGTGACACGTCGCACAGTTGCAACCGCAGCTTCGCTTCCTCCGCCATGCGAAACAGACCTTCAACCACCTCGGATTTGATCGCCACCAGCAGGACTTCCAGTTCGCCACCGGTGCTGGAACCCAAAATTTGATAATCCCACACCACCTCCGCGAGCGGGAACGGCACGTTCTGTTGCGCTTCGTATTGGATGATCTGCGTCACCTTGCCCGCGTCCACCGGCGGAAGCTTGACGAATTTGGAAAATACTTGAAAACCCGGCGCGCAGACGTTGATGTCCCGCGCCTTGGTGCCGGTTTCCGCCAGCACCTCGCGCAAGGCCTTGAGCGCGGTCGCTTCGCGGGAAGATTCCTGGGCGCCCTCGAGGCCAAGCGGCTTGATGGAAAAACTCTTGAGACGCAAACCGCCGGCTTCGTTGATTTCAAACTCCGCCACCTTGAGGCTGCCCGCCCCGAAATCCACTGCCAGGAATGATTTTGTGTTCAGCATTTCTGTTCGCGCCGCTCGCCGCCGTCAACGCCGCCAGTCTGTTCGGTTTTGGGTTTGAGCCAGCCCATGCTGATTACGGGAAATTCCTCAAACGGTCAAATAGAAATCTAAAAAAAAGAGAAGGCTTCTCCACCTGCTAATATATCATTGCGTCCAGCGCCCGGCTTTGGCTTTATTCTGCCGTGCCGGGACAGCCACAAGCCGTCACGTCCGTCATGAATCGCTGTCGTATGCAAATTTTTTATTCAGGCTGTGTGCAGGGTGTTGGATTTCGCTACACTGCGAAAACCGTCGCCATGGGCTTTGAAGTCACCGGCATCGTCCGCAATTTGCCGGACGGACGCGTTGAATTGATTGCCGAGGGCGCCCGCGAGGAACTGGCGGCGTTTCATGACGCCATTCGTGGCGCAGGACTTGCTGGCTTTATCCGCGACGAAAGTGTAAATTGGAGGGAAGCAAAAAATGAATTTCACGGTTTTGAAATTGTCCGCTAAACGCAATGAGATACGCCATCATCGCTGACATCCACGGCAACTTGGAAGCGTTCCAAACCGTTTTGGCTGACATCAAAGCCCAAAACGCGACGCATATCGTCTGTCTCGGCGATGTCGTCGGTTACAATGCTAATCCCACAGAATGCCTCGCCATCGTCCGCGAAATGAACATTCCCTGCGTAAAGGGAAATCATGACGAATACTGTTCCACCAACGACCCGCTGGAAGGTTTCAATCCCCACGCCGCCGACGCCGTTCACTGGACGCGCGAACAACTTTCCAAGGAAGAATGCCAATGGCTGCGCGATCTCAAGTACACCCGCATGGCCGCCAACTTCACGATGGTTCACGCCACGCTCGACGCGCCGGAACGCTGGGGTTACGTCTTTGACAAACTCGCCGCCGCCGCCAGTTTTCCGTATCAAAACACACAACTCTGTTTCTTCGGCCACACCCATGTGCCCGTCGCCTTCATGCGCGACACCGCCGTCCGCGGCGGCACTTATTCAAAGTTTAAAATTGATCCCTCCAAAAAATATTTCATCAACGTCGGCGCCGTCGGTCAGCCACGCGACAACAACCCCAAATGCGCCTACGTCATTTACGACATGGACGCCGGAACCATTGAACTGCGCCGGCTCGATTACGACATTGCCACCGCGCAGAAAAAAATCCGCGCCGCCGGCCTGCCCGAACGTCTCGCCGAACGGCTGGAATTCGGCAGGTGATTTCAAGGTGACGGGTGACAGGTGATGAGTGGCAGGATGCGGACTCGTGCGTGGTTTGCCATGTCACCGGTCACTCGTCACGTGTCACTTGATTGAAAATTTTAATTCTCAAACCCAGCTCGCTCGGCGATGTCATCCAGGCCCTGCCCGTCCTCCGGCTGCTCAAATGTCATCTGCCCGCAGCCGAAATTTTCTGGTGGATTGACTCCAACCTCGCGCCGCTCCTCGAAGGCGACCCTGATTTGACCGGCATCGTGCGTTTCGAGCGGCGACGCTGGGCCGCGCCGCGTCACTGGCCGGAAATGCTCCACAGCCTCCGCTGGATGCGTGAACAAAACTTCGACTGGGTTATTGACCTCCAGTGCCTCGCCCGCAGCGGCGCTTTTGCCTGGCTCGCCAACGGAAAATTTCTCATTGGTTTGGACGAAGTCCGCGAAGGCGCGCGGGGATTTTACGATGTTGCCGTCCGGCGCGCCTCGTTCCACACGCACGCCGTGGATTGGTATCTGGCCGTGCTGCCGCGCCTGGGCGTGCCGGTTCACAACCATTTTCAATGGCTGCCCGAACGACCCAATGTCGCCACCTCCGTCCAATCGAAATGGCCAACGGCCGGCGCGCGGTGGATTGCCCTTCAGCCCGGTGCGCGCTGGCCGAACAAACACTGGCCAGCTGAAAATTTTGCCGAACTCGTCCGCCTTCTCGCGAAAGATTTCACCGGCCAGCGCTTCGCCATTCTCGGTGGCGTGGAAGATAAACCGCTCGGCGAAATGATTTCGCGCGGCGCCCCCGAACGCTGCCTGAACCTGTGCGGACAGACTTCGCTGCCGGAAATGATCGAATGGTTGCGGCTCTGCCGGTTGATGGTCACCAACGACACCGGCCCGATGCACGTGGCCGCCGCGCTCGGCAAGCCGCTCGTGGCGCTGTTCGGCCCTACCGAGCCGCGCCGCACCGGACCCTATGGCCATCTGGACAGTGTGCTGCGCCTCGATCTCCCCTGCTCTCCCTGTTTGAAATCACACTGCACCTACGAGAAACCGGACGAATGCCTGAAGGCAATTTCACCCGCCGCGGTTTTCGAACATGTCTGCCGGCAACTCAACTCGGCCTGACCGCGGTCTTGCGCTTTTGCCGCGTGGCGTTAGCCTCGACCGCGTGAGCACTTCCACCCAGACGGCGTCGGCGGGAACCACTGGAAATGAAACGCCCCGCCAGCCGGTCTTCGTCACCACGCACTGGTCGCTCGTGCTGTCGGCGCGCGACCCCCAATCACCGCGGTCCGCCGAGGCGCTGGAGAAACTCTGCCGCGCTTATTGGTATCCGCTTTACGCCTATGTGCGGCGCACCGGACAATCCAGGGAAAATGCCGAGGACCTGACGCAGGCTTTTTTTGCCCGGCTGCTGGAAAAGAATTATCTCGAAGCAGCGGAACCGGAGCGCGGGCGCTTCCGCAGTTTTCTGCTGATGGCGCTGAAGCGTTTTATGGCCAACGAATGGCACAAGGCGCACGCACAGAAGCGGGAGGGCAGCCGCCGCTGCCTGCCGCTGCCGCTGGACACGGCCGAAACGCGCTACGCCCGCGAATCCGTAAACACCGCCACGCCGGAACAGGCCTTCGAAAAACAATGGGCCCTCACGCTGCTGGAAACGGTGTTGAGCCAGCTGCGCACGGATTATGAGCAGGACGGCAGGGGGCGTTTGTTCGAGGCGCTCAAGCCGTGCCTCCTGGGCAGCCGCGAATTACAACCCTATGCCGAACTCGCCGCCGCGCTGAAGATGTCCGAGGGCGCGGTGAAGGTGGCGGTGCATCGCCTGCGCGAGCGGTACCGGGAACGGCTCAAGGCCGAGATTGCCAAAACCGTGGCTACGCCGGCAGACGTAGCCGCCGAATTGCGCCATCTGTTTCGCGTGCTGGGGCGGACAGGGTAATGCCACTGGCTGAAGTTCAATGGCCAGAGTAATTTCAGTTTTTACGCTGAAAAAACCAATTTTACTTTGGCCTGCAACCTTTGGCTGAAGCATTGCTTTGAAGGCCCTGTAACCTTCGCCCGGAAATCCTTAGTGTAATGGGTGAAAGAATTGTCATGGAAACGAAACGCATCTGTTCAATCTGCGGAAAGCCCCTTGCAGCCAGCGCGCCCGAAGGGTTGTGCCCCGAATGCCTGCTCAAGGCCGGCCTGCCTACGGGCGAGGACATCGGGTCGGACACCGAAACGGGAGCGTCGCGCCCCCGCTTCGTGCCGCCAAAGCCGGAGGAACTGGCCGCGCTGTTTCCTCAGC
The DNA here is from genome assembly GCA_003134375.1 of Limisphaerales bacterium. GTDB lineage: Bacteria > Verrucomicrobiota > Verrucomicrobiia > Limisphaerales > UBA11358 > UBA11358. The sequence continues at coordinate 17,612 of PLAY01000020.1, read as the reverse complement.
TTGAAATCCTCGGGCTGATCGGCCAAGGCGGTATGGGTGCCGTTTATCGCGCACGGCAGAAGCAGCTCGACCGGATGGTGGCGCTGAAAATTCTGCCGCCGGACGTCGGCCGGTCGCCCTCATTCTCCGAGCGCTTCGCCCGCGAAGCAAAAGCGCTGGCCAAGCTGAACCATCCGGGCATCGTCACGCTGTATGAATTCGGCCAGGTCGCTCAACCCTCAACCCTGAATCCTCAACCTCTTTACTACTTCCTGATGGAATTCGTGGACGGCATGAACCTGGGCCAGTTGCTTCGGGCCGGCAAGCTCGCGCCCAAGGAGGCGCTGGCCATCGTGCCGCAGATTTGTGATGCGCTCCAATACGCCCACGACCGCGGTATCGTACATCGCGACATCAAGCCGGAGAATATCCTGCTCGGGTGCGAGGGCCAGGTGAAGGTGGCGGATTTCGGCATCGCCAGAATGGTGGGGCCGGACGCGATGTCGGCGTTCGGTGTCCCGCCTTCAGGCGGTCCGGACCGGCTAAAGCCGGGACACCCAGCCCTCACTGCCGCGGACAAGGTCCTGGGCACGCCGCAATACATGGCGCCGGAACAGAAGGAGCATCCGCTGGAGGTGGACCATCGCGCGGACATTTATTCGCTGGGCGTGGTGTTCTACCAGATGCTGACGGGCGAACTGCCGGCCGGGAAATTCGAGCCGCCTTCGCACAAGGTGCAGGTGGACGTGCGGATTGATGAAATTGTTCTACGCGCGCTGGAAAAAAACCCCGAACTCCGCTACCAGCAAGTCAGCGAAGTCAAAACTCTGGTGGAAACCGTTGCCACTTCGAGCAGCATCGGCACCCCGGCGGCGGCGAGCCCGGGCATCGGCGAATCCACCAACGCAGGCAGGTTCAATGCGCTGCTCGCAGGTTTGCTGGCGCTGCTATTCTGGCGCAGTTTTGTTCCCCGGTACGTGCTTTTCTCCAACGATGCTCCCCTGGGAATCCGAATGGCTGAGTGGATGCGGCTTCCGTCAGGATTGCTGGGCCGATGGGCCGATCTCAACAGCCTCGGATTCAATGGCGGCTCTTTTGGAGAGTCTCTCTCCACGCTAATTCTTTGGATGCTCGGTCCGCTAGGTAGCAGCAAATTCCTGGCGCCGGTCATATTGTGCCTCCTCGGGATGTGCGCCTGGTTCGCGTTTCAGCGGCTGCGCCTGGCACCATTCGCCGCGCTCCTGGGCGCTTTGGGAGTGGCCCTCACTTCGTGCTTCTTCTCGACGGTCTGCTGGGGAGTTGCTCCCATGGTCCTGGGCATTGGCATGAGCTACCTGGCCATCGGATTGGTGGCATCGGCGAGTCGGGCCGCCGACAGGCTCGAACGCTGGGCATCCTACGCCCTGGCTGGTCTGGCCGCCGGGATGGGCGTCATTGAAGCGGCCGATGTCGGAGCTGTCTTCAGCCTCATTGTCATTGCCTTTGTCGTGTTCCATTCGCTGGTTGAAGACGGTCCTTTCCTGGCGAAGGTCGCTCGAGGCATCTTCCGCATGCTGGTCGTTGCCGGCTTTGCCTTCTTCATCGCAGGGCAGACGGTCATCGGCCTGTTCAATTCCCAGATGAACGGCGGGGCTGGCACCGGACAAGATATGCAAGCGAAAGCCCAACATTGGGATTGGGCCACGCAATGGAGCCTGCCAAAAACTGAAACGTTCAGCTTGGTCATTCCGGGTCTGTTCGGCTATCGGATGGATACGCCTGATGGCGGGAATTACTGGGGCAGGATTGGATCCGATCCGGCGATTGACCGCTGGCGTAACAACGACCGGCAGGGGGAGCAACCGCAGGGGCTCATGCGTTTCTCCGGCGGCGGCTATTACCTGGGCGTGCCGGTTGCGCTGGTGGCGCTTTGGGCGGGGATCCAGGCGTTTCGCAAAAAGGATTCCGTCTTCACACTGTTCGAGCGGAAGCTGCTGTGGTTCTGGAGTGGGCTGGGCATCGTCTGTCTCCTGTTCGCCTTTGGCCGTTTCGCGCCGTTTTACCGCCTGCTTTATGCGCTGCCGTACTTCTCAACCATCCGCAACCCGATCAAATTCCTCAACCCGATGATTTTTTCCGTGTCGATGATCTTCGCCTATGGCCTCAACGCCTTGTGGCGGCAATACCTGGCATCCGCAAGCTCCCTTCCTCCGGGCGACCGGCCCAGGAACTGGTGGTCCCGGGCCAGCCGATTCGATCGGCGTTGGGCCATCGGCTGCGCGCTGGTGCTGGGGCTGAGTCTGGTGGCCTGGATCATCTATGCCAGCTTCCGGGAACCGCTCGAACGCCACATCCAGACGGGCGGATTCGACGAGCAACAGGCACATCTCATCGCCGCTTTCAGCATCGGCCAGGCTGGTTGGTTTGTGCTGCGCTTCGCTTTGGCTGCCGGCCTGCTGACGCTGATCCTCGGCGGCGTCTTTGCCGGGCCGCGTGCCAAATGGGGCGCTTGGCTGCTGGGTTTGCTGGTGGTCTTTGACCTCGGCCGCGCCAACCTGCCCTGGATCGTTCACTGGGATTACCGGCAGAAATACGCCACCAACGACGTCATCGAGTTTTTCCGGGAGAAACCCTATGAGCACAGGGTCGCAGCGCTTCGATTCCCCGGTCCGCAGCAGCCGTCTTTGCTGGACACGCTCTACCACATTGAGTGGGCTCAACATCATTTTCTCTATTACAACATCCAATCGCTCGACATCGTCCAGCAACCGCGCATGCCCGAGAACCTGGCCGCCTTCGAAACCGCGCTCCGCCCTCAAGGCTCGAACACGCTGTTCCGCATGACCCGCCGCTGGCAATTGACCAACACCCGCTACCTGCTCGGCTCCGCTTCGTCCCTCGACCCGCTCAATGCCGAACTCGACCCCGCGCTGCACCGCTTCCGCATCGCCCGAAGTTTCGAGATAGTGCCACGCGGGCAAAGCCCGGCCAAACTCGAAGATCTCACGGCGGTCTTTAACACCAATGGCCAATATGCCATCTTCGAGTTCTTCGGCGCGCTGCCGCGCGCCAAAATTTATTCCCATTGGCAGGTCATTACGAACGATCAGGCGACCCTGGAACAACTGGGCAGTGCCAGTTTCGACCCGGAACAAACTGTGCTGGTCAATACCGCCCTGCCCGGCAGCCAGGCGACGGAAAGCGCCGACCGGAATGCCGCTCAGGAAGGGACGGTCGAGTTCGCCAGTTACGCCTCGAAACACATCGTGCTCAAGACCAAAGCCGATTTCGCCTCGGTGCTGTTGCTTAACGACCGATTCGATCCGGCTTGGAGGGTCATTGTCGATGGCCAGCCAGCATCTTTGCTGCGCTGCAACTATATCATGCGCGGTGTCCAACTCGCGCCCGGCACCCATATCGTCGAGTTCACCTTCCAGATCCCCATCGGCCTGCCATTCGCGCGCGTCGAAGTCGAACCCGACACGCAATTGGTCGAATTCGTCTTCAAGGTCCCGATCGGCCTGCCTTCGTATATCACCCTGTCGGCCTTGGGCGTCGGCTTGGTTCTCATCGGCGTGCTCGCCGTTGCTGGCCGCCGGAAGGGCGCCTCGGTATCGAGGAAGTAAAACGGATTACTATCGATCCCGGCGGCTATGGGATGAAAGGCATCCTGGAACCGCGCCGCACCGGTCCGCATGGTCATTTGGAAAATGTGCTGCGCTTGGACCTCCCCTGCTCGCCCTGCCTGAAATCGCATTGCACCTGCGAAGGTTTTCGAGCAGGTAAAATGTAAACTGCAAACGATTTAAGTAAAGGAATGGCGGTCGGCCACTGCTCCCGATAGACGCGCATGAACCTCGCGAAGCGTCTGGACTGCGCGCGGTTTACCGCCGCTTTGCCTCGCGGGAAATCATGGTGCTGCGGAATCCTGAACGTCGGCCAATTCGCATTGATACAAAAGCGGTGCTAAAGCACTCGCAGTCCAAACGCTGGCGCGCTGGCCGGATGGGGTTAGGCTATTCTGGCGCTTTTCTCCGTTGTTCCTCCATTCGCATCAATGCTCGCACGGACTGCGTGGGCTTGCGTTTTCAGCGCGAACGGCGTTACGTTCGCGCCGGTGACCACTTCCAATCAGACCGATCCCGGCTCAACTTCCGCCGGCGCCGAACCGCCACCGCGGCCGGCGTTTGTCACCACGCATTGGTCGCTCGTGGTTTCCGCCGGGGGCAATGAAACCACGCACGCTCGCAATGCGTTGGAACAACTCTGCCGCGCCTACTGGTTTCCGATTTACGCTTTTGTGCGGCGGCAGGGGCACAATCCGCACGACGCGCAGGATTTGACCCAGGAATTTTTCGCGCGGCTGCTGGAAAAAAATCAGTTCGCCGGCGTGGACCGCAACCGCGGCCGGTTCCGTTCGTTCCTGCTGGCGGCGTTGAAACATTTCCTCGCCAACGAATGGCACAAGGCCCGGGCGCAAAAACGCGGCGGCGGACAGGTGCCCATTCCCATTGATGCTTCCACCGCCGAATCGAAATGCGGCATTGACCCGGCGGACCACCTCACCGCCGAGAAAATTTACGAGCGGCGCTGGGCGCTGACGCTGCTCGACCAGGTGCTGCGCCGGCTCCGCGACGAATATGCCCGTGACGGCAAGGAAAATCTATTCGAGCAATTGAAACCCACGCTGACCGAGGCGAGCCGGACGGTTCGTTACGCGGACATCGCCGCGCAACTGGGCACCAGCGAAGGGGCGGTGAAAGTGGCGGTGCATCGCCTGCGGCAGCGTTACCGCGAAGTGCTCCGCGCGGAAATTGCGGACACCGTCGCCAGCCCCGGCGAGGTGGAGGACGAAATCCGGAGCCTGTTTGCGGCGCTGGCAGGCGGATGAACTCAACCACAAAGAACGCCGAGATCGCAAAGCATTACTTTCTTCAGAGATTGGGAATTAGTTTTGATCTTTGAGTTCCTTGCGTTCTTTGCGGTTAAGAATTTCCGTAACCTTTGGCTGGTTTTTCTTCAGTAAGGAATGAAGGCGTTGCGCAGGTGCAAAACGCTCAACGGGAACAGAATCGAAATAGCAGCTATGAAAAACATAATTTTCGCAGACGCAGGTGGCGGAGTGTTCGTTTTGACATGGCTGGTCATTGCCGTAATCGCCTGCTTTATCGCAATACAAATCAAACGCAGGGCTAGGATCGAGCTCGGTATTTTTGGCCTCATTCTTGAAAAGATTGGTATGAGAAAAAATCCCGCTCCGGCACCCACTCCGCCAACCCAAATCATCCCCCGCAAATGCCCGCAATGCGGCGCGGAACTGAAACCGGATGTGTCGGAAGGGCTTTGCCCGGCCTGCCTGCTGCAACGCGGCATCGCGACTGAAGGCGGCGCGCCACCCGGCACCCCGCCGTTCACACCGCCCACGATCCCCGATCTGGCAAAACTTTTTCCGCAACTCGAAATCTTTGAACTCATCGGCAAGGGCGGCATGGGCGCGGTTTACAAGGCGCGCCAGCCAGCGCTGGACCGGTTCGTCGCGCTAAAAATCCTCGCGCCGCGTTCCGGCGGCGACCTGGACTTTGCCGAACGGTTCACCCGCGAAGCGCGCGCGCTCGCCAAGCTCAGTCATCCGAACATTGTTGCGGTGCATGATTTCGGCACCGTAGGACAGGCTTCCAGCCTGTCTCCATCTGAAATATCCGGCGGGAAATCAGAGACAGGCGCGACGTCTGTCCTACACTTTTTCGTCATGGAATACGTGGACGGTCCGAACCTGCGGCAGATCGAGCAGGCCGGCAAACTTCCGCCACGCGAGGCGCTGGAAATCATCCCACAAATCTGCGCCGCTCTCCAGTTTGCGCATGACGAAGGCATCGTCCACCGCGACATAAAACCGGAAAACATTTTGCTCGATAAAAAAGGCCGGGTGAAAATCGCCGACTTCGGCCTGGCGAAAATCCTGGGGCAGGAACCGAAGGATTTCCGGCTGACCGGCGCGCGCGACGTGGTGGGCACGCCGCATTACATGGCGCCGGAGCAGATCGAGAAACCGCAGACCGTGGATCATCGCGCGGATATTTATTCGCTGGGCGTTGTGTTCTACGAAATGCTCACCGGCGAACTGCCGCTCGGAAAATTCCAGCCGCCGTCGCAAAGGGTGCAGGTGGATGTGCGCTTGGATGAAATCGTGATGCGCTCGTTGGAAAAGGAGCCCCAACGCCGTTATCAGCACGTCAGTGAAGTCAAAACGCGGGTGGAGACGATTGCGCAAACTTCAGCCCCGCAAGCCGTGTCAACAACTCTCAACAAAACCGTTACTGGCACTCCGCTGTTTCCGCCTTCGGGCGGGTTAACTTTTACCTCCCGGTTTGCGCTCAATGTTGCTCGCACCGGATGGGTCCTGGGTTGTTTGGCCGCGTTGGGCTTCATTCCCGGGTTGAAATGGATGTTCGGTTTCTCCGGATTCTTCGGGTTCATTGGCTTCGCCGTTCTGATTGAAAGCGTTCATCGCCTCAAACATCACATCCTATTTGGTGAACCAGCCGGCAGAAAAATCGCCCCCATCATCGTTGGTGGTGTGGTGCTGATTCTAACGGTGGTTCTCGTCGGCTTTTTTTCCGTAAAAGCATACCTGAACCCGGGACCGGGCGAAACCAAACCTGCCGCCGGAGCGGTTGCCAACGAACCCCATGACGCGGCCAAAGCGCCGGTTCCAACAGCACCGCCCGTAATTATTAAAACGGTTCCCGAATCCGGCACAGCGGGGGTTGATCCCGCGTTGACCGAACTCCAGGTCACCTTCAGCAAGCTGATGCAAGACGGCAGTTGGTCATGGTCCGCCTGGGGTGAAGAGTATGAAGAGTATTATCCCGAGACGACCGGTTCGGCGCACTACCTGGAGGATGGCCGGACCTGCGCGCTGCCGGTGAAGCTCAAGCCAGGCAGAGTTTACGCTATCTGGCTCAACAGCGGCAAGTTCCACGACTTCAAGGACACCAACGGCCAGCCGGCGGTGCCGTATCTGCTGATTTTCGAAACCCGGAAATGACCCGATATCCGTCAACAATCCACAACCAATACAATCCACAACCAAAACTTCACCTATGAAACGAATCTTTGCCTTGCTGCAATACATAATGAGGCCGGCCATCGCGATTTGCCTGGCGTACCTGCTGGTCGGTCCGCTCCTGGCCGCCGAAAGCGCCGGAGAAATGAAACTTCAAAAAGCGCGGGTAGCGTTGACCGGGGAACAGAAGGACACCGTTCAGGCTAAAAAACTGCTGCTGGAGATTGTCGAGAAGGACAAGGACACCCTCGACTCCCAGTCGCTCTGTTACGTCTATGTCTATCTGGGTTACATCGAAGACCGGGCGGGGAACCGGAACGAGGCCATCCCGTGGTATCAGAAAGCCCTGAAAATCAAGGACGCAGACCGGGTCCAGGAATGCGCGACGTTCGGGCTGGAAAAACCGCTGACTTGGATCCGGCATCTGGACGAGGGCACAGAGAAAATTTCGCTCGAATCAGCCCCGCCCGTGGTGGTGCGCACGGTTCCCATGGCGGGCGGGGCGGGGGTTGATCCTGCCCTGACGGAAATCCGGGCCACCTACAGCAAACCGATGCAGGACGGCAGTTGGTCCTGGAGCATCTGGAACGAGGAAAATTATCCCGAGACCATCGGCGAGCCGCGCTATCTGTCGGATGGCTGCACCTGTGTGCTTCCCGTGAACTTGAAGCCTGACAAGTTCTACGCCATCTGGCTGAACAACGGCAAGTTCAAGCGCTTCACAGATACCAACGGCAAACCGGCCGTGCCTTATCTTCTCACGTTCCGCACGGGGACTTCAACCGGCGCGGGCGAACAACGTCTGAAAGCCCTGGTCGAAAACTTCTTTGCGCACAACTACCGGGACATCACCGCGCGTGACACGATTGAGTGGGGCCAGGTGAGCACGGACGACAAGGGGAACTCGTCCATCCGCTACAAATACCGCGCGAAGATCTGGGACAAGGACACCGTGACGAACAACCAGGTCTTCACGTTTGATCCACAGGACCAGTTCGTTTCGGTGAAAGACGTTGCGACCGCCGCTTCGCCAACGCATCCATGAACCAGGACCTCTCCTGGATTGCGGACGCTTGCGATTCAGCTTCAGTTCGTTAAGTTTGGGGCGTGAGCGCCCCCTCGCATACTGCGACACCAGGCACAACTTCAACCGGGAGTGATGCGCCGCGCCAGCCGGTCTTTGTCACCACGCACTGGTCGCTCGTGCTCTCGGCGCGCGACAAAAATTCGCCGCAATCCGCCGACGCGCTGGAAAAACTTTGCCGCGCTTATTGGTACCCGCTTTACGCCTATGTCCGGCGCACCGGACAATCCAAGGAAAATGCCGAGGATCTGACGCAGGCGTTTTTCGCGCGGCTGCTGGAAAAGAATTTTCTCGAGGCGGCGGAACCGGAACGCGGACGCTTCCGCAGTTTTTTGCTGATCGCGCTCAAACGATTTCTGGCGAACGAATGGGACCGGGTGCGCGCCCAGAAACGCGGCGGCGGCCAGACGCATGTTCCGCTGGATACGGAACTGGCCGAGCGAAAATTCAAGGCCGAAACCACCGCCGGGGAAATTTCACCCGACCGGTTGTATGATCGCCGCTGGGCATTGACCCTGCTGGAACAGACGATGGCGCGGTTGCGGGCGGAGTTCGAGCCGGCGGGCAAAACCGGCGAGTTTGACCGGCTGAAAACTTTTCTCACCGCTGACAAACGCGAGATCCCCTGCCCGGCCGTCGCCGTCGAATTGGGGATGAGCGAAAGCACGTTGCGCGTGGCCGTGCATCGGCTGCGGAAGCGTTACCGGGAATTGTTCCGCGAGGAAATCGCCCACACGCTGGCCGAAGGCGAGGACATTGACGAGGAATTGCGGCATTTGCTCACGGTGTTGAGCAAGTAGCCAAATCCGTGTAACAACCCGCCGGATTTTCTTAAGTAACAGGTAATGAGCGAAACTTCGCCAAAATGCAATCGTTGCGGCGTGCCGCTGCCACCGGACGCGCCGGAGGGCCTTTGCCCGCGTTGCCTTGTGGCGCTGAATTTGGCCACGCAAACGGAAGTCCCCGGCGAAACCGATCCGCCCGGCACGCCCGTCAACAAGCCGCCGCCCGCACCGCCATTGCCGCCCGCCGAAATTGCCAAACTGTTTCCGCAACTGGAAGTTCTCGAATGTCTCGGACGCGGCGGCATGGGCGCGGTCTATAAGGCCCGCCAGCCCCGGCTGGACCGGCTCGTGGCGCTGAAGATCCTGTCACCCGAGAAGCAGGACGACCCGAAATTCGCCGAGCGTTTCGAGCGTGAAGCGCGCGCGCTGGCGCGGTTGCATCATCCGAACATCGTGACGGTTTATGATTTTGGCACCGTAGGACAGGCTTCCAGCCTGTCTTCATCTGAAAAGCAGGATGAGAAGTTAGAGACCGGCGCGACGCCTGTCCTACATTACCTGCTGATGGAATTTGTGGACGGCCTGAATCTGCGCCAGTTGCTGCTGAACGGCAAGATGGCGCCGGGACAGGCGCTGACGATTGTGCCGAAGATTTGCGAGGCGCTGCAATACGCCCACGACCAGGGCATCGTCCACCGCGACATCAAACCGGAGAACATCCTGCTCAACAAAAAGGGACAGGTGAAAATCGCCGACTTTGGCATCGCGAAAATCATCGGCCAGGTGCCAAAGGCTGTTTCGCTCACCGGCGCGAAGGACGTGGTGGGCACACCGTATTACATGGCGCCGGAACAGATTGAGAAGCCGCAGACCGTGGATCACCGGGCTGACATTTATTCGCTGGGCGTGGTGTTTTACGAAATGCTCACCGGCGAGCTGCCGCTGGGGAAATTCCAGCCGCCTTCGCAAAGGGTTCAGGTGGATGTGCGCTTGGACGAAGTCGTGATGCGCTCGTTGGAAAAGGAGCCGCAACGCCGCTATCAGCAAGTCAGTGAAGTCAAGACGCAGGTGGAAACGATTGCAGCGACACCGGAATCCAGTAGGAGCCGACGTGAGGAGGCTCAAACTGAAAAGGCGGAAAATAGCCAGGGACTTCACGCGTCGTTTCCAGCTCCATTTAGCAATGTCTTGGTTCAGTTCGTGGCGATTGGCGCGGCAATGGTGGTCGTTTGCCTGGTGCTTCTCCTCGGCATGAGCTCGGAAGCAATCGGCGCCAGGACGTGGAGTTATTTCCGTTTGAGCTTTGAAATCCTCGCGGTGTTCGGCTCCATGGGATTTCTTTTTGTCGTTTATCGGGCCATAAAGACGAAGACGCCCGAAGCCCGACGAGCGGTGAAATCCGCGGTGCCATGGATGATTGTCATGACAATTGGGATTCTATTTGGTTTCTGGTCGCCGCATCTTCTTTCGGTCAAATCCGATTTCATCGGCCAAGCCTCGTTTCCCAAAGCCGAGGTCCTTGAAGAAGGCAAACTTGATGTTGTTAAGCCCAATCAAGGCACACACGTCTCTCCGGAACAATTGGTCAACCAACCCAAATTGAATGAACAGATATTTGCTGCCAAGGCGCAAATTATTCGACGCCGAGCACAGTTGGAGGTGCTATCCAAACTGGACAATGCTCAACTTCGCGATGTGCTGCCAGAAGTAACTAAAGATTCATTGCTTGATAGACTGCTGCGGGATTTGGACATGGCTCAACTACAGCTAAAACTTCTGGACACGACCAACAATTCCAACCCGAAGGTGCAACAACTTAATGACTACATCGCCGCGACGAACAAAAAGATTGATGACCTTATGGCAGGACTTTTAGCCGGCCTGAAAGCTCAACTGGAATCACAGCAGGCCGCTCTGGACGATCTCAAAAGTAAATTGGCGCAGACTGCCAGCGCTGCGTCTGGAGACGAGTCCATTCTGGCCGATCAACCGCCCGTCGTCGTCGAAACGCAGCCCATTGCCGGCACGCGTGACGTTCAACCGGGCGAAACAGAGATTCGCGTGCGGTTCAGCAAGGAAATGGCCGATGGTTCGTGGAGCTGGTCCACGGCGTGGCAGAATTCAACGCCGGAAAGCATCGGCCCGCCGCACTATCTGGCCGACCAACGCACCTGTGTCATGAAAGTCCGGCTGGAGCCGGGACGAACTTATGCCTGGTGGCTGAACAGCGACAAATTCAAGAATTTCACCGATCTTGCCGGCCGGCCGGCGGTTCCGTATCTGCTGATTTTCCAGACCAAACAAAATTGAAAAGCAAACTATGAAAACAAAAGCATTGCTCACCACCCTCATCATCGGCGCGATCTGTCAATTCGCGCCGTCGATCGGTCAGGCGCAGGACGTTGATTCCATGGCACCCGTCGTCGTGAAAACCGTGCCGGAAGCCGGCACCAAGGACGTTTCGCCCGGCATAGTCGAAATCAAGGTTACCTTCAGCAAGGAGATGACAGACCAATCCTGGAGCTGGTCATCAGCCTGGAAAGATTCCACGCCGGAAAGCATCGGGAAACCGCATTACGAAGCCGACCACAAGACCTGTGTGATGAAAGTCAAACTGGAACCCGGCAAAACCTACGGCTGGTGGATCAACAGCCAGAATTTTCACGGCTTCAAGGACGCGCAAGGCCATTCTGCCGTGCCCTATTTGCTGGTGTTCCAGACCAAGTCCAGCTAGCTCCGCCCGCACCCGGAAACGGCGCAAGGCGTCCATCGTCTTGCGCTTTTCGCGCCGGCGGCTAGTCTGCCGGCGTGAGCACGTCCTCATCAGCCACTGGAACGGGAACCACGTCACCGGGCAATGAACCGTCACCCCGCCAGGTTTTTGTCACCACGCACTGGTCGGTGGTGCTGACGGCGGGGCGCAGCGATACCACCCGCGCCCGCGCGGCGCTGGAAAATCTATGCCAGACCTACTGGCCTCCGCTCTACGCTTACGTGCGACGGCGCGGCTATTCGTCCGAAGACGCCCAGGACCTCACGCAGGCGTTTTTCGCCCGTTTGCTGGAGCGCAACGCCGTGGCCGCCGTCGCGCCGGAGAAGGGCCGGTTTCGTTCCTTTTTCCTCGCCAGCATGAATCATTTCCTCTCCGACGAATGGGACAAGGCACGGGCGCAAAAACGCGGCGGCGGAAAGGTGATTTCGCTCGATTTTCAAAGCGCCGAGACGCGGCTGGGCGAAATCCCGGCGGAAAATTTCACGCCGGAAAAGGCGTTTGAACATCGCTGGGCCATCACGCTGCTCGAACAGGTGTACCAGCAATTGGGAGAGGAATATCGCGCGCAGGGCAAAGGCACGCTGTTCGACGCCCTGCGCACCGCACTGGCCGGGGCGAGCGATGCCGCGCCCTACGCCGAACTGGCACGGCAACTGGCCCTGACCGAAGGCGCAGTGAAAGTGGCCGTGCATCGGTTGCGCCAGCGTTACCGCACATTGCTGCGCGAAACCATTGCCGACACCGTCTCGGGCCCGGACGAAGTGGAGGACGAACTGCGGTATCTCTTCCGGACGCTGGCGGGAGGGTGAAACGTAAAACGTGAGGCGTGAGGCGTGAATCCGGGTTCACGAATCACGCCTCACGTTTCATGATTTATGTAACCTTTGGCCGATTCTTCCTTTGTATGGGGTGAAGGAAACGATGATATGACTGACGAAAAAAAATGTCCGCATTGCGGGAAACCGGTGCCGCCCACGGCGTTGGGAGACATTTGCCCCGAATGCATGCTCAAGGCCGGCCTCGCCTCACAAACAGAGGGACCGGGCGGGGCCGGTCCGCAGGGAACCAAAATCATCCAACCGCCGCTCACGCCCGCCGAAATCGCGGCGTTGTTTCCCCAACTGGAAATCCTCGAATGTCTCGGCCGCGGCGGCATGGGCGTGGTGTACAAGGCCCGGCAGCCGCGTTTGAACCGCATCGTCGCGCTCAAAATCCTGGCCCAGGAAAAGGACCAGGACGGGCAATTCGTCGAACGGTTCACGCGCGAAGCCCAGGCCCTGGCGCGGTTGAATCATCCGAACATCGTTACCGTCCACGACTTCGGCGAGGCGGGCGGGCATTGTTATCTGGTGATGGAATTTGTGGACGGCCTGAATCTGCGCCAGTTGCTGCTGGCCGGGAAGATGCCGCCGGACCAGGCGCTGACTATTGTGCCGATGATTTGCGAGGCGCTCCAATACGCCCACGAACAGGGCGTCGTCCACCGCGACATCAAGCCGGAGAACATTCTGCTGGAAAAATCGGGCCGGGTGAAAATCGCGGACTTCGGCATCGCCAAGATGATGGGCGTCGGGGACGGACGGCAGGCGCTCACGGGCGCGAAGGACGTGGTGGGCACGCCGCATTACATGGCGCCCGAACAGTTGGAAAAGCCGCTGACGGTGGATCATCGCGCGGACATCTATTCGCTCGGCGTGGTGTTTTACGAAATGCTCACCGGCGAGCTGCCGCTGGGCAAATTCGCGCCTCCGTCCAAGAAGGTTCAAATTGACGTGCGGCTCGACGAAGTGGTGCTACACACGCTGGAGAAGGAACCGGCGCGGCGTTACCAGCAGGCGAACCAGCTCAAGACGGACGTGGAAACAATTTCGGGAACAGTGCCCCCGGGGGCAGCAGGATTTGCAGCCCGGACTGGGGCTTTTTCTCAAGCGGCTGGCAAAACGACCAGTGACAAGGCCCTGCTCCCGGCGCTGCTGCTGGCCTTTCCCTTCGGCTTGTTCGGTGCGCACCGGTTCTATGTGGGAAAAATCGGATCCGCATTCCTCCAGTTGGGTGCCTTTGGCGGATGCATCCTCCTGATCATTGCCTGCGCCACTAACGCCCCGCAACCGACTACGGGAATTTTGCTCGGGTTCCTGATGCTTGGCTGCTTCATTTGGGCCACGATTGACTGGATTTTGATCCTCTGCAAGGCGTTCACCGACGGCCAGGGAAGGAGAATCACCAACTGGCTTCACCCGCAGGCCGGCGAATTGAATACCGCTGTCAGCCCGCTGGCCAATCCGCCGTCACCCCCGCCGCCGGGTGGAGCCGCTCCTTCAGCCGCCGGCCCCCAACCGGCGCCGATGGCCCATGAAAAAACGCCCGTCAACGGCACCGGCAAGATTGTTGCGCCCGCTGTGGGTCTCATGATCGCCGGTTTGTGGAAATTGTTATCAGCCTTTAATAATGCACTTTTTCTGCTGCCGGGTGGCAGTCAATGGCTGGACAAAATCATGGGCGAGCATTTCTTCAGTGGCAGGGGTTCGCTGGTAATTTTCGGGATCGTACTTTTTAAACTGGTTCCGGGTTTGCTGATCCTGTTCGGCGGCTATCAGATGTTGCGGCTCCGGAGCTACGCCTGGGCCGTGGCCGCCGGGATCATTTCCATCGTGGCCTGCAGCCTCGTCAGTCTGCCCATCGGCATCTGGGCACTCATCATTTTGGCGCGCCAGGACGTCCGGGAAACGTTTGCGCGGGCAACCGTTTCGCCCCCGTCCCGGACCGGCCTGTGGCCGTGGCTCCTGGCCGCCGTGGCGGGCGTGATTGTCATCGGCCTCTTTTGTACCGTCGTGCTTGTGCGTGAGGTGGTTGGAGGAATATCGCCAATCGGCGGGAAACCCGGCATAACTGCACGCATGGACGACGCCAGCGATTCAACGACTGGTGAAATGGCGATACCTGTGTCACCGGTAGCGCCGGAGAATGCCGCGTCCGCGCCTCCGCCGGTTCGCATCAAAGCCGGCTCGTCCCGGCCGTTGACGGATTCGGAAGGCAACTTGTGGTTGGCGGACCAGGGTTTTCCTGACGGTGAAACCACGGAACGTTCCGACCACCTGGCGATCGCCAACACCGAGGACCCGACGCTGTACCAAAGTGAAAGATACGGCATGACCTCGTTTGCATACCCCGTTCCGAATGGCAAATATGTTGTCAAACTGCATTTCGCCGAAACCTACGACGCCATCAAGGGGCCGGGCGGGCGGGTATTCACGTTCATTGTGGAAGGCCATGAATTCAAGGATTTCGATGTCTGGGCCAGGGCTGGCGGCGCCCAGCGCGCCTGCGTCGAAACCGTCACTGTGGAAGTGACCGATGGCAAACTGAACATTTACTTCATCCACCAGCAGGAAAATCCCGAAATCAACGGCATTGAAATCCTGCCGGCGCCCCCGGCCGTACCAATTCAAACCGACAGCAACGCCCTCATCGTCCCGGCCACCCACGGAGATTCCAGCAAAACTTTGAACATTTCGTCGCAGAACGGTCAGGTTGTGATCGAAACCACCAACGGCAGACTCACAACTGACAAGGTGCAACTCCAAACCAATCCTAATGGCTCATTGAATCTCACGGCCTCGAAAGTGCATTATGTCGTGGCACCAACACCGCCAACGTCGCCGGTGGCACCAGCGCCGCCAGTGCCGCCAACACCGGCCAGCGCGACAATGTCGTCGCAACCGATGACTGCCGGAACGCTGAGTGAACCTCATGTCCAAAAAACAAAAATCATCGGCAACCTTTTGACGAAGGATGAGTTTCAGCAGGACTTCAACCGGACGCTCCCGCTCGCCGCCAATGGCCGGCTCAGCCTCGACAATGTCAACGGCCGGATCGAAATCGCCGGCTGGGACCGCCACGAAGTGGCCATCAAAGCCCTCAAACACGGCAAGACCAGGGAAAGCGTTGAAGCCGCCAAGATCATTATTAATTCGAGACCGGACGAGATCCTCATCCACACGGAGCAGCCGTCGAGCGTGACCGGCTTCCCGTGGAGCTGGCTCTGGTTCAAAAACAGCAAACGAAACGATGGCATTGTGGATTACGCAATCCAGGTCCCGCAAAACGCGCGCCTGAAGAACATCTCCAGCGTCAATGGGCACATCGTGATTGAGGATGTCTCCGGCGACATCGAGGCGTCCACGGTCAACGGCGAGACACAGATCAGCGGCGCGGTCGGCAACCTGAAACTTTCCACGGTCAACGGCCGGATTGAAGCCCAACTGGCTTCGCTTGGCCGCGGTCAATCCGTGTCGCTGGATGCCGTAAACGGCCGGATTGAAGCGATCTTGCCGTCGAACGCCGATGCGCAAGTCTCGGCCAGCACCCTCAATGGCGGCATAAGCAGCGAATTCGCTTCGTTGGTGGTGAAAAAGGAATTCCCGGTGGGCAGCAACCTGAAAGGCAAGCTGGGCAACGGCGGCGCCCATGTCAAAGCCAGCACCGTCAACGGCGGCATCCGCTTCCGGCGCGGCAAGGACGTCCAGTGAACCGAACGCGGTCCCGGTCCGCAACTGTTCGGCGATGCCTCCGCATTTACACATTCTTACCATCGCGCTTGACTCCCGCCCGTCAGGACGCGATTTTTTACGGATGAAATCCGCCAACGCGATGCCGCTTTGCGTGAACTGGCAAAATAAATCCAACTCCGCATCAAAACCATCAACAACCTTCACCCAACCAAACCACCCATGAACGAAAAAATCATCATCCTTGCCGTTTCGGGCATCCTCCTTTGCGGCTGCACCACTAAATCCATTGTGTACCAGAACGTGGAGCGAACCAGGATTGAGTTCGAAAACGATGCGGCGGCCCGGCTGTTTTATGAGACGTTGAGCAAAAACTCCGCCAATCAAAAAACAACCGAAAGCACGACCACCGTCCATATTCCCATCATTTATAAGTCCGAACGCAAAGTGGTCCCCGGGCCAAATGCGGAATTCAACGAGGCGGTGGCCATTTGCGACGCCAACAAAGATGGCCGGATCACCGAAGCCGAAGCCAGGACTTATGCCAACCTGAAGCCGTAAAAGGTTTTGGATTCCCCCGGCGACCGGCACGGCGCGGCCATGGTATTGACCTCCGCAGCCTGCTATCGCACTTGACTCGAAAACCGCAGCGTCCCAATTCTTTGCCCATGAAAAAGAACCTGGGATTTGAAATCGTGGCCGTTGCTGCAATCGTACTCGCATTTTTGTCCTCTGGAATTGGTGCGACGGAAGAAACGGGCAGGCCCATTGTTCCGGCCGGTCATGTCGAGTTGTTTAACGGCAAAGACTTCACCGGCTGGACATTTTGCCTGAGGTCAAACGCCAACCCCGCGCTGACCTGGACCGTTACCAATGGTGTGATTCATTGCACCGGCAAACCGAACGGCTACTTGCGCACCCAACAGGCTTATCGCGATTACCAGCTCACGGTGGAGTGGCGTTTCGTGACTGTCGCGCCGAAGGCCGACAACACCGGCATCTTCGTCCACATGCAATTGCCGGACCAGGTCTGGCCGATGTGCATCCAGAACCAGGGCAAATCCGGCCGGCAAGGCGATTTATTTTTGATGGAGGGCGCGGAAAGCAAGGAACACAAGGGCATGGACAAAAACACGCCCGTTCCCATGCACGACAAATCAAATGAAAAACCCGTCGGCGAATGGGACACCAACGTGACCGTTTGCGCCGGCAACAGCGTGAAAGCCTGCATCAACGGCAAATTCATGAACGAAACGACCGAATGCACCATTTCCTCGGGCTTTGTCGGCATCCAAAGCGAAGGCGGCGAAATTGAAATTCGGAAAGTGTTTTTGGAACCATTGAAATAACACGCCCGGAGAAAGATTTTTCGAGGCATTTGATGCAATTGCGGCTAATGCGGGATGGACAAACAAAATTAGAGCATATTAAATAATAC